>NZ_JAWCTQ010000070.1:0-22051 GCF_032423885.1 Streptomyces tamarix | reverse complement strand
TCCAGTCCCCCTGCGGGCGTGCGGCGGCCCTACGCCGCCGTGCGCCGGACCGTTCGACCGCTCTCCCACCGGCGAGGAAATCGACCACCATGACCCACCCCAACCAGGTCCTCACCCGGATCGACCTGCACAGCCCGATCCCCGAGGCGCTGGCCGCCGAGATCGAGCGCCGGCTCTTCTTCGTGTCGCCCGAGATCACCGGCTTCGAGGTGCACGCCGACGGCGGCGAAGTGCGCTCCGTGACGCTCCGCTCCGAACAGCCGCTCCCGCACGACGCCTTGGTCGAGAAGGTCAATTCCATGGTGGACAACGACGTCCGGAAGCAGTGGGTGACGCTGGCCAAGGCCGTCTGGACGTCGCCGCACCAGCGCACCGCACACCAGGACATATTCGAGCTCCTGTCCAAGACGGGTGCGGTGACGGAGGTCGGTGAGGGACAGGTCGCCATCGGCGAGCCGCTGCTCTCCATCTTCACCTACTTCGACCGTGCCGTGTGCGACCTGCTGGCCGAGGACCACGAGGTCCATGAGTACCGCTACCCGACGCTGATCAGGACGAAGTCACTGGAGACGGCAGGTTACTTCACTGCCTTCCCGCAGCACCTGATGTTCGTGACCCGGCTGCGCAACGATCTGGACGTCTACCGCGCCTTTCAGGAGCGACACGCCGCCACCGGCATCGATTCCGCGGTTCTGGACTCCTGCGGCAACGTGGACTACTGCCTGCCGCCCACGATGTGCTACCACACCTTTAGCCAGTACAGCGACCGCACGTTGGACCCGGACCGGCTCCACGTGGTCACCTCTCGCGGCAAGTCGTTCCGCTTCGAGGCGGCGTACGCCACCAGCCTGGAACGGCTCTGGGATTTCACCATCCGGGAGATGGTTTTCATGGGGTCCCGGGAAGACGTGCTGAACGCCCGCGAACGCTTCATGCGGAAGGTCTTCGCCTTCATCGAGGAGCTCGGCCTGAGCGGCTTCTGCGAGGTGGGCAACGACCCGTTCTTCTGCGGCACCGACACCTCCGAGCGCATCTGGTCCCAGCGGCTGCTGGAGCTCAAGTACGAGCTGCGGCTCCACATCGCCCCCGAAAAGACGATCGCCGTCGGCTCCTTCAACTTCCACGACGACCTCTTCGGCAAGGCCTTCGGCATCGGCCACGGCACGGATGGCCCGACCCGCAGCGGCTGCGTCGGCTTCGGCCTGGAACGGCTCGTCTACGCCTTCCTCTGCCAGTACGGCCTCGACTCCGCGGCATGGCCCGCCCGGGTCCGCGCCGCCGCCGGCAGGAGCTGACCATGGGCGAGAACAAGGGCCGTGCCCCTCGGAACCAACAGGAGGAGATCCTCTGCGCGGTGTTCGCCCAGGTGCTCGGCCGCGACCGGGTCACCATCGACGACTCCTTCTTCGAGCTGGGCGGCCACTCCCTGCTGGCCACCCGGCTCGCCGGCCGCATCCGCGCCGCCCTGGACCTGGAGGTTCCCGTACGGACGGTCTTCGAAGCCCCGACCGTCGCCCAACTGGCCGAGCACCTGGAGCAGGGATCGGGCAGCCAGCGCCCGCCACTGCGCCCCGTGGAACGCCCCGCGGAGCTCCCCCTCTCGCAGACCCAGCGGCGCCTGTGGTTCCTGAACCGCCTGCACGGCGCCGCCGGACACTACAACATGCCGATGGCCCACCGGCTGCGCGGCGACCTCGACCTGCCCGCCCTGCGCCTCGCGCTCGACGACCTGGCCGCCCGGCACGAGAGCCTGCGGACCGCCTATCCCGACTGGGACGGCCGGCCCCAGCAGATCGTCCTGGAGGCGGACGAGGCTCCGGTCGAGCTGCCGGTCGACACCGTCACCGAGGCCGAGCTGCCCGAGGCACTGAGCGTCGCGGCCGGCTACGCGTTCGACCTCACCGCCGAGACGGCCCTGCAGGCCCATCTGTTCCGGCTGTCCGCGGACGAGCACGTCCTGCTCCTGGTCGTCCACCACATCGCCTGCGACGGCTGGTCGCTGCTCCCCCTCAACCGCGACTTGGCGCTCGCGTACGCCGCGCGCCGTCTCGGGCAGGAGCCCGACTGGCCGGAGCTCGCGGTCCAGTACCCCGACTACACGCTCTGGCAGGAGGAGTTGCTGGGCAACCCGGAGGATCCCAACAGCCTGATCAACAGGCAGCTCGCCTTCTGGAAGGGGGAGCTGGCGGGGATGCCCGACCGCTTGCGGATCGATGTCACGATGCCCCGCCCGGACACCCCCTCGCACCGGGGCGGCCGAGTCCCCTTCCGCGTCGGGCCGTCGACCCACCGGGCGCTGAACCAGCTGGCGCGGGAGACCGGTACCAGCGTGTTCATGGTCGTGCAGGCCGCCCTTGCGGCCCTGCTCACGAAACGCGGGGCCGGCACCGACATCGCCATCGGCATTCCCGCCGCCGGCCGTACCGACGAGGGCCTCGACGACCTAATCGGATTCTTCGTCAACACATTGGTGCTGCGGACCAGGACCGACGGCGACCCGACGTTCCGGGAGCTGCTGTTCCGGGTGCGGAGTACGGACCTGGCGGCCTTCGCCCACCAGGAGGTCCCGTTCGACCACCTGGTCCAGGCTCTCAATCCGCCGCGCTCCCCCGCCTGGCACCCACTCATCCAGGTGATGCTCGCGTTCCAGAACAACGAGAGCGCCGAGCTCCGGCTCCCCGGCCTTGAGGTGGAAACCGAGCCGGTCACGGAGGGGATCACACGCTTCGACCTCCGCTTCGAGCTGTTCGAGGGCTTCGACGGCCACCGGGCGCCGAACGGCATCGACGGCAGCCTCACCTACGCCCTCGACTTGTTCGCGCCCGCGGAGGCCGAGCGGCTGACCCGGAAGTTCACCGAGCTGCTCGACGCGGTGGCCGCCGCTCCCGGCTCGCGGCTCAGCGCGCTCGACGGCGCGCCCGTTCACGAGCTGACGGGCAGTGGCCCGTCCTCCGTACCGGAGTCCGCCGCCGCGGACGGCCCCCGGATCGCCTTCGTCTGCTCCCCCTACGGGCAGCAGTGGGTCGGCATGGGGAGGACGCTGTTCCGCACGGAACCCGCCTTCCGGGCGGCGCTCGAGGAGTGCGACAGCGAGCTGGCCCGGCACACCGGCTGGTCCCTCGTCCACGAGCTCTTCCTCGATGAACCCGAAGCCAGGACGCACGACGTCGGCGTCATGCAGCCCATCGTCTTCGCCGTCCAGATGGGCATCGCCCGCTGGCTCGAAGAGGCGGGCGTCCGGCCGGATGCCGTCACGGGCCACAGCATCGGCGAGGTCGCCGCCAGCGTCATCGCCGGCATCCTCGACCTGCCGGACGCCGCCCGGCTCGTCCACCACTACAGCGACCAGCAGCGCCGCGTGGCCGGCCCGGACAGCGGCATGGCCGTGGTGGAACTCTCGGCCGCCGACCTATCCGAGCACTTGCGGGGGCGCGAAGGGGGCGTGTGCGTGGCCGCCCGGAACGGTCCGCGGACCACCGTCCTGGCCGGTGATCGGTCCGAGTTGGAGGCCATCGTCGCCGAGCTCCAGGCCGCGGACGTGCTCTGCGCGATGGTCCGGGTCGACCTGCCGGCCCACAGTCCGGCGATCGACCGGATCCTGACGGACCTCGAACAGGCCATCGGCGAGCTCACCCCCAGGCCCGGTCGCATCCCGATGATCTCCTCGGTCACGGGGCGGGAACTCGACTGGCGGCAGGCCACGGCGGGCTACTTCGCCCGGAACCTGCGGCAGCCGGTCCTGCTGGCCGACTCAACCGCCGAGCTGCTGAAAGAACACGACGTGCTAGTCGAGGTCAGCGCACACCCGGTACTCACCCCCGCACTGTGGCAGAGCGTCGAGGACTCCGGCACCGCCGCAACCGTTCTGACCACGATGCGCCGCGGCCCGGACGACCGCGCGGGCCTCATCGAGACCCTGGAATCCCTGGAACGCCTCGGCCTGAAGACCTAAATGTGCGAGCCGGTCGGTGAACGCCTTCCACCGGCCGGTGCGATCGTCGAGGGCGGTGTGGAGCGGGACAACAAACCTGGGCCGCTGCCGTGCCGTGTTCCTCGCCGGGCAATCGCCGGGACGCCGTCCTGGCCGAGCGCACAAGGGGCCGAGACTGTTCTCGACCCCACACAGGCGGCGCCTTGCCAGTCAGCTCGACTACAGAACGTTACTGTGCCGAGAGGCCATGCGGACGCCGACGGAATGAGGGGCGGACTGTCGAAACACGCGACAGCCACCTCCCTCAGCGGGCAACACGGCCCGCTTGCGACGGCAGCCTTCACACATGACTGCCCGTCAGGAAATCCGTCCGGCGTGCGTCAAACGTGCGTCACGTGCGTCAGATATGCGTCAATATATCACCTGTAACGCCCACACCGCACATAACGCACACTCGAAGAAACCACAGGTCAGCGGCCCTTTTCGGCGGGCTCAAGGATCGCGACGCACTCCACATGATGCGTCATCGGAAAGCCGTCGACTTCAACGGCTGGCTTCGAAGACGGGCCCTGCTCAGGCAGCGTCAGACTCACGCCTAGCGCTCATCCGCCCAGGCGCCACGCTGCCGCGCTGCCCTCACGGTCACTCAACGTACCCTTGGCAGCGCCTCAAATGGGATGATGTCCCATGCCACCGCAGTCCGCCGCAATGACACTCCCTCGGGGAGAATCTGGGGAGTATCGAGGGTCCCGGGGAGCGCGTGGGGAGAATCGACCGCGTAACGCAGCACGATCCTGAAAGACGCTGAAAGACTCATCGGCGCAGGTCAGCGTGAATTCAGCCACATCCATGCAGATCAGCGCCAGCACGTAGACAACTTCATGGCGTAGGTGCCGAGGTCGTCGGCCTCGACGCTCACGGAGGTAGGCACCCGCTCCCCCATCACGTTCAGGCCAAGCTGTCCGCTGTGCATTTTCGGACGGTCATGCCTGCACAGCATTCAGCACAGCACCAGCGAGTGAGCGACTCTGTCGGGGATCTTGAGGGCCGATCTCATTTGCCTTGTCACCACCAGCATTCCCAGGTCAGGTCGCGTGAGTCGAGGTAGAGCTGGAACGCCGTGAGGCCTCTGGGGTTATGGGGATGCGCTCGTGAGGCGAGGCGTTCGATGTTGATGGCGATGCCGGTCAGGACGTGTTGGACGTGGGTCTTTCGGTGGCCACGGTAGCGGCTTCGGCGGGCTCGGTGGGCGTTGACGAGTTCGCAGATGGTGCCTTCGATGCCGGACCGGGTGGCGTAGAGCCGTTTCCAGCGGGGGTCCTGCTGGTCGGTGCGGTTGCCGGTCTGGAGTTCGTGCAGGTGGCGGGGGAGGAAGTTCACGGTGCGGGCGGACTTTCCCCGTGTGCAGGCGGGACGGTCCGGACAGGGGTCGCACTGCCGTGAGGTGAACCGGGCGACGGTGTAGGGCGCCATGGCCGGGGCCTCGATCCAGGTGGTACTGGTCTGGCCGTTGGGGCAGGTGACTTGGCGCTGGTCGAAGTCGATGGTGAAGTCGTCGCGGGTGAAGCCGGTCTGCTCCTTCTTCTGCCATGCTCCGCTTGCCTTGACCGGCCCGACGAGCTGGATGCGGTCATCGCGTGCGGAGTTGTTCAGCAGAGCGGTGGAGATGTAGCCGCCGTCGACCAGGTGCTGTGCGGGCAGCAGTCGGCGATCGCGGAGTCGGGTGTGGATGCCGGGCAGGGCCTGGGTGTCCCGGATGGGGCTGGTGGTGGCGATGTCCGTGATCAGGTTGACGCGGGCGGCCGCGTCGCAGGTCTCGGTGACGTGGACCAGATAGCCACTCCAGCGGGTGTTGCCGCGGATGGCCCGGCGTGCGTCCAGGTCGTAGGGCGAGATGATCCGGACGGCTCCTTTGGGCCGGCCGTCCTTCTCGGTGCGGGGACGCAGGACGCCGCGAGTATCGACGAGGAAGTTCTGCACCATGATCTGTCGCAGAGCCTCAGCCTGGGGGCCGCGACGGTGGGGCGGCAGGATCTGCAGGAGCCGGCAGGCATCCGCTCCGGCCTGCTTGAGACGGGTGGCGGGGTGGCTGGGCGGGGCGGGCAGGCGGACCGGCCGGCCGTAACGGGTGGCCCATTCGGCGTCCACCAGGTCGCCCAGGACGTGGGGTGTGTCGCGGGAGGCTTCTTCCAGCGCGGCGCGGACCGCTTCGAGGACCGGTTCCAGGCGGGCGAGTTCCCTGGCGGCGGACAGGATCTGGGTGGAGTCGGTCCGCTGCCTTCCGCGTTCCTTGATCACTCCTGCCTCACGTAACCGGTTCAGGGCCAAGGACAGGAGCTGGTCGGCACGGCCGTCCTGACCGAGGCGGTCACGGAAGTCCGTGAGCACACTGTGGTGGAAGCCGGGGTCGTCCAGGCTCATCGCGAGGGCGTACTTGAAGTCGATTCGGCACCGCACCGCCTCGGCCGCCTGCCGGTCGGAGAAATTGAGCAGGAACTGCAGCACGCAGACCGTGGCCAGTTGGGCCGGCGACAGCCCGGGGCACCCGTCACGGGGATACCAGGACAGGGAGTCCTCGTCGCTCCACAGCCCGTCGAGATGATCACGTACCCACATCGCGGTGGTCCCACGAGGATTACTCGCGCGAGCCGTCCGAGCGGTGAGCTCTGGCACTACCGCACCGGACCGAGGACGAACGGACACTGATCACTCCATGAGGACACACGACTGCATCGAACCAGCCGAAGCATCCCGAACCACCAACACCCTTGTCCGGGGAACCTCAAGATCCCCGACAGAGTCGTTCAGTGGTTTTACCGGGCTCACCTACACGGAGCCTCCGACCCACGAATCGACGTCACGCCGCAAGCTGTACCGAGTCTTGGTCAAGGGCCCTGCCGACCTCAACTACTGGCCGCCGGAAGCTCACGGCTATCCCGGAGCGTGTGGTGAACCCCACCAGTTCGTACCGCAGCACACCCAAGGCCGGTGTAGCCGCCACCTCCAGAGCAGCGGCCACTTCAGGCAGTTCGGCAGCAAGTTCCCATGAACTCGACACGAGACAGAACACGCCCAACTCGGGAAGGTCCGCCAGTCGGAAGCGGATGAGGGCCTCCGGCATCGGCCCACGACCAGCCTGGGCTGCTGCCTTCCGGTCGGCCAGGCCCGCCGGACAACCGCACAGCGATCCACGTGCTCTGGACGGCTCCAAGAACCGGGTTCCGTCGCAGATATGAAGAGTCCCACGCGATCCCCGCATCACCATGCGAAACGAGACCGCCCCACTGTCCTCCAACAGGATATGGAAGCGATCGCAACGTGTCTGGACCTCAAGGACATGTTCGTCGCCGGTTTCCAACAGCTGCGGTACGTCACCCAGAAGCTCGCCTAAAGCTTCAGCCACCGCCCGGTCCTCAGTCGTGACGCGCCACGCCGATACTGCAATGGGCCTTCCGCCTTGCCGGCCCGCAACACTGAACCGCCCTACGGGACGGCTTCCGGACACGCCAGGAAAATCTGGCGTCTCCTCGGGAGACTCCAGATCCGAACCAGAACTCTGTAGCAGGTGAGTCATGCGATTCCTTCGTGAGATAGTGGCCGTGCGCTCGTATACGGGTGACTGGGTTCTTTTTGTTCAACCAGCGGTTTTCGACAGCCCGGGCCGAGTAGTTCCTTTTCGGCAGGGAATCGCGAACGGACGGCCTGACAACATCAGCAGGTCGCCACGCAGCCGGCACGGCGCTGCGGCACAGCTCCGACAGGGGCCAGGAAAGATGTCGAGCACGAGTCATCGGCAGCACCTGCTCGCGTACCCGGCATCGAACACGTCGAGGCCGTACGTACAGGAACACGGTCGCCCGGCCCCGGCCGGAAGCCGGGCGGGCCATGGCGGCGACGCCGCCAGACGCGCAGTGCCTTCGCCGGACTCGCGTCCGCATGTGAGAAGGACATACGTCAGAACAGCGTCGTCCGCTTCCGATCCACCGCCGAGCAACCGGTTCGAACGGTGTCTATGGTCCACAAAATCGCCGGTTACGCTAACCGGTGATCACGATGTATATTCCGCGCACGTTGGGGCCCGTCCGACCGCCGGACCGCCCCTCAGTGGGTCAAGCGGGCCGCTTCTTCGTCGTCCACAGTGGCCCAATGGATGTCTGCGCGGGTCTCGCCATTGAACGGTCGGCCGTACTCCGCCTCGCTGGCCTTGCGGACGATCACACGGTCGATTGCCAGCCGCAACAGGTCTCCCCTGTCACCCTCACTGGCGGCCTCCCACATGTCCCGGAACAGCTTGGGGTCGTCGAACGCCGTCAGGTCGATGGAGGGTCCGCGCAGCTCCGCCAACCGCTCCTCGGCGGCGGTGAGCCGTTTTTCCGCCTCTTGCTTGGCGGGCATCCTGTAGCGCGCTGACCGACCCTTGTAGAAGCCTGCGCGGTCGTCCGCGTGGAACTGGTTGAGCGCCGCCTCAGCGGCCTTCACGGCGGCCACGGCCTCACGGATTCCCTCAGTCTCTTGCGGGGCTGTGAGGGCCTGCCAGCGCGCTGCCACCACGACCATGAGAGGGTCGCCCAGCTCCAACCGTCCCAGGCGTGCCGCCCACTCTCCGAACACGTACCGTTCAATGGCGCTGCGGTACACGGACGCGGGGTCCGCACAGGCACCGCCCTGCGGCTTGAGCTGACATCGGTAGTTGGGACCGTCGGCCACCATGCGCAGGTTGCACGACGCGCAGTAGAGCAGGCCGGCGAGGGGGTACCAGCGGCGGCCCTCGGGACGTTCTGCGGGCCGCACGATGTGTCCGGCAAGGGTTGCACGCGCTTTGTCGGCGGTCTCCTCCGAAATCATCTTCGGCACCGTGTCCGGCTCGACACAGTGGACCGGTTTTCCCTTGTCGTCCAGGTACTTGGCGGGCTTGTGTCCGTTGCCGGACGCCAAGGTGAGCCACCCGCAGTAGGCGGGGTGGTGAACGATCCGACCAATGGTGTTCGCTCGCCACGTCTTCCCGGATGGGGACGGGATGGCCTCCGCGTTGAACCTTTTCGCCAGCGCGCGCGACGACGTACCCCCGGCGATGCTGTCGAAGATCCGCACAACGACCGCCCAGGGCGACAACTTCTCTCCCTTGCGCCGGGTGGTGTCCGGCGACAACTTGCGGGTGACGGGGTCGACCGTCAGGCCGTACGGGGCTTGGTTCAGCCACTTCCCCTCGCGCTGCTGCCGAGCCTTCGTCGTCCGTACGTTGTGGCTGAGCCGCTGGGAGTACTCGCGGGCGTCCTCGGCCCGCTGGATGATCCAGCGACGATCACGTTCGATGGAGCTGTCCAGCTGTTCGTAGTCGAAGATCACGCGGGCGCGGCCGAGGATCGGCACGATGGCCTCTACGCCCTTTCGGGTGAATCGGTCCAGCGCGTACACCCACAGGGCGGGCACCTCTCCGTTCAGCACGGCGTCCATGGCGGCGTCGTACTTCGGCCGCTGGATATCGGACCACGCGGACAGGTTCTCCTTCCAGACCTTGCGGACCCGGTATCCCTCCTGGTCAGCCCACTGGCGCCCCCGGTCCTCCTGTGCCCGGATGGACAGGGCCTGCTCCCCTTCCCGGACAACTTTGGACTTCCTCAGCAGGAGGTCGACCTCCGGCCTGTCGTCCGTGCTGCCTGCGTACATGCGACCAGCCTCTGACCTGCGGGTTCGGCCCGCATCCCGGGCGGTAGCAGGGTGTACTACCGACCTGGGTGTCCGAGCACCACGGCGTGCCCGGGGTGGCCGGTTCGGCGCCGACGGTCCTGGCGGCCGCCGTGGCCGCGGCGACCTCGTCCATACGGGTGGGGACCGGCGGGGTGATGCTGCCGAACCACCAGCCGATCGTGGTGGCCGAGCAGTTCGGGGTGCTGGAGTCGCTGTTCCCCGGCCGGATCGACATGGGGGTGGGACGTTCGGTGGGGTTCACCGACGGGGTGCGGCGGGCGCTGGGGCGGGGCAAGGAGGACGCCGGGGACTTCGCCGCGCGGCTGGACGAGCTGCTGGGCTGGTTCCGGGGGGCGCCGGAGGCCCACCCGGGGGTGCGGGCCCTGCCGGCGGAGGGGCTGCGGGTGCCGCCCTTCGTGCTGGCGACCGGCGCGGGAGCGGGGATCGCGGCGGCGGCCGGACTGCCGCTGGTCATCGGCGACCTGAAGGACCGCCCGAAGTTGCTCGCGGCGATCGACCGCTACCGTACCGGCTTCCGCCCGTCCCCGTGGGCGCCGGAGCCGTACGTGGTGGTGGCGGGCACGGTCGCGGTGGCCGGGACGGAGGAGGAGGCGGCACGGCTGCTGCTGCCGGAGTCCTGGTCGATGGCGTACGCGCGGACGCACGGCTCGTTCCCCCCGCTCCCCCCGCCCGGGGCGGTGTCCGCGCGGCCGATGACGGCACGGCAGCGGGAGCACTTCGAGTCGGGGCTGCGCGGACACGTCCACGGCACGGAGGAGCGGGTGCGGTCGGCGCTGGAGCGGATCGCGGCGGAGACCGGCGCGGACGAGCTGCTGGTGACGACGAGCACGTACGACCGGACGGCGCTGCGCGACTCCTTCCGCCGCCTGGCGCGCCTCGCGGGCCTGTGGCCGCCGCCCCGGACGGAGGAGCCGGCCGGTGGCCTGCGGCCCGGGCGCGGGACGCCCGTCGCGGAACACGGCCGTCCCTGACGGGTGCCGGCCGCCGTGGGGACCGCGGGAGGACGCCCGCGCGGGACGGCGGGCCACGGCGGGCGGCGGTTCCGCCCGGATCCCGTCGACCGGTTCCGCGAACGGTGCCCCACCCGCCATGATGATCAACTGGGTGGGGCCCGGCGCGGGTTCCCGCCCGGTCGACGACCGCCGATGTCCTTTTGGGGGATGAATGCCGCGCATAGGGGTCTACCTCGCGCACCCACGTCCGGGAAGCTTCAACCACGCGGTGTTCGACACCGTGGTGCGACACCTGCGCGTCCTAGGGGGCGAGGTCCTCGCGCACGACCTGTGCGCCGAGGGGTTCGCGCCCGGGTTGTCCGCCGACGAGACGGAGACGGTCCAGGCCGCCACGGGCACCCTCGATCCGCAGGTGGCGCTGCACCGGGCGGAGGTGGCCACCCTCGACGCCCTGGTGTTCGTCCACCCGAACTGGTGGGGCATGCCGCCCGCCGTCCTCGCGGGCTGGGTGCAGCGCGTCCTCGTGCCCGGTGTCGCCTACAAGCTGGGAGCCGCGGAGGGGGAGCCCGAAGGGCTGCTGAAGGCCGGCCGGGCCCTCGTGCTGAACACCTCCGACACTCCGGCCGACCGCGAGGAGTCCGAGTTCGGGGACCCGCTGCACAGGATCTGGTCGGCGTGCGTCCTGCCGTACGTCGGCGTCACCGACGTACGCCGGGTGGTCTTCCGGACGGTCACCGACTCCTCCGACGGGACCCGCGCGTCCTGGCTGGAGCAGGCACGCCACCACGCCGCCGCCCTCCTGGCCGACTGACGCACGGACCGCGCCGCGCGGGCGGAGGTGACCCGCGCGCGTGGGCCGCCCCCGTCACGGACGCCTGCGGCGGGTACGGCACGCCGGACGGCCCGCGGGCCGGTGGCGTGTGCCGCGTCCGGGTCCCGATGACCGCCGAGGAGCCGGAGCGGCGGAGGACGCGGCTCCGGGCGGCACAGGGCAGGCGGAAAGCCCGGGCAGGGCTGTGCGGAGCCGCCGGCCCGGGGCCGGAAACACGACGGGGCCGGAAACACGACGGGGCCGGAAACACGACGGGGCCGGAAACACGACGGGGCCGGAAACACGACGGGGCCGGAAACACGACGGGGCCGGAAACACGACGGGGCCGGAAACACGACGGGGCCCGCCTTCCCGCACGAGTGCGGAAGGCGGGCCCCGGCTCCCCTTGCGTGAAGCGCCCCCGCGTGGCGTCCGGCGCCCGGATCGGTCCCCCGGGGCCGGCTCCGCGGCGGGTGCCGCGGGGCGGAGGCGTCCTCAGAGCGCCCGGCGCCGCGCGGCCCGCAGCCACTCCTTGTTCATGGCGGAGATGGACGGCAGCGGGATGCCCTTCGGGCACGCCGTGGCGCACTCGCCGGTCAGCGTGCAGCCGCCGAACCCCTCCGCGTCCATCTGCGCCACCATGTCCAGCACCCGGCTCTCCCGCTCGGGCGCGCCCTGCGGCAGGACGTTGAGGTGGTTGACCTTCGCCGAGGTGAACAGCATCGCCGAGCCGTTGGGGCAGGCCGCCACGCAGGCGCCGCAGCCGATGCACTCGGCGTGCTCGAAGGCGCGGTCGGCGTCGGCCTTCGGCACGGGCGTGGCGTGCGCCTCGGGGGCGGAGCCGGTCGGGGCGCTGATGTACCCGCCGGCCTGGATGATCCGGTCGAACGCCGACCGGTCCACGACGAGGTCCTTGACGACCGGGAAAGCGGCGGCCCGCCACGGCTCGACGTCGATCGTGTCGCCGTCCCGGAACGACCGCATGTGGAGCTGGCAGGTGGTGGTGCGCTCCGGGCCGTGGGCGTCGCCGTTGATGACGAGGCTGCACGCCCCGCAGATGCCCTCGCGGCAGTCGTGGTCGAAGGCCACGGGCTCCTCGCCGCGCAGGATCAGTTCCTCGTTGAGGGTGTCGAGCATCTCCAGGAACGACATGTCCGGGGAGATCCCGTCGACCTCGTACGTGGCCATGGCGCCGGGGGCGTCGGTGTTCTTCTGGCGCCAGACGCGCAGGGTGAGCCTCATGCGTAGCTCCGCTGGGTGGGGTGGACGTACTCGAAGACGAGGTCTTCCTTGTGGAGGACGGGGGCCCGGCCCGTCCCGGTGAACTCCCAGGCCGCCGCGTACGAGAACTCCTCGTCCTTGCGGGCGGCCTCGCCGTCCGGGGTCTGGGACTCCTCGCGGAAGTGGCCGCCGCAGGACTCGGTGCGGTGCAGCGCGTCGAGGCACATCAGCTCGGCGAGTTCGAGGTAGTCGACGACGCGGTTGGCCTTCTCCAGGGACTGGTTGAGCTCCTCGCCGGTCCCGGGGACCCTGACGCGCCGCCAGAACTCCTCGCGGATCTCCGGGATCCGGTCCAGGGCCTCGCGCAGGCCCCGGTCGGAGCGGGCCATGCCGCAGCGGTCCCACATCAGCTCGCCGAGCTCCCGGTGGAAGGAGTCCGGGGTGCGGTCGCCGTCGACGGCGAGCAGCCGCCGCAGCCGGTCCTCGGTCTCCGCGACCGCCCCGGCCACCGCCGGGTGGTCGCCGGTGACGGGTTCGAGGGCGGGGACGCGGGCGAGGTAGTCGTTGATGGTGGACGGCAGGACGAAGTAGCCGTCCGCGAGGCCCTGCATCAGCGCGGACGCGCCGAGCCGGTTGGCGCCGTGGTCGGAGAAGTTCGCCTCGCCGATCGCGAACAGGCCGGGGACGGTGGTCTGGAGGTCGTAGTCGACCCACAGGCCGCCCATCGTGTAGTGCACGGCGGGGTAGATCCGCATCGGAACCTCGTACGGGTTCTCCGCGGTGATCCGCTCGTACATGTCGAAGAGGTTGCCGTACTTCTCCTCGACCTTCTTGCGGCCCATGCGCCGGATGGCGTCGGCGAAGTCCAGGTAGACGCCCTCCCGTCGCCCGCCCCCGCCCTCGACGGGGGAGCCTGCGGCTCCGCCTCTCCGGTTCTGCCCGCCGGGGCCCACCCCCCGGCCCTCGTCGCAGACGTTCTTCGCGGCGCGGGAGGCGATGTCGCGCGGGACGAGGTTGCCGAACGACGGGTAGATCCGCTCCAGGTAGTAGTCCCGCTCCTCCTCGGGGATCTCGTTCGGCGGGCGGGTGTCGCCCGGCGCCCTGGGGACCCAGATCCGGCCGTCGTTGCGGAGCGACTCGCTCATCAGGGTCAGCTTCGACTGGTGGTCGCCGGTGCGCGGGATGCAGGTGGGGTGGATCTGGGTGAAGCAGGGGTTGGCGAAGTACGCGCCGCGGCGGTGGGCCCGCCAGATCGCGGTCGCGTTGGAGTTCATGGCGTTCGTCGACAGGTAGAAGACGTTGCCGTAGCCGCCGGACGCCAGGACCACCGCGTCCGCGACGTGGGTGGTGATCTCGCCGGTGACCAGGTTCCGGGCGACGATGCCGCGCGCCCGCCCGTCGACGACGACGAGGTCGAGCATCTCGGTGCGCGGGTGCATCTCGACGTTGCCGGCGGCGATCTGCCGGGACAGCGCCTGGTACGCGCCGAGGAGCAGTTGCTGGCCCGTCTGGCCGCGGGCGTAGAAGGTGCGGGAGACCTGGACGCCGCCGAAGGAGCGGGTGTCGAGGAGGCCGCCGTACTCGCGGGCGAAGGGGACGCCCTGGGCGACGCACTGGTCGATGATCTGGACGGAGATCTGCGCCAGGCGGTGGACGTTGGACTCGCGGGCCCGGAAGTCGCCGCCCTTGACCGTGTCGTAGAAGAGGCGGTGGACGGAGTCGCCGTCGTTGCGGTAGTTCTTGGCGGCGTTGATGCCGCCCTGCGCGGCGATGGAGTGGGCGCGGCGCGGGGAGTCCTGGTAGCAGAACTGGACGACGTGGTAGCCCTGTTCGGCGAGGGTCGCGCCGGCGGAGCCGCCGGCGAGGCCGGTGCCGACGACGATGACGGTGTGCTTGCGGCGGTTGGCCGGGTTGACCAGCTTCGCCTCGAAGCGGCGGGTGTCCCAGCGCTCGGCGATGGGGCCCTTGGGGGCCTTGGTGTCGGCGATCGGCTCGCCGGTCGCGTACGAGGTGTAGGGGTTCATGTCAGCTCACGACTCCGGTCATGACGGCGACGGGTACGGCGACGAAGCCCGCCGTGAGGACCAGGGCGAGCGTGGTGGCGGCGGCCTTCAGGGCGCGGTCGCGGCGCGCGCTGCCCGCGCCGAGGGTCTGGGCGGCGCTCCAGAATCCGTGCCGGACGTGCAGGCCGACCGCGAGCATGGCGACGAGGTAGATGACGTTGCCGTACCAGGTCGAGAAGGTCGCGACGACGTTCTCGTACGGGTGGCCGGGCTGCGCGTTCTCGTTGACGGTGAGCGTCGTCAGGTCGAGCAGGTGCCAGACGACGAACAGGGCGATGATGACACCGCCCCAGCGCATGGTGCGGGTCGCGTAGCTCGCGCGCCGGCGCTTGTGGACGTAGCGGGTGGGGCGGGCCTTCCGGTCGAGCCGGCTGAGCTGGTACGCCGACACGCCGTGGGCGATCACGGCGGCGAGCAGGCCCACCCGGACGATCCACAGCCCCCACCCGTGGTGGAGGACCGGGGCGCCCATGGTGCGCAGCCAGTGGCCGTAGGCGTTGAACTCGTCGGGGCCGAAGAAGACCTTGAGGTTGCCCATGACGTGGGCGACGAGGTAGCCGAGGAGGATCAGGCCGCTGACGGCCATGACCGCCTTCTTGCCGACGGTCGATCCGAGGAGGGTGCGCCGGGGAGGGCGCCGGGGGGAGGGGTGCCGCTCCGTTCCCGAGGGGTGCGTCCGCGTTGCCAGAGCCATGTGACCGGACGCTAGGGCCGGAAGACCCCAGAGGTCCAAGACATGGTCCGGCTGATCTCCATAGGCTCTGCCTATCACAGCCGCTTATGCTGGGAGCATGCAGTTCCAGCAGCTCGTGTACTTCGTGGCCGTCGCGGAGACGCGGCACTTCACCCGGGCCGCCGAGCGGGTCCACGTCTCGCAGCCGTCGCTGTCGCAGCAGATCCGGGCGCTGGAGAAGGAGCTGGGCGCCGAGCTGTTCAGCCGGGCGCGCGGCAACATCGCGCTGACGGACGCCGGCGAGGCGCTGCTGCCGCTGGCCCGGCGCATCCTGGCCGACGCGGACACGGCGCGGCACGAGGTGCAGGAGCTGGCCCAGCTGCGGCGCGGGCGGGTGCGGCTGGGGGCGACGCCGAGCCTGTGCACGGGCCTGCTGCCCGAGGTGCTGCGGGCCTTCCACGACCTGTACCCGGGGATCAGGCTCCTCATCGAGGAGGGCGGCTCCCACGACCTGGTGCGGGAGCTGGCCCGCGGGGCGCTGGACCTCGCGCTGGTGGTGCTGCCGCTGCCGACGCCGTCGCCCGCGCTGACCACGGTGGAGCTGCTCCAGGAGGACCTGGTGGTCGTGTCGTCGGCGGCGGACCCGGCGCCGCGGCGGCCGGTGCGGATCGCGGACCTGGAGGGGCGGCCGATGGTGATGTTCCGGCACGGGTACGACCTGCGGGAGCTGACGGTCGCGGCGTGCCGGGCGGAGGGGTTCGAGCCGTCGTTCACGGTCGAGGGCGGCGAGATGGACGCGGTGCTCGGGTTCGTACGGGCCGGGCTGGGCGTGGCGGTCGTGCCGAGCATGGTGGCGGCGCGGGCGGGACGGGACCTGCGGGTCACGGCGCTCGCGCCGCCGGGGCTGCGGCGGACCATCGCGCTCGCGCACCGGAGCGACGTCGCACCGCCGCGCGCCGCCCGCGAGCTGCAGCGGGTGCTGCTGCGGTCGACCTCGGGGGGCTGAGCGGCCGGCCGCGCGGGGCCCGCTACACCGCGTCGGCGAGGAGCAGCGAGTGGATGCGGTCCGGGGCGCCGGGCCGGGCGTAGTACCAGCCCTGGGCCGTGTCGCAGCCCAGGGCGCGCAGCTGTGCGGCCTGCGCCGCGGTCTCCACCCCCTCGACGGTGACGGCGAGCTCCAGGCTGTGGGCCAGGGAGACGATGCCCTCCACGATCTTCATGTCGACCGGGTCGGCCGGGTGCTGCTGCATCCCGCGGGTGAAGGAGCGGTCGAGCTTCAGGACGCTCACGGGGAGGCGGCGCAGGTTGGCCAGGTTCGAGTAGCCCGTGCCGAAGTCGTCGAGCGCGATGTCGACGCCCATCTCGGCCAGGTGCCGCAGCGGCTTGAGGAGGTCTTCCTCGGCGCCGATCAGGGCCGACTCGGTGACCTCCAGGCACAGGGCGCGGGGGGCGAGGCCGGAGCGCTCCAGGATGTCGGTGATCTCGCCGACCAGACCCGGGTGGTGGAGCTGGGTGGGCGACAGGTTGACGTTGATGCGCAGCGGGCCGCCGTCGGCGTGGCGGTGCTTCCAGAACCTGGCCTGCCGTACCGCCTCCTCCAGGACCCAGCGGCCGAGCGGCACGATGAGGCCGGTGTGCTCGGCGAGCGGGATGAACCGGTCGGGGCCGAGCACGCCGTGCTGCGGGTGGCACCAGCGGACCAGGGCCTCCGCGCCGTGCACGGTGCCGTCGCCGAGGTGGACGAGCGGCTGGTACTCGATGAAGAACTCGCCGCGGTCCAGGGCGGCGGGCAGCGCGGTCGTCAGGCCGTGCCGGGTGATGGCGCGGGCGTCGGCCTCCGGGTCGGCCCGCTCGTACCGGTTGCCGCCCGCCGACTTGGCCCGGTACATGGTGATGTCGGCGCTGCGCAGCACGTCCGCTGGGCCGCGTTCGCCGGCGCGGCCCTCGACGATGCCGATGCTGCCGCGCACGGTGATCTCGCGGCCGTCCAGGCTGATCGGGGTGGACAGGGCGCCCAGGATCCGGCAGGCGAGCTCCTCGGCGTCCCGCGCGGTGACGTCCGGGCCGGTGGTGAGCGCCACGAACTCGTCGCCGCCGAGCCGCGCGACCATCTCGCCGGGCGCGGTCGCGCAGGACTCCAGGCGGTCCGCGACCTCGACGAGGAGCCGGTCGCCGGCGGCGTGGCCGAGGCTGTCGTTGATGGCCTTGAAGCCGTCGAGGTCGAGGTAGCAGAGGCCGAAGCGGGTGTCCTCGCCGGCCGCGAGGGCCTTCTCCAGGCGCTCGGAGAACAGGCTGCGGTTGGGCAGCCCGGTCAGCGCGTCGTGGGTGGCCTCGTAGCGCAGGCGCAGGTTCAGCAGCCGCCGCTCGGTCGTGTCCTCCATGAGGGCGAGCTGGTACTGGGGACGGCCCTCGGGGTCGCGGAGCAGGGAGACCGTCAGGTTGGTCCACAGGACGGTGCCGTCGGAGCGGTAGAACGGCTTCTCCACGCGGAAGTGGTCGCGTTCGCCGCGCACCAGCTCCCCGTACAGGTTCCAGACGTGCGGGGCGTCCTCGGGGTGGACCCACTCGGTGACCTTGCGGCCGCGGACGACCTGTTCCAGGCCGCCGAACATCCGGGTGAGGGCGCCGTTGACGTCGAGGACGTTGCCCTCCAGGTCGGCGATTCCTATGCCGATGGCCGCGTCCTCGAAGACGGCGCGGAAGCGGGCCTCCGTGGCGTGGAGGGCCTGTTCGGCGAAGGCCCGGGCGGCGAGCGCGGACCGGGCGATGGCCTCCTGCTCGCTGAGGGTCCGCTCGCGCAGCGCCCGGGCGAACCCGGCGGCCAGGGCGTGCTGGAGGCGGGCGCAGCGGGCCCGCAGGTCGTCGACGGGCGTGTCGGCGCCGGTGCCGCAGTAGAGCACCAGGTACGAGTCGACGACGCCGAGCGTACGGCTCAGGGCGTCCGGGTCCGTGCAGTGCGCGGCGACCAGGGCGGCGCCGACCGACTGGGCGGGCGCCACGTCGAAGGGCCGGGCGCGCAGCGCGGCGCTGAGCCGCCGAGCGAGCGGCAGCAGGTGCTGTTCGAATTCGGTGCGGGTCATCGACGTGGCCGTGACCGGGAAGATGGCCCGGCTCCATATCGTCGCGAACCGCTGGAGTCTGTCCTCCAGGCCGTCGGGTTCCGCCGTGGAACCCGACGCCTGCGCCGGCGTGTTCACCCCTTGCGCCCCACCCCGGCGAAACCCGAGAAGGCGTAGGGGTCCTCCTGCTCGGGCGGGGTGTCGGGCCGCCAGTGCGGCATCGCCACGAGCCCGGGGTCGACCATCTCGCAGCCGTCGAAGAACCGGGCGACCTCGTCGCGGGAGCGCATCACCAGCGGGTTGCGGATGTCGCGGTACACGCCGACGGTGCCGCCGGCCTGCTCCTGCGGCACGGGGATGCCCTCGAACGACGCGTGGGTGAGGATGATGAGACTGCCGGGCGCCAGGGCGTCGCGGAGCTCGGCGACCGCCTCGTACGGCTGGTCGGAGTCCTCCAGGAAGTGCAGGACGGCGACGAGCAGCAGCGCCACGGGTCGGTCCAGGTCGAGGAGTCGGGCCACCTCGGGGCTGCGGAGGACGTCCTGCGGCTTGCGGAGGTCGGCGGCGGCGATGTCGGCGCGGTCGTTCCCGTCGAGCACGGCCTTGCTGTGGGCGACGGCGACCGGGTCGTGGTCGACGTACACGACGCGCGCCTCGGGGTCGGCCTGCTGGGCGACCTCGTGGACGTTGCCGAAGGTCGGGATGCCGGAGCCTATGTCGAGGAACTGCGCGATGCCCTCGCCGACGGCGTGGCGTACGGCGCGGCGCATGAACGCCCGGTTGGCCTGCATGATCTTGGGCAGGCCCGGCAGGAACTCCATGGCCCTGCGGGCGGCCTCGCGGTCGACTTCGAAGTTGTGGGAGCCGCCCAGGTAGTAGTCGTAGATGCGGGACACGCTCGGCACCGAAAGGTCGATGCCCGGCGGGGCCCAGGCGGGACGGTCCATCGAATCTCCAACAGTCGCCACAGTGTTCGGCCTTGGTGGGGGCCGGTGTTCGAGCCGAGGCTACTGATCGCCCGCCTGGAGGGCGAGGGGAAACGGAAAAATGCGGTCCGTTCTTGGTCACAGGCCACTGGCACGTGCGCCTACCGGTCGGTCGCAGCCCGGACCGGAGTCGCGCGTGGGGGACTCTACCGGGGCGCCCCGACCGGCTTCCCGCGGGGCGGCACGGCGTACCGGGCGCCACGACCGGCCGCCCCGGGTCGTCCGCCGGTGCGGGCGGCCCCTCGGGGACGGGCGGAGCCCCGGCGAACCGGCGCGCAGCGGTGCATCGGCCGGCCGCGGTGAGCCGCCCGGCGCGGGAGCGGGTGGGGCGCCGCGTCACGACGCCGGGCCGACGCGGACACGGGCACGGGCACGGGCACGGGTACGGGGGGGCCAACGTGGAAGGCATATAAGGGAGTTCGTCCGGAGCGTGGTGGCGACAGGCGTTCGAGCGGTCTCCACCATCAGGCGAATGGGCACGCTTCCCCGCGCGGTGCGCCGTCGGTCCGACCATGCTCATCGGCGTGTACGGAACCTTTGTCGCACGGGTGTTGGCGAGCGCGGCGCTCGCCTGGCCGCTCGCGCTCTCCCCCGTCGTGTCGACGCCGGTGTCGGCGCACAGCTGCGCGTACGCGTCGACCGGCCCCGGCGGCCGTGCGGAGGTGGTGGCCGTCGCGGGCGGCTCGCGCTGCACCCCCTCCCCGGCGCCTTCGCCGACGCCCTCGGCCTCACCCTCACCGTCGGCCTCACCCTCACCCTCGCCTGCGCCGTCGGCGACACCGACGCCCGGTGCGACGCCGTCGCCGACGCTGGGGCAGCCGCCGACCCCGAGGCCGGCGCCGCCGCCTCCCCCGCCCGCGCCGCCGGCGACGAGCGCGCCCCCGGCAATCCCACCGGGGGCGCGATCGTCGCCGGTGCCCTCTCCCCCGGCGCCCGCCGTACCCGCGCCGCCGCCTCCCCCACCTGCGCCGCGTCCGTCGGCGGCGCCCGCCTCCCCGCCGCTTCCGCCGCCCGGTTACCGGAGCGCGCGGCGACAGAAGGCGGAGGACGGGCCGTCCATGGTGTCGGTGATGCTCCTCCTCACGGTGCCCGCCGTGTTCGCCGCGGTCGCCCTGCGCCCCCGCTCCCGCTGAGACAGAGAGGGAATCCCCGTGTCGGAATGGCTTGTTCTCGCCCTTGCGATGGCCGCCGCGTGCGCGGTCGTCCTCACGATCGCCGTCATCAACAACCGCCGGGTCGGCGAGGACGACGACCCGACCGAGACGCCGGACGTCATGGAGTACATGACGATGATGATCGGCGTGGTCTACGCGATCGTCCTCGGGCTCGCCATCGCCGGCGTCTGGGAGGGCCGCGGCGCCGCCCAGGAGAGCGTCCGCCAGGAGGCGCAGGCGCTCCACGAGGTGGTGGCGCGTTCGGAGGTGTGGCCCGCCGACGTGCGGGGGCGGATCGCCGCCGACGTCGACGCGTACGTACGCCACGTGATCGGCCCCGAATGGCGGGCCATGGCCGAGCGGGGCGAGGTCACCGCGGAGGGCGACGCGCTGCTGCACCGGGTGCGGCGCGCGGTCGCCGGCCACCGGCCGGCCGACGCGCACGAGGCGGAGGCCTACCAGCCGCTGGTCGACCAGGTGGCGGCGGCCGACGACGCGCGCAGCGCGCGGGCCGCCACGGCGGGCGAGACGATGCCGGGCGTGGTCTGGTTCGGGCTGGTCACGGGGGCGCTGATCGCGGTGGGGTTGATCTTCGCGCTGCAGATCCGGCGGACGTTCCGGGAGTTGCTGCTGGCGGGGCTGTACAGCGCGCTGATCGCGTTCCTGCTCTTCCTGATCTGGGCGATCGACGCGCCGTTCGGGCGCGGCGTGTCGGCGACGACGGAGCCGTTCCTGCACCACTTTCCGCATCTGGGCAACTGAGCGGGACACGGATGCGAGCCGGACGGGTGAACGAATGCCCCATTCGCCCGTCCGGAGTCGCGGGTGTGGTAGGGCGCTTCTAGCGTTCCGGTCATAGAGGGTCATGTCACAGCTTGTGCGGAAGTCGGTTCCGCAGTGCCCCTCGGGACCGGAGGACTCATTCCATGCGTGCGATAGGTGCCGCTTCCGCCGCTCTGCTCGGAGCGGCGGCTCTCGCCCTCACCGCTCCTCCCGCGACCGCGGCGGACCGGTTCGTCGTCTCCCCCTCGACCGTCAACCCGGGCGGCCGCGTCGTGCTGTCCGCGCCCGGCTGCCCGGGCACCGCCATGGCCTCGTCGGGCGTCTTCGACACCGCGACCATCCCGGCGGGCGGTTCGACCGTCGCCACCGTCGACTGGGACGCCCGTCGGGGCACGGTCTACACGGTGTCCTTCACCTGCGCCGGGGGTTCGCCCGGCTCGGCGCGGCTGACCATCGCGCCCGCGAGGACCGGCTCGACCGCGGTGCCGACCGTGACCCGGACGACCACCGTCACCGTCGCCCCCTCGGGTGTCCGGGGCGGCCTGGGCGGCAGCGTGGGCACCTGGGACGCCGGCGAGCTGGCCGCGGGCGGGGCGCTGGTCGCCGCGGCGGGCGCGGGCGCGGTCTACGTGGTGCGCCGCAGGACCGCGGGCCGCCGCCACTGACGCCCCCTCGCGCCGCGCGGCTGCGCCCGTCGCCCCCCGTACC
>NZ_JAWCTQ010000007.1:0-209707 GCF_032423885.1 Streptomyces tamarix | reverse complement strand
CTCACAGCGCCCCGGAGGCGGAACGAGCCCAAAAAAGGGCGGCGCGAAGCGCTGAGCACGTTCGCCGCCTCGACACCCGCTCACAGCGCCCCGGAGGCGGAACGAGCCCAAAAAAGGGCGGCGCGCCCCGGAGGCGGAACGAGCCTAAAAAAGGGGCGCCACCACCTCGCCCGTCGTCGTGTCGCGTACCGTGATCGCTTCCATGGGGCAGGTTTCCGCCGCGTCCCTCACCGCGTCGTCCGGGGTGATCACGTCTTCGACCGGGCGCGCCCGTCCTCCGTCCAGTCGCATCCGGCCGTGTGCGGTGCCGAGGCAGAGGCCCGTGCCGGCGCACACCAGCCGGTCGACCTCGATCCGCCACGTGCCGGTGCCGTCCTGTGCCTCGCCCTGCGCCTCGCCCTGTGTCTTGTCCTGCTGCTGGGGCATCTTCCTGTCTTCCTCTCACGTCGCGTCACGGTGCGGTCGCGGCACGGGCGGCCGCGCGCAGCGACCGCTCCACGGACAGGGCGGCGTCGTATCCGGGCAGGATTCCCCTTCGTTCCGCCTCGGCCATCGTCACCGCCCTCCGGTCGCGTTCCGAAATGATCAGATCCGAGTCGTCGGGTATCGGCAGGCCGAGATCCGGATCGAGTACCGAGACCGCCTCCTCGTCCCCCTCCGCGTGTTCCGCGGACAGGAGGTCGGTGATGACGGTGTCCTCCAGGGCCACGTACGCGTGGCCCACACCGGCGGGCACGTACACCCCGCTGGGGTATTCGGCGTCCAGTACGAGGGATTCCCACGCGCCGAACGTCGGCGAGCCCACGCGCACGTCGACGACGACGTACAGCGCGCGGCCCCGTGAACAGTGCACGTACTTGGCCACGCCCGGCGGTGTCCGCGTGAAGTGCACGCCGCGCACGGTTCCCCGTTTCGACCGGCTGTGGTTCGCCTGCCGTACGGGGAACAGCGGTCCGCCGGTCGCCTCTTCGAAGGCGGCCTCCCGGTAGGGGGAGGCGACGTATCCGCGCGCGTCGTGGAGGGTCCGCGGAACGAACAGGAAAGCTCCCGCGGTCCTCAGCTCACGCACCTCCACGACTTCCGTCCTTCCACCGGCGCGGCGCCCGGCGGGCGCCGCCGCGCGTCAGCGTGCCGCCGGCTCGTCCGGGTGGGCGGCGACGGCGTGCGGGGTCGGCATGGCGTTGCTCTCCGCGCGGTCCTCCGCCGTGGCCTTCCGGTTCGGCGGGTCCGCGCGGACCGGTTACGGCGGCTCCGGGTGGTTGCCGTCCGGTTCGGCGGTGCGGCCCGTGCCGCGGTCGGTGGTCGCCCCGGCGTGGGTCGGTCGGCCGGGTCCCGTGGAGGCGGGTGTGGTCCGTGGCGGGCGGTGTGCCGTCGCGCCCGGCGCCGTACCGGGACCGGCGTGGTGGACCCCCGCCGGGCAAACCGCTGGGCAGGCCGCCGGGTGGGGTGTCGGGAAGGCGCCGTACGGCATCCGGTCGTGCACGGGCCGGGGGGCCGGGGACCGGTCGGCCCCTCCGCGGGGGAGGCCGGGGAAGTCCCGCCGCGGGAGGAGCACGGCGTACGGGGCCCTTCCCGGCGGCCGGTCGTGGTCCGCGGGGGTGTGCGGTCCGTCGCCGGTGGCGGCCCGGGGGTGTTCGGCGTGCCGTCGGGTGGGCTTCCGGAACGTTCCTCCGGGGCCCGGTCGGTCCGCGGGCCGGTGGGCGGGGTCGTGGACCGTGTCGCCCCGGAAGCCGCGCGGGAAGTCGCCGCGCTCCTCGGGGTCCGCCGTGTCGGCTCCGGCTCCGGAGCCAGTTCCGGCTTCGGCTCCGGCGCAGGCCGGGAGCGTGCCGGGCAGCGGCCCAGCGGGTCCCGCACCGGCGCCGGCGCACGTGGTGCGACCTGATGCCATGGTCTCCCTCGATCGGTTCTCGCGACTCGCGTCATCGCGCGCCGGGGAACTCACCAGGTGACGAGAAGGGATTCCGGGGCGCGCGCGATGAGTCCCGGCTTCCACGGAACATCCTCCGCGGTACCGGCGAGGCGCAAGGAGGGGAATCTGGCCATCAACCCCTCCAGCGCGACGCGGAGTTCGGCGCGCGCGAGGCTCGCGCCGAGGCAGTAGTGCATGCCGTGGCCGAACCCGAGGTGCGGGTTGCGCTCCCGGTCGAAGCGGATCGTCTCGGGGTCCTCGAACACCCGCTCGTCCCGGTCTCCCTGGGCTCGCTGGAAGATGACCGTGTCGCCCTCGCGGATGGTCACCCCGCCGATCACGACGTCCTCCGACGCGCGGCGCGGGAAGCTGCCGACCGAGCGGAGCGGGATGATCCGCAGCATCTCCTCCAGGGCCGGGTCGATCAGCTTCGGGTCGTCGCACAGCTGCGCGTACAGCTCGCGCTGCGCGAGCAGCAGGAAGCAGACGTTCGAGATCATGCTGAGCGAGGTCTCGTGGCCGGCCATGAGTACGCCGATGCCGGTCCGCACGGCTTCGACCTCGGTGAGCTGGCCGGCGTCCAGCGCCTCGATCAGTACGGATATGAGGTCGTCGGAGAGGCTGGAGCGGCGCTTGGCGATGAGTTTGCGGAGGAACTCCTCCAGTCCGTCGCGGGCTTCGTTGATCTCCTCCTTCGTGTGCGCGGAGGTCGCGACGAAGACGTCGGAGTACCGGCGGAACTCGGCGCGCTCCTCGTAGGGGACGCCGAACAGCTCCACGATCATGCGGACCGGCAGCGGGATCGCCAGGCGCTGCACCAGGTCGCCGGGCGGGCCCGCCTCCTCCATGGCGTCCAGCTCGGAGTCGACGAGGTCCCGCATGCGGTCGGCGAGTTGCGAGACGATGCGCGGCCGGAAGGCGTGGGCGACGACCTTGCGGATCCGGCCGTGGTCCGGCGGGTCCATGCTGAGCAGGTTGCCGGGGCGCAGCGGCAGGGGCGTCACCCGCGCCGTGTCGGGCGCCGTCGCGGCGTACGAGCTGAACCGGGGGTCGGCCAGGAACTCCTTGATCTCGTGGTACCCGGTGAGGAGCCATGCCTCGCCGCCGTACGGCATCGTCACCCGGGACACCGGTTCGTTGCGGCACAGCTCCGCGTACCGGGGGTGCAGGTCGAGTCTGACGACGGGGCCGAAGGGGTACTTCGGCGGCCCGGCGGTGTCTGTGACGGTCATCGTTGCCACCTTCTGCGTGTCGTCCATCGCGCCGGGAATCGGGAAGGGCGGAGAACCGGGGCGGTCAGGCCGTGGCGGCACACACACGAGGCCGACGCCCGGTGCTCCGGAGGAGTCCCGGCGGTTCGACGGTGGGGAGGAGAAGTACGAAAAAGGTCTTGCGGCGACGCTGTCGGCCTTCGGACGGCGGGTGCTCCATCGCGCCCCGAACCGGCCTCTCGTCCCGGATCCTCTCACAAGGACCCTTCGTAATTACGGTGTTCGATGTCCTGATCCCGACCCCCGTGCGCGGCGGGCGGACGGTGAAAACCGCCGGTCGGTGGCGGTGCGGAGGGCTGCGGGGCGGGGACGCGGAAGCCCCGAGCACGTGCACGGTGGCGAAATCGGCGCGGGGCTTCCGGGACGGGAGCGGGGCGGGGCTTCCGGGACGGGAGCGGGGCGGCGGTCCGGCCGTCAGCGCTCGCGTGAGAGTGGGACGACGGTCCGGCCATCGGACGCCCACGCGGGAACGGGACAGCGATCCGACCCCCAGACACCCACGCGGGAACGAGACAGCGATCCGACCCCCAGGCGTCCGCGCGGGAGCGGGGCGGCGGTCCGGCCGTCAGGCGCTCGTGTGGGAGCGCTGCCCGGCCCGGGCGGCCCCGGCCTCCCGGTCGACCCGGTCGGCGAAGCGGAGCCACATGTCGGCGCACTCGCGGGCGAGTTTGCTGACGCCCTCGGCGCAGTGCGGCGGGATGGTCGTGGCGAGCCGCGCCCAGACGGAGGCGTCGACGTCGTGGACGGCGAAGCACCGGAGCAGGAAGCGGCCGGACTGGGAGAGCCGTAGCGCGGGGTCCTTGCGCAGCCGTTCCAGCAGTTCGCCGGAGTCCCGCAGCGACGTGGTCTCGTGGCGTGGTCGGCGGGGTGCGGGGACGCGTGGCTCCGGTTGGCCGGCGCGGCCCTCCGGAACCGGGTTCCGGCCGAGGAGGAGGCGTTTCTTCACGTCGTGCGCGGTGCCCAGGGAGATCCCGGCGGCGCGGGCGATCTCGCGGAGGCTGGCGCCGGGGCGCTCCAGCATCAACTGGCCCGCTCGCTGCCGGCCGCTGGCGACGCCGGCCACGTCGGCGGGGCGCCGTTTGCCGTCCAGGCCGATGCGGGTGTTCAGGTGCGGAACCTCGGCGGTTGAACGGCGCACGCGCGACACGGTGCGCGGCGACAGGGCGGTGACGGAGGCGACGTACCGGTCGGAGAGCGCCGGGTTCTCCCGCAGGATGCGGGCGGCCGCGGCGAGCCGGTCGCTGTGGGTGAGCGGTTTGCCGTGCGAGATGTTGAGGCTCACGGCGACGGCGAAGAGGCTGCGCTCCGGCACGTCGAGGAGGTAGGCGCTGATGGTGCGGTCGCCGCGGGCCCGGGCGGCGGCGAGGCGGTGCATGCCGTCGACGACGCGCCCGGTGGGGTGGTGGACGACGATGGGCGGCAGTTCTCCGTCGAGGGCGACGAGCGAGTCGACGTACTCCTGGTCGAGGCCCTTCGTGCGCGGCGAATCCGCTGGAAGGAGCGTGTCGACCGGGATGTCGGACCGGGCCGCCGCACTCAGGGTGGGTGATAAAGGCCGTATGTCGTCGACGTCTGCGCTACTCATCGAATCCCCCGCGTTCCCCCGCCATGATCGATGGTGCTACGCCTGCACGTTAGCAACCGGCTACAGGCCAAAGCAAGGAGTTCGCGGAGCGTGCGCGGCGCCTGCCCGGAAGGCTTGAATCCCTTGGATCACCAGGGAAGTTGACGGGAGGGGGAGGGGGTCGTGAACCGGCCATGGACGCCGGTTCGCGCGGAGGAGTCACTTGCGGTGGTAGAGCCGGACGGTCAGGGATCCGAACACGGCCACCAGCACCGCCGACCACCCCAGTGTCCACACCACTTCGGCGCCCGGCCAGTGGCCGTCCATGAGGCCGCGCACCGCCGAGGCGACGTGGGTGACGGGGTTGTGGTCGACCAGGGTCCGCAGCCACCCCGGCATGGTGCCGGGGTCGACGAAGATGTCGCTGAGGAAATTCAACGGGAAGATCACCGTCATCGAGGCCCCCATCACCGTCTTCTCATCCCGTACGAGCAGGCCGAACATCGTCCCGATCCAGGAGAAGGAGAAGGCGAAGACGATGAGGAGGAGGATGCCGGCGACGACTCCGGCGGCACCTCCGTCCGGCCGGAAACCGATGGCCAGGCCGGCGGTGAGCATCACCACCGAGGCGATCGAGTAGCGCAGCACGTCGCCGAGCAGGTAGCCGGCGACCGTCGCCGGCCGCCACACCGGCAGCGTGCGGAACCGGTCGAAGACCCCCTTGCCGATGTCGTTGTTGATCGCGATGCCCGTGTACACGGTGGTCATCACGACCGACATCACCATCACGCCGGGCAGCAGGTACTGGATGTACGCGCGGGGCGAGCGGCCTCGACGGCCGGGCCGGCCGGTATGGCGCCCGGCCCCGCGCGGTCAGCCACGGCCGGTCACCCCACCGGTTCCCCGGCGCGCGCCTTGACCGCCTCGGGGTGGCGCCGCAGCCACCGCAGGACGAGCATCCCGCCGATGCCGGGGACGAAGGCCAGCGCCCGGGCCGTGCCCGCCGAACCGGCGACCGTCAGCGCGAACGCCGCCACGATGGTGATCAGGTACGCCGAGCCGTGCACCGGGCCGCCGAGGGAGGTGATCGGCTCGGCGTGGACCGTGAACAGGTTGACGAACAGGACGACGACGGAGACGGCCTCGACGAGCGCCGCCGCGCGCAGCACCTTCAGGTTCATCCCGGTCACACACCCGTCGTGGAACCGGGGCGGACGATCATCAGGACGACGACGACCGTCCACAGCAGGTTGAAGATCCCGGTGAACATGCCCAGCCGCGTCGCCGCGGCCTTCAGCCCCTCGGCGGTCGCGCCGCCCTCCCGGGCCATGGTCAGCAGGCGCTCCTGGCCGGGGATGATCGCCATGGCGAGCATGAACGCGGCGACGGCGGTGAGGATCATCGACGAGATCAGCCAGGCGTCGCCCAGGACGCCGAGCTGCGCGCCCGTGGCCAGCCCGAAGACCGGCACGACCAGGCCGGCGACGGCGTAGACCCGGCAGATGCGGTGGAGGAACGCGGCGATGCCGACGGCCTTCCCCTTCTCCTCCCCCCCTTCCGGCCCCACTGACCCCACTGACTCTGCTGTTCCCGTTGATCCCGCTGTTCCCGCTGGTCCTTCCGCCACCGCCAGCTTGGCGAAGCGCGGGAAGAGCGAAGCCGCCACTGCGATCGACCCGACCGCGAGGATGGCGGCGAGCACGTGCACGGACAGGAGGAGCTTGGTCACGGTAGTGCCTCCAAGCGGGACCGGAGCAGACCCTCGATAGATTGGCTACCAATAGATAGCACGCCTACATCACGGTTGGGTAGAATCCCTGGTCATGAGGACAGACGCGGTGCGCGGCCACTTGGACGGACTCCTCCTGGCCGTGCTCGAACCGGGCCCGCTGCACGGCTACGCGATCATCGCGGCCGTCCAGCAGCGCAGCGGGGGCGCGCTGGAACTGCGCACGGGCACGATCTATCCGGCGCTCCAGCGCCTGGAGCGGCTCGGCCTGCTCAAGAGCAGTTGGGACTCCGTCGGCGAACGGCGCCGCCGCTGCTATGAGCTGACCGAGGCCGGCAGGCGTAGCCTGGCCCATGAGCGGACCGCCTGGCGGGAGTTCACCACGGCGATCGGCTCGGTCCTCAACCCGTCGACCCCCTCGACGGGACTGGCCACATGAGCACCGGGGCGGGCATGGAGACGAGCATCGGCGCAGCGGCGTCCGGCAAACGGCGTCCCACCGTCCCCTCCGACCCCATCGACGCGTACGTGGCGGCCCTCTCCGGCTCCTTGCAGGGCCCGAGCCGCGCCAAGTCCCGCCTCGTCGCGGAGATACGGGACGGCCTGGACGACGCGGTCTCGGCGCACACGCGCGCGGGCGTCCCCTACGAGCGGGCCGCGGAGTTAGCGGTGCGCGACTTCGGCGCGCCCGACCACCTGGCGCCGACGTTCCAGCACGAGCTGACCATCGCCCAGGCCCGGCACACCGCCCGCGCCGCCGGGCTCACCGTGCCCCTCGCCGTCGCCTGCTGGCTGCTGATCTGGACGGCCAGCCACGACAGCGCCACCTGGCAACTGCCCCGGGCCACCTCGCTGCTGACGGTGCACCTGGTCGCCGTCGCCGCCGTGGCCTCGGTCCTCGCCGCGACGACGCTCGCCGCGACGGGGCGGCTCGCCCGCTGGCTGCCCACGCCGCACCGGCTGCCCCTCGCGGTGGCCTGGACGAGTACGGCGGCCAGCGTCGCCATGGCCATCACCGCGCTGGTCCTGGTCACCCTCTCCGTCGTGGTCACCAACTGGCCGCTCGCGGTGGCCGCCGGGGCGCTCGCCGCGGCGTCGCACGCCGTGGTGGCCTCCTCGGCCCGCACGTGCCGGCAGTGCGCCCGCCTGCCGGTGAACTGAACCGCGTACCGTGCGTATCCGTTGAAGCAGGCCGGTCCCGGCAGCGCCGCCGAGGGCCGACAACCGAGGACAGTCCGCCGCCGCGCCCCTTACGCTCGGAGCCGCGCGGAAGACCGGACCCCAGTACTCCGGAGGCGGGGTGACGTGCGTTGGTGACACTCGCGGGCCCCGGGCCCGCCCTGAGGCTGGTACGCGCCGCCGTCTTCGCCGCCGTGTGCGTCCTGACGGCCGCGCTGGGGCACTCCCTCGCCTCCGGCAGCCCGTTACCCCTCGGCTTCCTCGCCGGCGCCATGGCCGTCACCACCGCGGCCGCCTGGTGGCTGGCGCGCGTCGAGCGCGGCGCCCTCCAGATCACGGCGACGACGGTCGGCGCCCAACTGGCCCTGCACAGCTTCTTCTCCTTCGCGCCCGCTCCGGGCGGCGGGCACCACCAGCACCACCGGGCCGTCGCCCTGCCGCAGAGCGCGTGCATGGGCGGCGCCACCGACCCCGTCGCCCAGGCCGTGTGGCAGGCCCACACCGGTACGGTGCCCCCGGCGCCGCCCGGACCCGAGTCGCCCGTCGCGTACGTGGTCCAGCTCATCACCCACGGCTCGTGGACCATGTTCTTCGCGCACGTCCTGGCCGCCCTCGTGTGCGGGCTGTGGATGTGGCGCGGCGAGGCGGCGGTCTTCGCGATCGCCCGCTCCCTCCACTGCGCCTTCTTCGAGCCGCTGCGGCTCGTCCTCGCCGGGCTCCCCCCGGCGCGGCCCCTGTCCGTCCCGCGCGGGGCGCCCGTCGCCGTACACCCGCGCCGGCTGCGCGACCTGCTGCTGCGGCACGCCATGTCCCGGCGCGGGCCGCCGTGGGGGCACCCGGTCCCCTGCTGACCCGGCCGCCCCGGCGGCCCGGCGGGGGACCGGTGCGAGCGTCTCCCACCCCTCCCCCTCGCACGTGCGCCGCCGCGCCGGTCCCTGCCGCGCGGCGGGCACGCGCGGCCGGACGCGCCGCGTCCGGCCGCGGCGCGCAGCAACGAAGGACGTTTCCATGCCCACTCACCTCAGTGGCGTACGCGACCGCACCGCCGTCCCCGACGACGACCAGATCACCGAATGGGCCCTGGCCGCCGCCCGCGGCGACGCCACGGCGACGGAGGACTTCATCTCCGCGACCCACCTGCACGTGTGGCGGTACATCACCCGCGCCTGCGGCGACGCCCACAGCGCGGACGACCTCACCCAGGAGACCTACCTGCGGGCCCTGCGCAGCCTCCCCCGGTTCGCGGCGCGCTGCCACGCCCGGACCTGGCTGCTGTCGATCGCCCGCCGGGTCGTCGTCGACCGCTACCGGTCGAACGCCGCCCGCCCCCGCCTCGCCGACACGGCCGACTGGCAGGCCGCCGCCGAACGCACCCAGCAGACGGGGCTGCCCGGCTTCGACGAGGGCGTGGCCCTGCTCGACCTGCTGGAGTCGCTCGACCGGCCGCGCCGGGAGTCGTTCATCCTCACCCAGGTCAAGGGCCTCTCCTACGAGGAGGCCGCCTCGATCGCGGGCTGCCCGATCGGCACGGTGCGCTCCCGGGTCAACCGGGCCCGGCAGAACCTCACGCACCTGCTGAAGTCGGCGGAGGCCGCCGCCTGAACGGGGGCGGCCGGGGCCCCTGACGAACCCCGGCCGCCCCTCCCCCCGTACGGGGCCACTCCGTACGGGACTACTCCGTACGGGATTACTCCGACAGGACGGGCAGCAGCTCCGGCAGGTGCCCGTCCGACGCCGCGGCCGCCGCCCGCCGCTCCTCGGGCACCTCGCCGTACAACGTCGTCCGCGGGCGCGCCGGGCGGCCCGCCGCCTCCGCGATGGCGACGAGGTCCCGCACCGACTTGTACGAGCCGTAACCCGACCCGGCCATGCGGGAGATCGTCTCCTCCATGAGCGTGCCGCCCAGGTCGTTCGCCCCGGACCGCAGCATCTCGGCCGCGCCGTCCGCGCCGAGCTTCACCCAACTGGTCTGGATGTTCGGGACGTGCGGGTGGAGCAGCAGCCGCGCCATCGCCGTGACCGCCCGGTTGTCGCGGACGGTCGGGCCGGGCCGGGCGATCCCCGCCAGGTACACGGGCGCGTTCGTGTGGACGAACGGCAGCGTCACGAACTCGGTGAACCCGCCGGTCTCCTGCTGGAGCCGGGCCAGCGTCCGCAGGTGGCCGAGCCAGTGCCGCGGCTGGTCCACGTGCCCGTACATCATCGTCGACGAGGACCGGATGCCCAGCTCGTGCGCCGTGCGGACGACCTCGATCCAGGTGGCGGCGGGCAGCTTGCCCTTGGTGAGGACCCACCGCACCTCGTCGTCGAGGATCTCCGCGGCCGTGCCGGGGATCGAGTCGAGCCCGGCCTCCCGCGCGGCAGTCAGCCAGTCGCGGATCGACATGCCCGTCCGGCTCGCGCCGTTGACGACCTCCATCGGGGAGAAGGCGTGCACGTGGATGCCCGGCACGCGCTCCTTCACCGCCCGCGCGATGTCGAAGTAGGCGGTGCCCGGCAGGTCCGGGTGGATGCCGCCCTGCATGCACACCTCGACCGCGCCCACGTCCCACGCCTGCGCGGCCCGGTCCGCGACCTGGTCGAGGGAGAGCGTGTACGCGTCGGCGTCCGTGCGCCGCTGGGCGAAGGCGCAGAAGCGGCAGCCGGTGTAGCAGACGTTCGTGAAGTTGATGTTGCGGGTGACGATGTACGTGACGTCGTCGCCGACGGCCGCCTTCCGCACGTCGTCCGCGATCCGGCACAGGGCGTCCAGCGCCGGGCCGTCGGCGTGCAGCAGCGCCAGCGCCTGCGCGTCGGTCAGCCGCGTCGGGTCGTCCGCCGCGACGCCGAGCGCCTCCCGTACGTCGCCGTCGACGCGCTGCGGTACGAGCCCGGGCGCCGCGGCCTCCCGCAGCGCGTCCCAGTCGCCGTACACGGCGTCGAAGTCGTCGCGCCGGTCGCGGGTGCGGCCCTCGGTGTCGATGGTGTGGTGCAGGTCGGTGCGGCCGGTCGCGGCGAACGCCTCGTCGGGCTCCTGCCAGGGCAGCCCCTGGGGCCGGGCGTCCGGCCGGGCGAGGCCGGTCACCGGGTCGGCGAGCGCGGTGACGTGCGGCAGCAGCCGCGGGTCCAGCCACGGCTCGCCGCGCAGCACGAACTCCGGGTACACGCAGAGCCGTTCGCGCAGCTCGAACCCGGCGGCGGCGGACCGCTCCGCGAGCACCTCGATCTGCGGCCAGGGCCGCTCCGGGTTGACGTGGTCGATGGTGACCGGCGAGACCCCGCCCCAGTCGTCGATGCCCGCGCCGATGAGCCGCCCGTACGCGTCGTCGACGAGGTTCGGCGGGGCCTGGAGGCAGGCGGACGGGCCGAGGATGTGCCGCGCCACGGCGACCGTCGCCACCAGGTCGTCCAGGTCCGCGTCGGGCGCGGCGCGCATCGCCGTGTCCGGCTTGGCGCGGAAGTTCTGGATGATCAGCTCCTGGATGCCGTGGTACGCGCGGGCCACCCGGCGCAGCGCGAACAGCGACTCGGCGCGCTCCTCGTACGTCTCGCCGATCCCGATGAGCAGCCCGCTGGTGAACGGCACGGACGACCGGCCCGCGTCCTGGAGGACCCGCAGCCGCACCGCCGGCTCCTTGTCGGGCGAGCCGTAGTGGGGGCCGCCGGGCTCGGACCACAGCCGTTCGGCGGTGGTCTCCAGCATCATGCCCATGGACGGCGCGACGGGCTTGAGCCGCTGGAAGTCCGTCCACGACAGGACGCCCGGGTTGAGGTGGGGCAGCAGCCCGGTCTCCTCCAGGATCCGGATGGAGACGGCCCGTACGTACGCGAGGGTGTCGTCGTAGCCGTGCGCGTCCAGCCACTCCCGCGCCTGGGGCCAGCGCTCCTCCGGCTTGTCGCCGAGCGTGATCAGCGCTTCCTTGCAGCCGAGCGCGGCGCCCTTGCGGGCGATGTCGAGGACCTCGTCCATCGACATGAACATCCCGTGCCCGGCGCGGCGCAGCTTGCCCGGCGCGGTCGCGAACGTGCAGTAGTGGCACGTGTCGCGGCACAGCCGGGTGAGCGGGACGAAGACGCTCCTGGAGTACGTGATGACGCCGGGCCGCCCCGCCGCGGCGAGCCCCGCGTCGCGCACCCGGGCGGCCGACGCGGCCAGGTCGTCCAGGTCGGCGCCGCGCGCCCGGAGCAGGACGGCGGCCTCGGTGACGTCGAGGGCGACCCCGTCCCTGGCCCGCTTCAGGGCGCGGCGCATGGCGTTGTCGGTCGGTCGGCGTCCGGTTCCCGTGGAGGTCATTCCCCGAGGATACGAGCGGTCCCGGAGGCGGCGCGCCCAGCCGTCCGGAACCAGTGGGGCCGCCGCCCGCTCCCCGGCGGCGGGCGCGCACCGGGGGTTTCGCGGCGCGGCGCGGTCCGGCCCGTCCCGGCCAGCCGCCCCGGAGCGGCTGGCCAGGGCGGCGGGCCGGGACGGTCGGTCACATCCAGGCGTTGTACGGCTGGGACCCCTGGCCCGCCGGTCGGCGCGCCTTGAGGGGGGCGGTCGCCACGCCCGTGCCGTCGTACCAGTACAGGGTGCCCGCCTTGTCGCGGACCAGGAGGGCGCCCCGGCCGGCCGGGGAACCGTCGCCGGGGGCGATGATCGCGGTGTACGCGTTCCAGCCCGACCTGCCGACCTTGATCCGGGGCGCGTACGGGCGGGCCGCGTTCCCGGTGCCCCGGTACAGCCACAGCGCGCCGGCCGTGTCACGGGCGAACAGGTCCGCGATGCCGTCGCCGGTGGAGTCGACGCCGCCGGTCAGGGCGTTGTACACCTGCCAGCCGGAGCCGACGCGGGTGCGCGCCGCGAAGGGCGCCTCCTCGACGCCGGTCCCCCGGTACAGCCACAGGACGCCGGCCTTGTCACGGGCGACGAGGTCCGCGTGGCCGTCGCCGGTCACGTCCCCGGTACCGCGCACCGACGTGTGGGCCGACCATCCGGTGCCGACCCGCACGCGCGGCTTGAACACGTTCCGCATCCCCTTCACGCCCGACGCCGGGTAGTACCAGAGGGTCCCGGACGGCTCGCGGGCTACGACGCCGCCGCCCCGGTTGTCGACGCCGATCGGGGACAGCTTGGTCACCGCGTCGAAGGCGCCCCACCCGGACCCGTGGTCCCACCGCATCCCCGGGGCGAGCGGCTCCCACTCCTGCGGCAGCGTCTCGTGGGAGTACAGCCGCCCCGCACTGTCGCGGCCGAAGACGCGGTACGACATCTCCACCCGGTCGTCGCTGAGGACGTGGAAGACGGCCTGCCCGGTCGACGTCGCGGTGGAGCCCTCCGGCCGGAAGGACACGTTGGCCTCGATGCCCCACGCCTCCATCCCGGCCGCGGGGCGCACGGAGTACGTGAGCGTGCTCGTGCCGGCGGGCACGTCGCACAGGGCGCGCTGCTCCCCGTTGTCGAAGGGCTCCTCCCAGCAGGTGACGCCGGGGCCGCCGGTCAGCCGGCCGCGGTTGAGGGCGGACGCCTCGGTGTCGAGGTTCCACCAGCGGAACCCCTCCGCCGGTTCCATGGTCAGTTCGAAGCGGCCGTTCGCGGACGCGTTCACCTTCACGGTGTGCGTGACCCCGCCGCCCGCCGGCGCGTCCGGCATGCCGAGGGTGAACGTCGCCGCGGTGGCGCCGTTCGGCGCGGCGCCGGCGACCCCGCCGGTGCCGGCCGCCAGCAGCGCGGCCGCGGTGGCCGCGACGGCGGCGGACCGCATCCGCGCCGAACCGGTTCGTCCCTGTCCGCGCACGTCTTCTCCCCTGCCCGGAACGGGCGTTCCGTCGGGAGGGAGACCCGCGAGGAGATCACCGGGTTGTACGGGCGGGTGGGTTCAGGTGCCGGTGCGGCCGTCGGTGAGTTCGCGGACCGCGTCGAGGTGGCCGTTGTGGCGGGCGGTCTCCTCGATCAGGTGCATGAGGATCCACCGCAGCGTGACGTGGACGCCGTCCCGGACGGGCCGCTTCGCCCGGGCGTCGAGGTCGTGCTCGGCGACCAGCCGGCGCAGGCGGTCGCTCTGCGCGGTGTACTCGGCGACGAGCTGCGGCAGGGGGATGTCGACGGCGATCCGCATCTCCCGGTCGGGGTCCTCAGCGGTCCACGGCATCCTGTCCTCGCCGCCGAGGAAGACGGAGTCCAGCCAGTAGTGCTCCACCCAGCGCAGGTGGCTGATCAGCCCGGCGGCCGTCATCAGCGGGGAGTGCGGCAGCGGCGCCTCGCGCGCGTCCCGCGCGGAGAGGCCGTCGCACTTGGCGACGGCGGTGGCGCGGACGTAGTCGAGGAAGGTGGCCAGGTGCGCGCGTTCGTCCCCCGTCGGGGGCAGGTCGGTGCGGGTCATGCCCGCATGCTCGCCGCCGCCGCGCCCCCGTGTCGAACGAATAGACCGGGGCCGAGGCCCAGGCCGGGGTGAGGGGTCGGGAGGCGGGGGCCCTGGGGCTGGGAGGCGGGGGCGGGGGCCGGAAGGCCGGGGCGGGAGGCCGGGGCCGGGGCCGGGGCGGGAGGCCGGGGCCGGAAGGCGGGGGCGGGGGCCGGAAGGCGGGGCCCGGGGCTGGGAGACAGGAGGCCGGGGCCGGGGCCGGGGCCGGGGCCGGGGCCGGAAGGCGGGGGCCGAGGCCCGGGGTCAGGGACGAGGCCCGGGGCCAGGGGGCGGCCAGGGGCGGTCAGTCGTTGACCGCGGTCAGCAGGAACGCCGTGTCCGTCACCGCCACCACGCTGTGCCGCTCCGGCGGGATCAGGAAGAGGTCGCCCATCGTGAGCTCGATCTCCTCCGCCGCGGTCTTCAGCTTCACGACCCCGCGCAGCACCTGGAGGGACCCGGCGGGCGGCGCGTTGTGCTCGTCGAGCCTGGTACCGGCCGTGAGGGCGATGACGGTCTGCCGCAGCGGCCGCTCCCGCAGCAGCAGGTTGGCGCTGCGCCCGTGTTCCGAGCGGTGGGCGGCGACCAGGTGTTCCTCGGCGATGGCGTAGAGGTCGTACATGTGTCCACCCTGCACCCCCGGCGCCGGGGCCGCACGGGAAGCGCGTACGGACCGGCGATCCGGCCCGTCCGGGCGCGGGCCGGGGACCGGGGCCGCGGGCCATGGTCCGGGGCCGGGGAGCCGAGGCCGCGGGGTGGGGGCCGCGGGGAGGGGCCGAGGCCGCGAGGCAGGCGCGGAAACGCCGTGAGGCGGGAGCCCGGGGCCGGGCCGGGAGCCGAGGCCGCGCGGCGGGAAGCCGGGCCCGGGGGCCGGGGTCGCGGCGCGGGCGCGGGAACGCCGCGCGGCCGGGGCCCCGGGGGGCTCCGGCCGCGTGGTGGCTCAGGTGGGAACGGGTGGGCGGGGGTCAGTCCTCGACGACCAGCGCGGGCGTCTCCTTGGTCAGCACCTCGCCGCGGAAGAACGCGGGGCTGCGGCGGTGCATGACCGCCATGAGGAGCGCGCCGACGAGCAGCAGGCCGACGCCGATGACGAAGACGGAGCCGATGCCGAAGACCGACGATCCGCTGCCGTACGCCGGGTCCCACATGTCCATGAGGGTCTGGGCGAAGACGGCCGTCAGCATCAGCCCGCCGAGGCCCGGCAGGACGCCCTTGACGAACAGGTCGCGGGCCGAGCGGGTGAGCTCGCGGCGGAAGAACCAGACGCAGGCGAAGGCGGTGATCGAGTAGTAGAAGCAGATCATCAGGCCGAGCGCGTAGATCGTGTCGACCAGGACGTTCTCGCTGACCAGGGTCATCACCGTGTAGAAGGCGCCCGTCGCGACACCGGCGACGACGGTCGCGCGGCCGGGGGTCCGGTGGACGGGGTGCACCTTGGAGAAGGCCGGCGGGAACGCTCCGTACGTGGACATCGCGAGCGCCGTGCGGGCGACGGGGATGAACGTCGTCTGGAGGCTGGCCGCGGCGGAGGCGAGGACGGCGACGAACAGCAGGATGCCGAGCCCGGAGCCCATGATCGGGGAGGCGAGCGCGGCGAAGACGTTGTCGGAGGTGTCCGGGTTGCCGAGGCCGAGGCCCTTCTCGCCGACGCCCGCGTACATCTGCACGGCGACGGCGACCATCAGGTACGAGAAGACGATCACGACGATGGCCAGCATGGCGGCGCGGCCCGGCGTGCGGGCGCTGCCGACGCTCTCCTCGTTCACGGACAGGCAGGTGTCCCAGCCCCAGTAGATGAAGATCGACAGGGAGAGCCCGGCGGTGAAGGCGGCGAAGGAGTCCACCGCGAAGGGGTTCATCCAGGACCAGGAGAAGGACAGGGAGCCCGCCACCTCGTCGGCCTTGGTCACGGCCATCGCGGCGAACAGGACGATCACGGCCAGTTGGAGTCCGACGAGGGCGTACTGGAGCCACTTCGTGGCGGTGATGCCCCGGTAGCTGACGACCGTCGCGGCGCCGATGAAGGCGAGGGTCGTGAGGATGTGGACGGCCTTGTCGTCGTCGAGTGCGGCGATCGACGGGTCGCCGGTGATCTCGCCGGCGGTCAGCCAGAAGAAGGACGTGGCGACGCCTGCCAGGTTGGACAGGACGACCACGGTGGCGACGAGGAGGCCCCAGCCGCACATCCAGCCGACCTTCGGGCCGAACGCCTTCACCGACCAGGTGAAGGAGGTGCCGCAGTCGGGGACGGCCTTGTTCAGCTCGCGGTAGGCGAAGGCCACGAGCAGCATGGGGAGGAACCCGGCGAGGAAGATCGCGGGCATCTGGAGGCCGACCTCGCCGACCGTGGGGCCCAGCGTCGAGGTCAGACAGTAGACCGGGGCGACGGTCGAGATGCCGATGACGGCACCGCCCATCAGCCCGACGGAGTTCCCGCCGAGGCCCTTGGTGCGTACGCCACCGCTCTCGCCCGTCGCGGCGACGTTCCTTACCGTGTCTCCGGCCGGGGGCCGTGCTTCCACCTGAGTCATGAGCAGGACGGTAAGCGCTGCGGTTTCCACATCCGGAGGTTCTCACTCCGCGATCTTTACCTTCGCTTATGCGGGGTAAATCGGGCCAGCAGCAAGGAATTCATGGTCTGTTTACCGTTGAACCACGCAACTCTTAGCCATGACGGCCGATGTTCGATATGCGGGAACCGTAGCTGTGTCCGCTTTGCCCCTTTCGAAAATTTCCCGTGCTTGTTCTTCCGGTCTCGGTCCGTCCTCCGCCGGGTCTCGGTCCGTCCTCCGCCGGGCCCCGTCCAGCCTCAGGCGGGCCCCGTCCGGTCTCAGGCGGGGCGCGTCAGGTCCCCCGGGTCCGTGTTCGCCCCGCACAGCACCACGGCGGTCCGCTCGCCCTCCGCGGGGCGGTAGGCGCACAGCCCGGCCAGCGCGGTGGCGGCGGCGTGCTCCACGGCGACGCGGTACGTGTCCCACAGCTCCTGCCGGGCGCGCACGATCTCGCCGTCCGTGACGAGGACGGAGCGCACGTCGTACCGCTGCGCCGCGTGGAGCGCCATCGGCGTGGCCCGGCGGGCGCCGAGCGCGTCGGCGGCGACCGACGCGACGGGCACGTCCACGACCTCGCCCGCCGCGAGGGCCGCGTTCAGCGCGCGGCACTCCTCCGGCTCGACGGCGACGACCCGTACGCCGTGCTCGTGGGCCGCCGCGGCGACCCCGGCGAACAGCCCGCCGCCGCCGACGGAGACGACGACCGTGTCCAGGTCGGGCAGCCGGGCGTGCAGCTCCTCCATGAGCGTGCCCGCCCCGGCGGCGACGAGCGGGTGGTCGTACGCGTGCGAGGCGAGCGCCCCGCTCTCGGCGGCGTGGATGCGGCAGGCGTCCAGCGCGTCGGCGTACTCGCTGCCGGAGAGCCGCACGTCGGCGCCGTAGGCGCGCAGCCGCGCCACCTTCACGGGGGGCGCGGTCTCGGGCAGGAACACCGTCGCCCGTACGCCCTGGGCACGCGCCGCCCACGCGCAGGCGAGCCCGGCGTTGCCGCCCGAGGCGATGGTGACGCCCGCGTCGGGCAGGGTGCCGGCCTCCTGGTGGGTACGGATGAAGTTGATGGCGCCGCGCGCCTTGAACGTGCCCGTGTGCTGGAGGAACTCCAGCGCGAACCACGTCCGCCCGTCACCGGCCGGCGCCACCGCGAGCGGCCGTACCCGCCCCGTGACCCGCTCGGCCGCCGCTGTCACGTCCGCGTACGTGAGGTGATCCATACCAGGACCATACGACGGGCCGACCGCCGGTGGTGGCAGCGGAAGGAAGGCGGACGCGAGGCACCGCCCGGAGCCCCGGCCCGGTTCCACGGCGCGCGAGCGGCGCCGTCACCCGGTCGGGACCGTGGGGCACGGTGGGCACGGTGGACCTGGTCGACCCAGTCGGCCCGGCCGGCGCGATCGGTACGGCGAGTCCGGCCGGCACGGTCGGCCCGGCCGATGCGATCGGCACGGCGAGTCCGGCCGGCACGGGGCCGTGTCGCCTGCCCGGGCGGAGGACGTACGGCACGTTCCGACCGTACGGCGGGCCCCGGCGCCCCGCATGTCCGGCCGCCGCCGGGCCGGGCGGGCGGTCCGCCGGGCGGTTGCCGGAAACGGCTCCCCCGGGCGGCGGGCGGCCCATAGATTCGGAGGCTCGGAACGCCGCAGGGCGTCGAAGCGCGGGGAGGGAACATGGGCGTGTTACGGGGCAGGACCGCTGTCGTCACCGGAGGTTCGCGGGGGATCGGCCGGGGCATCGTGGAGCGGCTCGCGGCGGACGGCGCGGAGGTCGTCTTCAACTACGTGCGCGACCGGGAGGCCGCCGAGGAGGTCGTACGGGAGGTGAAGGCGGCGGGCGGCGGCGCCCGCGCGGTACGGCTGGACCTGGCCGAGCCGGGGGCGGCGGAGGAGCTGATGCGCACGGCGTCGGAGGGGTCGGCGGCGGGCGAGGTCTCCGTCCTGGTCAACAACGCGGCCATCGGCTTCTCCCCGACGCCGCTGGACGAGACGGGCGAGGAGCTGTTCGACCGGGCGATGGCGGTCAACGCGAAGGCGGCGTTCCTGACCGTCCGGTACGCGGCCCGGTTCATGCCGGAGGACGGGCGGATCGTCAACATCTCGACGCTCAACACGGTCCGCCCGGGGCGCGGGATCGTGCCGTACATGATGAGCAAGGGCGCGCTGGAGCAGCTGACGGCCGCCGCCGCGATGGAGCTGGGACCGCGGAGGATCACCGTCAACACGGTGTCGCCGGGCGCGACGGACACGGACCTCCTGCGCGGGACGAACCCGCCGGAGGCCCTGGAGATGGCCGTCGGGCTCACGCCCCTGGGCCGCCTCGGGGAGCCGGCCGACGTGGCGGCCGTGGTGGCGTTCCTGGTGGGGCCGGACGGGGCGTGGATCACCGGCCAGAACCTCCGGGCGACGGGCGGGCTCGGCTGACGGGGCGGGCCCGTCCGGCGGGACGCACTCGGCCGACGGGACGCACTCGGCCGACGGGGCCCGCCCGTCCGGCGAGGCCGGCTCAGCCGACCTCGTAGCCGAGGGCCGTCGCGAGGACCGCGGCCTGCTCCAGGTCGATGCGGGCGCCCGCCGCCTCCACCGTCCTCGGGTCGAGGGCGGACAGGTCGCTGCCGCGCAGGTCGGCGCGGCGGAGGCGGGCGCCCCGCAACTGGGCGCCGGACAGGTCGCACCGCCTGACCGCGGCCTCCTCCAGCCGGGCGCCCGCCAGGTCGGCCTCGCGGAGGCGGACGCCGTCCAGCTCGGCCTTGCGCAGGTCGGCGCCGGTCAGCCCGGCGTACGACCAGTCGCCGCCGTCCACCACGAGCAGGCCGAACACCGACTCGCGGAACTGGCTGCCCACCACCTTGCACTGCTCGAACCGCGCGTCGAAGAACACGCACCGGCGGAACGTGCAGTTCGTGAAGGCGGTCCCCGTGTGCCGGGACGCGTTGAACCGCACCCCGGAGAACGTGCAGCCGTCGAAGGACGCGCCCTCGCTGACGCCCTCCGTCCAGTCCGTGTCGTAGAACACGCACCCCGCGTACGCGTCGCCGGCGCCCAGTTCCCGCCCGTACCAGTCCTCGCCCCGTACGGCGAGATCGCGTGTGATCGGCATGTCCCGATCCAAGCGCATCCCACTGACATCCGCGCCGACCGGCAACCCCCGCCCGACCGGCAACCCCCGCCCGACCGGCGGCCACTCCCCCGTGACCGGCAGCCGACGGGACGGCTGGACGGCGGGACGACAGGAGGGCCCATGGGAATCATCCGCGGGATCACGGCGGCCGCGCTCGGCGCCGCACTGGTGGGGACGGCCGCCCCCGCCACCGCCACGACCACCGGCGCCACCGGCGCCACGACCACCGCTGCCACCGCCGCGTCCGCCGCCGTCGCGCCCGTCGTCACCGCCCCCACCCTCGTCGTCGCCCCGAACGGCGACGACACCGCGGCCGGCACGCTGGAGCGCCCGCTGCGGACCGTCCAGGAGGCCGTGCGGCGCGCCCGCCCGGGCGACGTCATCGGTGTGCGCGGCGGTCGCTACCTCCTCACCCGCAACATCACCCTCACCACCTCCGGCGAGCCCTCGCGCCCCATCACCCTCGGCGCGTACGCCGGTGAGCGCGTCGTCATCGACGGCGAACAGCTCCCCGCCAGCCACACCCCGGTCGGCGGCAGCGTCCCCCGCGCCGAGCGCGGCGCGATCCACCAGGAGGCGTCGCACTGGCGGATCTCCGACCTGGAGATCGTCAACAGCCCGTACGGCGTGTACTGCGACGGCTGCAACGACAACGTCTTCGCCCGCCTGAACACCCACGACAACTACGAGTCCGGCTTCCAGCTCCAGGGCGCCTCCAGCCGCAACCTGATCCTCGACCTGGACAGCCACGGCAACCGCGACCCGCGCAAGAACGGCGAGAGCGCGGACGGCCTCGCCATCAAGGAGGGCAGCGGCACCGGCAACGTCGTGCGCGGCGCCCGCCTGTGGAACAACGTCGACGACGGCTTCGACGCCTGGAAGTTCGCCTCGCCCGTCCTGATCGAGGACACCATCGCGTACGGGAACGGCTTCGACCGCTGGGGCTTCCCCGACTTCGCCGGCGACGGCAACGGCTTCAAGCTGGGCGGCGGCGCCCCCGCCCCCGCCGTGGCCCACGCCCTCCGCAACACGGCGGCGTTCCGCAACGCCGCGAAGGGCTACACCGACAACGGCAACCCGGGCGCGATCGCCGTGTCCCGGTCGACGAGCCACCGCAACCAGAGCACCGGCTTCGACTTCGACACCTCCGCCGCCCGCGCCGTCCTCACCGGCAACCTCTCCGTCGCCGACCAGCGCGCCGTCGCCCGCACCTCCACCACCACGTCCACCGGCAACTCCTGGGACCGGGGCGGCGCGTGGGGCGAGTCGGCCGTGCTCAGCACCGACCCGGCGCCGCTCACCGGCCCGCGCGACGCGGACGGTTCGCTGCCCGGAGCCCCGTCGTTCCTCGTGCCCCGCGACGGGACGGCGGTGGGCGCCCGCTTCTGAGGACGGAACCGCCCGCCCCCGACCACCGGGCGGGCGTCCCCGTCCACCGGGCGGCGCCGTCCACCGGGCGCCCCCGTCCACCGCGGGGCGGCGGGCGGGCCGCCCCCACGCACCCGCCGGCACCCCCGTACGCCGATACCGCCGGTGCCGCCGGTATCGCCGGATGTGTCACGACCTTGTGCGGAGCGTCACCCGATGCTGACGTTTCCGCCGTGGACAAGGCAGACTGTGGGCGGCGATACCAGCGGTACGGGCAGGGGGAGCTATGGACCGTGACAACGGGCCGCGAGTGCCGGAGCAGCGTGTTCCACGGCAGGCGCAGGTACCGGGCGGCCAGGCACCGCGCGACGGCCTGGCCCCCCGGAGACGCCCGGTGCCCGCGGGGGACGGGCCGGACGGCCGCGTCGACCTGCGCTTCGGGGTGCTCGGGCCCGTACGGGCCTGGCGGGACGGCGAGCCGCTCCCGTCGGGCTCCCCGCAGCAGCGGGCCCTGCTCGCCGCACTGCTGCTGCGCGAGGGGCGGACGGCGACGGCCGCCGAACTGATCGACGCCATCTGGGGCGAGGAGCCCCCGTCGCAGGCCCTCGCCGCGCTGCGCACGTACGCCTCCCGCCTCCGCAAGGTCCTCCCGCCGGACGTCCTGGTCAGCGAGTCGGGCGGGTACGCGATCCGGGGCGCCCCGGACGCCCTGGACCTGAACGTGGCGCAGGAGCTGGCCGCCGAGGCGGAGAAGGCCCGCGCGGCCGGGGACCGCGCGCAGGCCGTGGCACTGATCAACAAGGCGCTGGGCCTGTGGGACGGCGAGCCCCTCGCCTCCGTGCCGGGGCCGTACGCGGAGACGCAGCGCGCCCGCCTGGAGGAGTGGCGGCTCCAGCTCGTCGAGACCCGCCTCGACCTGGACCTGGAGTGCGGCCACCACGCGGAGGCCGTGTCCGAGCTGACCGCGCTGACCGCGGCCCACCCGCTGCGCGAGCGGCTGCGGGAGCTGCTGATGCTCGCCCTGTACCGCAGTGGCCGCCAGGCCGAGGCCCTCGCCGTGTACGCCGACACGCGCCGCCTCCTCGCCGACGAACTGGGCGTCGACCCGCGCCCCGAACTCTCCCGGCTCCAGCAGCGCATCCTCCGGGCCGACAGCGAACTGGCCCAGCCGGTCGAGCGGCCCGCCCCCGGCAAGGCGCCCGTCGCCCGGCCCGCCCAGCTCCCCGCCACGGTCCCCGACTTCACCGGCCGCGTCTCCTTCGTACGGGAGCTGGGCGACCTCCTCGTCACAGCCGAGGGCTCCGTCATGGCCGTGTCGGCGCTCGCGGGCATCGGCGGCGTCGGCAAGACGACGCTCGCCGTGCACGTGGCGCACCAGGCGCGCCCGCACTTCCCGGACGGGCAGCTCTACGTGGACCTGATGGGCGCCGGTTCGCGGGCCGCCGAGCCGGAGACCGTCCTGGGCGCCTTCCTGCGCGCGCTGGGCACGCCGGACGCGCAGATCCCGGAGACCCTCGACGAGCGGGCCGCGCTGTACCGGTCGACGCTCGCCGGGCGGCGCGTCCTGGTCCTGCTGGACAACGCGCGCGACGCCGCCCAGGTGCGACCGCTGCTGCCGGGCACGGAGGGGTGCGCGGCGCTGGTCACCAGCCGCATCCGGATGCTCGACCTGGCGGGCGCGCACCTCGTGGACCTGGACGTGATGTCCCCGGAGGAGGCGCTCCAGCTCTTCACCAGGATCGTGGGCGCCGAGCGGGTGCAGGCGGAGCGGGAGGCGGCGCTGGACGTGGTCGCGGCGTGCGGGTTCCTGCCGCTGGCGATCCGCATCGCCGCGTCCCGGCTGGCGGCGCGGCGCACGTGGACGGTGTCCGTCCTGGCGGCGAAGCTCGCCGACGAGCGGCGCCGCCTGGACGAGCTCCAGGCGGGCGACCTCGCGGTGAAGGCCACGTTCGAGCTGGGGTACGGGCAGTTGGAGCCCGCGCAGGCCCGCGCGTTCCGCCTGCTGGGCCTCGCGGACGGCCCGGACATCTCCCTGGCGGCGGCGGCGGCCGTGCTGGACCTGCCGCCCCAGGAGACGGAGGACCTCCTGGAGAACCTGGTCGACGCGTCCCTCGTCGAGTCCGCCGCGCCGGGCCGCTACCGGTTCCACGACCTGGTCCGCCTCTACGCGCGCGCGTGCGCCGAACGCGACGAGCGGCCCCCGTCGGAACGCGAGGCGGCGATGTCCCGCCTCCTGGACTTCTACCTGGCGACGGCGGCCCGCGTGTACGCCATCGAACGCCCCGGCGACCGCCTGGTCGACCACCTGGAACCGACGACGTACGAGGGCCTGGCCTTCACGGACCGGCACGAGGCGCAGGACTGGCTGTACCGGGAGGCCAACTGCGTGCTGGCGTGCGTCCGCCAGGCCACGGCGGGCGACGCGCCGGGCAGCCGCCTGCGCCGCGCGGTGGACCTGCTGTGGGCGGCGAAGGACCTGACGGAGTCCGGCGCGAACTCCAAGCAGTACGAGTCGGCGGCCCTCGCGGCGTGCGAGGCCGCCCACGCGGCGGGCGACGCCCGCACGGAGGGCCGCGCCCGGACGACGCTCAGCAACGTCCACCTGGTGGCGGGCCGCTACGACGAGGCCGACCGCGAGGCCCGCAACGCCCGCGACCTGGCCGTGTCGGCGGACGACCCGGCGCCGGTGTACTGGGCGGACAACGACCGGGGGATCATCGCGGCCATGGGCGGCCGCCACGCGGACGCCGAGGAGCACCTGACGAGCGCGGCGGAGGGCTCCCGCGCGGACGGCAACCAGCCGAGCGTCGCCAGTGCGCTGTGCAACCTGTCGCGGCTGCACCTGCTGACCGGCCGGACGTCCAGCGCCATAGCCCTGGCGCAGCAGGGCATCGAGATCTACGACCGGCTGGGGCTCACCCTCCGGCTCGCCAACGGCCGCTACGCCCTCGGCATAGCGCTCAACCAGGCCGACCGGCACGCGGAAGCCCTGGACGAGTTCGCGGAGGCGTTGCGGATCTTCGCCAAGAACCGGCAGCGGCTCTGGGAGGGCGCGACCCACTTCCGCATCGCGGAGGCCCAGTTGAAGTCCCGGCGCCCCGCGCGTGCCGCACAGCACGCCGAGCAGGCCCTGGCGCTCGGCTGCATCGGCGGGGACCAGATGCGGGGCAACGTCCTGGTGCTGCTCGGGAAGGCGCTGCGCGTCCTCGGGCAGACCGATCGCGCCCGCGCCTGCCTGCGGGAGGCGCTGGCCCTGTACGAGTACCTGGGTGCGGCGGAGGCGGCCGGCGTACGGGCCATGCTGTCCCCGTCGGCGGCGATCTGAGCGGCGCAGCTCCGGAGGCACGGGCGTTCAGCATTCGTTTATGCGGATCCGGCATCGTTCTCAGTGGACGGTCCGTCGCGTCGGGGGGCAGGCGGGTCGAAGGCGCTCACCGCTAAGGTGAGCGATCCTTGGACGCCCGTTCGGCGACCCTCGGGGGAGTTGCCGAGCGGGCGTCGCCGAGTCATACCGTCAAGGGGAGATGACGCGCCATGAGCGACAAGAAGCCCGAAGAGATCATCACGACGCTGGACAACCACATGCCCGCCCCGCCCAGGGACGGCATCGTGGCCCTGGACAACCACATGCCCGCCCCGCCCAAGGACGGCATCGTGACCCTGGACAACCACATGCCGTCCGAGCCGTTGGGCGAGACGGTCACCACCATGGACAACCACATGCCCGCCCCGCCGAGGGACGCCATCGTGACCATGGACAACCACATGCCGGCGCCGCCGGTCAAGTAAGCCAACCCGGACGGGGGGGCGGCCGCGGCGGCGCGGAGGGGGAGCCGTCGCGGCCGCTGCATGCACGGGGCCGGGTACGACGGCGGGGGCCGATCCCACAGGGGTCGGCCCCCGCCGTCGTGGCATCCGCCCGGCTCGTCTCAGCTCATCGAGCGCCGCGCCTTGGTGACGACGCACTTGGTGTACTCGCCACCGTTCTGCGTGCCCGTGTAGGCCGTGGTGGCCTCGGTGTTCTTCGAGCCGTTCGCCGGGACGACGAGGCCGTCGACGCGCGCGGCTGCGTACGGCGCGCTCGTGCCGGTGTCGCCCTGGAACTGGACCGTCGCGTCGTACTCGTAGTCGAGCGAGCTGTCGTTGGTGACGGTGAGGCGCGCGACGAGGTTCTTGCCGGACGCGTCGAGCGTGCACCCGTCGATGCGGATGTCCCGCATCGCGGACGCGTCGGAGCCCGAACCGCCGGGCACGGAGCTCCCGCCGCCGGAACCGTTGCCGTCGGTGTCCTGGTGGCCTCCGGCGCCGGAGCCGCCGGAGGACGAGCTGGAGCCGCTGCCGGAGCTGGAGCCGTCGCAGCTTCCGCCGCCCGAGCCGCGCGCACCGGTCAGGGCGATCAGGACGACGCCGAAGACGGCCACCGCGCGAACATGACGCATTTTCACGTTTCAACCCCCGTTGAAAGTGGAAAAATAGAAAGCTCGTTCTGACGAGCGCACGTCACCCTAGCAGCGGAGCGGCCCGGCCTCGGCCGCCGTCGCGCGATTCCCCCGGGCGGAGGTGGGTACCCGGGCATCGGACCGGTTCCGGACCGCGTCGATCCGGCGCCCGGAGACGAGGGAGACCAAGGATGATCCGCAACGCCATTGGCGCCGTCCTGGCCGTCGTGGGAGCGGCCGCCGTCGTCTGGAGTCCCTTCCACGCCTGGTACGACGGGCGCCTGGGCCGGCACTACGGGGTCGATGACCTGTTCGGCGGGATCACCCCGGACCGTGCCGACCCGTGGGCCTCGCTGCTCCTGCCGCTGGCCTTCGCCGCGCTGGTCGCGCTGGTGGGGCTGGTGCTGCGGTCGCGGTCGGCGGTGGCGCTGGCGGGGCTGGTCGCGCTGGGGTTCACCGTGCTGTGGATGGTGCGCCAGGGGCAGGACACCGGGAGCCTCACGGTGAGCGGTGACGGGAGGGGCTTCGGGCCGGGCACCGGGCTGGCGCTCGGCGGCGGGCTGGTGTTGCTGCTGGCCGCGGTGGTGATGGCGGGGCGGCGGCACGGCCGGATGCTGGGCGGGCACGAGGCGGGGTACGCGTCCGGGACGGGGCGGCGGCACGCCCGGCGGAGGGCGGTGCCGCAGGACCCGGCCCCGGGACCCGGCGACCCCGCGTACCCGGGCGGTCCGGACGACGCGTCCGCGCACCGGCCCCAGGGCCCGTACCAGGACCCCCACCACGACCCGTACGAGGAGCAGGGCCCGTACCAGGACCACGGCCCGTACCGCGACCCGCACCCCCACCAGGACCAGGATCCGTACCGGGACCAGGACCCCGGCCCGTACCGGGACCAGGACCCCCACCGGGACCCGCACGCGCAGGACACTCGGACGTACCCGCCCCCCCAGGGCCGGGACGACCGCCCCTCCTAGCCGGCCACCCGGCGCCCCGGCCCGGCGGCTACCGGGTCGGGGACGGGCGGGGGCCCGTCGCGGTGCCCTTCTGGGCGTCCAGGGCGTACACGCAGCGGTCCTTGCTGCACGCGTACACGACGCCGGCCCGCGCCACGGGCGAGCCCGTGATCTCGCCGCCCGTCGTCAGCTTCCACCGGAGCTGCCCGCCCGCCGCGTCCAGCGTGTACAGCACGTGGTCCGCCGAGCCGAAGTGCAGCCGCCCCTCCGCCGCCACGGGCGCGCCGACGATCTCGCCGCCGGCCGCGAACCGCCACTTCGGCGTCCCGGTGACCGCGTCCAGCGTGTACAGGGCGCTCCCGCTGCCCACGTGGACGTTCCCGTCCGCGACGAGGACCGGCTCGATCGACTGCCGGGCCTCCGTCGCGATCCGCCACCGGTCCTTGCCGGTCGTCGCGTCGAGGGCGTACACCGTGCCGAGGTAGTCGGCGAGGTACACCCCGCCGCCGGTCACCGAGGGCCCCGGCGCGAAGGCGGGCGGCGACAGGAAGACCGCCGGCGCCTCGAAGTGCCAGCGGACGTGGCCGGACATGACGTCGACGGAGAGGACCCGCGTCCCGGCGGCGACGTACACGTAGCCGTCCTCCGCGGGGGTGACCCGTACGGGCACGCCGCCGCAGGACGCCGCGTCGCCGACCGGGTACGACCACCGCTCGGTGCCGGTACGGGCGTCGAGGGCGCGGAGCCGGGCGTCCTGCCACACGTACACGGTGTCGCCGTGGACGGCGGGCCCCGCCTCGGGGGTCTCGAAGTCGGTCTGCGCGCCGGTCAGCTCCCACAGCCTGGCGCCGTTGGACGCCTCCCAGCCCTGGACCCCGCCGCCGCGCGTGCCGGTGACGACGGTGCCCCGGTCGACCTTGAGCGAGTACACCCACGCGTCGGTCTGGAGCCGCCACAGCTCGCCCGCGTCGAGGGCGTCCAGCGCGTACAGCGTGGGCCCGTCGGAGGCGTGGATGCGGCCGGCGGCGACGGCCATGGACCAGGCGACGTCGCGGGTCTTGAACTGGCGGCGGCCGGTCGCCACGTCGAGGGCGTGGACCTCGAAGGACGTGACGTAGAGGAGGTCGCCGTCGACGACGGGCGTGCCCCACACGTCGTTCGACATGCGGAACCGCCAGGGGCGCCAGTGCCCGGGGGCGGGCGGGGGCGCGGCGACGGTGGGGCCGCCGTCCGCGCCGTTCGGCTGGGACGGCACGCCGGTGCCCGTGCCGGGGCCGGGACCCGTGCCGGGAAGGGGGCGGCCGGTGGGCGGCGGGGCGTCCGCGCCGGTCAGCCCGGCGGGCGGGCGGATCCAGCCGGTGGCGGGTCCGGCGGGGTCGGGCGCGGCGGCGGAGCGGCCGTCGACGCGGCGGGGGCCGGGGCCGATGGGCACGTTCGAGCCGGGGAGCCGGACGGGCGACGCGCCACCGCCGTGCGGGCCGTGGGCGGGCGACCGGACGGGGCCGTGCCCGGTGCGGGGGTCGCCGCCGCGCCAGGCGGCGTCCCAGTCCTGGCCGGGTGCGGGCGCCCCCGGGGCGGGGCCGCCGGGCGCCGGGGCGCCGGGCGGGGGCCCCGGCGGGGCGGGCGGCACGGACGGGGGCGGCGGCACGGCGGGACGGCCGCCGCGCCGCTGCTCGATCATGGCGGTGGCCGGCGCGGGCAGCCACGCGGACGCCGTGCCGCTGTCGTCGCCGCCGGCGAAGAGGTGCGGGGCGAGCTGGGCCTGGAGGTCCGCCGGGGTGGGGCGGAGCGCCGGGTCGGTCTGCATGCAGGAGTCGATCAACGGGCGCAGCTCGTCGGGCAGCCCCTCCAGGTCGGGGCCCTCCCGGAGCAGCATGAACACGGTCTCGACGGGGTTGGCGCCGTGGAACGGGGCGTGCCCGGTCGCGGCGAACACCAGCGTGGAGCCGAGCGAGAAGACATCACTCGCACCGGTGACGCTGCGCGAGTCGCGCGCCTGCTCGGGCGACATGTACGCGGGCGTCCCGACGGCGACGTTGGTCATCGTCAGCCGGGTGTTGGAGACGCCGGACGCGATGCCGAAGTCGATGACGCGCGGGCCGTCCTCGACGACGAGGACGTTGGACGGCTTCAGGTCGCGGTGGACGAGGCCCGCGCCGTGGATGGACTGGAGGGCTTCGGCGACGCCGGCGGCCAGCCAGCGCACGGCGGGCGCGGGCAGCGGCCCGCACTCGTTCACTATCTCCTCCAGGGAGGGCGCCGGGACGTACGCGGTGGCCAACCACGGCACGGCGGCGCGCGGGTCGGCGTCGACGACGGCGGCCGTGTAGAAACCGGACACGGCCCGCGCGGCCTCGACCTCCCGCGTGAAGCGGACGCGGAACAGCTGGTCCTCGGCGAGCTCGGTCCGTACGGTCTTGATCGCCACGCGGCGGCCGGACGCCGACCGCGCGAGATAGACCAGGCCCATGCCGCCGGCGCCGAGCCGGCCCAGCACCTCGAACGGGCCGATCCGTCTCGGGTCGTGCTGCGTCAGCTGCTCCACTTGCCTGCCACCTCCCCGTCAGGGCCATGGGGGTACGACCCTGTGCACCTTGATTCTTCCTGTCCGGGGCGGTGGTTGCGAACCCGGGGGCGGATCGGGGTGTCTCACCCGGAAGGGGACACCCGTGTGAGGGACACCCGGGCGACGGACCGGTGGGCACGGGCGGTTTCCGGCCACCGCGGGCCGCGGCGCCACCGTCCGCCGGACCGTGGCACCGCCGTCCGCCGGACTGTGGCGCCGGCCCGCCGGGCCTCGGTGGGCGAGGCCCGGTGGACGGGGCCGCGGCGGGCGGGGCCCGGCGGACCGGACCTCGGTCGGCAGGCTGGACGGGTGAGGCCCAGTGGACGGGAGCCCGGCGGGCGGGGCCCGGTGGACGGGAGCCCGGTGGACCGGGCCTCGGTCAGCGGGCTCGGCGGGCGGGGGCCTCGGTGGACGGGAGCCCAGCGGACGGGAGCCCGGCGAGCGGGGGCCCGCTGGACGGGGCTGCGGTGGTCGGGGCTCAGGCGGCCTTGGAGTCGGACAGGACGGCGAAGGCGGCGCCCTGGTCGTCGGCGAGGAGCGCGATCCGGCCGTACGGGGTGTCGAACGGGTCCTCGGTGACCCGGCCGCCGAGGCGGACGGCGGCGGCCGTCGTCTCGTCGCAGTCAGCGACGGCGAAGTACACCAGGAAGTGGGCCGGCATCTCGGCGGGGAACGCATCGCCGATCACGCTGCGCCCGCCGATCGCATCGGCGTCGGTGGGTTCGCCGGTGCCGGCCGGCGACCAGACGCGGAAGTCGGCGGACGGGTCGTCGAGGTCGCGGGTGCGGTAGCCGAAGACGGTGGCGTAGAAGGCGTCGACGGCGTCCTTGTCGCGGGCCCTCGTGTACACCTCGGTCCAGCAGTACGAGCCGGGGAGGCCCTCCTTCTCGAAGCCGGCGTGCTCCTCGGTCTGCCAGATCCCGAAGACGGCCCCGCCGGGGTCGGCGGCGAGCGCGGTGATGCCTGCGGCACCGACGCGCATGGGCGCGGTGATGACCTGTCCGCCGGCCTCCCGGATGCGGGCGGCGAGGGCGACGGCGTCGGTGGTGGCCAGGTAGACGCCCCAGGCGGTGGGCATGCGGCCGTCCCGTTTGGGGGCCAGCCCGGCGACGCGCAGGCCGTCGCTGAGGGCGGTGGCGTACGGGCCGTACGTCTCGCCGCTGTCGGCGAAGGTCCAGCCGAACAGTCCGCCGTAGAAGCGCTTGCCCGCCTCCAGGTCCGGGAGCAGCACGTCCGCCCAGCACGGCGTGCCCTCCGGCCTGTCCTCCGGGTCGCCTCCCGGCGTGCGTTCCGTGGTCGCGGCCATGGGCGTGGTTCCTTCCCTGTGCGCGGGGGCGCACGGACCGTGGGTGCCCGTCACGGCCACGCTAATGCGGGTGGGGTTCCGCCGCAGGGGGAGGAGGTCCGGTCGGGCAGTTGTCCACCGATGTTTTCCACAGCCTGTTGATAATCATTCCGTACGAGGACGTGAAGAAAGCCGGGTCGGAGAAGGACAGGGAAGGACGGAAGGGGCAGAAGAAGACAGAGGAGGGCGGAAGGCGCGGCCGGGAACGCGGGGGCCGTCCGGGGAACCGGCGGTGAATCCCCGGCGGACCGCTTCCGCAGCCCTTCTTCCCCCGCTCCGGAAAACCCGTCCGGAACAGCCCGCGCACGGCCCCGCACCCATTTGCACTCGGCCGAATCGCGCGCCGAACACCCCTCGGTAAGCTGACGGCATGACAGGACAAGTACGTACCGTCGACGGCCGCGTGGCCGGTCGGCGCGGCCAGGCGACGCGGCAGAAGCTGCTCGACTGCCTCAGCGAGATGCTCGGCTCCTCGCCGTACCGGGACGTCAAAGTCATCGACGTGGCCCGGAAGGCGGGCACTTCACCTGCGACCTTCTATCAGTATTTCCCGGACGTCGAGGGCGCTGTCCTGGAGATCGCCGAGGAAATGGCCAAGGATGGCGCAGGATTGTCCGAATTGGTATCGGACCGGTCCTGGGTCGGCAAGGGGGCGAAGCAGGCGTCGGAGGAGCTCGTCGAGGGCTTCCTCGACTTCTGGCGGCGCCACGACGCGATCCTGCGCGTCGTCGACCTGGGGGCCGCCGAAGGCGACAAGCGGTTCTACAAGATCCGCATGAAGATCCTCGGCTCGGTCACCGGCTCCCTCACGGACGCGGTGAAGGATCTCCAGGCCAAGGGCCGGGTCGACAAGGACGTGAACCCCGCCGCGATGGCCGGCGCGCTGGTGACGATGCTGGCGTCGGTGGCGTCGCACCAGAAGGGCTTCCAGACGTGGGGCGTCAAGCAGGCCGAACTCCGGCCGAACCTGGCGCTCTTGGTCCACCTCGGCATCACAGGCAAGAAGCCCGCGAAGTAGGGGCGCGTACGGCGCACCCGCGCACGACCCCTCCCCCGCGCTCCGGCGCGGCCCCACCCCCCGCGCTCCGGCGCACCCCGTCCGCCCGCCGCTCGGGCGCCCCGGGTACGGCACGTCCTGTCACACCGGCGGCCCGTCCCGCGACGGCCGCCGCCGGCACCCCGTACCCGGGCCCGGCCCCCTCCCGTACCGGGCGGATGATGTCCCCATGACGCACGGCGCCCACGGCACGCACGCCGCCTTCGAGTCGGCTCTCCACTCCCTGCGGGTGTGGGACGCCGATCTGCCCGCCTTCGACCCGGCGACCGCCCCGGACGACCCGCTGGACCTGTTCCGCACGTGGTTCCTCGACGCGGTGGGGGCGGGCCAGCCGGAGCCGCACACCACGCAGCTCGCCACGGCCGACGCGGACGGCCGTCCCGACGTGCGGACGGTGATGCTGCACGGCGCCGACGGGCGCGGCTGGCGGTTCGCGACGCACTCCACCAGCGCGAAGGGCCGGCAGCTCGCCGCCCGCCCGTACGCGGCGCTGCACTTCTACTGGCCGCTGCGGGGCCGCCAGGTCCGCCTGCGCGGCCCCGTCGCCGAGGGCACAGCCGAGGAGGCGTACGCCGACCTACACGCCCGTTCGACGGGTGCTCTGGCGGCGGCGCTGACGGGCCGCCAGAGCGAGCCGCTCGCCTCCCCGGAGGCCCTGGCGGAGGCGAGCGAACGGGCCTGGTCCCGGGCCGCCGCGGAGCCCGCGGCGCACGCGCCGACCTGGACGGTGTACCGCCTGGTCCCGCAGGAGGCGGAGTTCTTCCAGGGCGACGCCCGCCGCCGCCACGTCCGCCTCCGTTACCACCGCGCACCGGACGGCCCGTGGTCCCGGGGCCTGCTCTGGCCCTGACCGGCCCGCCACCGCCCGGACCGCCTGCCGGCATCCGGGCCGCGCCCACCCGGACCACCCCCCGCCGCCCGGGCCGCCCGGCGGGAGCCGCCCGGCGAGGACCGCCCGGCGAGGACCGCGGGGCAACCCGACCCGTACGGGACGACCCGCCCCGTACGGGAGGACCCAGCCCGTAAGGGAGGACCCAGCCCGTACGGGGCGGCCCAACCCGTACGAGGCAGCCCACCCCGTACGGGCCGAAGCACGGGGACGCGGACGGACCGGAGGCCGCCCGCCGGGGCCCCGTGCGGCAGCCGCCGGGATGGCCGCCACCAAGGCACGGGGGTGGCCACCGGTCGTTCCGGCGGCCACCCCCGGTTCCCGCTCCTACGGCGTCCGCGCCGGTCAGCCAGCCGCGTTGAGGACGAGCTTCGCGGTGTCGTTCGTGCTGTCCGGGTCGTTCGGGCGCGCCTCGCCCCACCCGTTGCGCAGCGTCAGCGTGCCCGTCGCGTCCGGCACGACCGTGTCGACGCGCAGGGTGAACGGGAACGTCACCGTCTGCTTCTCACCGACCCACATGGGCAGCTCGCACCGGTAGCGCGGGGCGCCGGACGGGCCCTCGTACCAGTCGCCCCCCAGCGTCTGCCCGAAGCAGTTCTCCGGCGCCCGCGTCACGGTCGCGCCCGGGGGGACGACGAAGTCGACCGAGGCGACGGGGTCGCCGGAGCGCAGGTTCGCGACCCACGCCGGACCCTGGTTGCGGAACGTCAGGTCGGCCTTGACGGTCTCGCCCGCCGCGGCGGTCAGGTCGGCGCCCAGCACGGAGAAGTCGCTCGTGTTGGCCACCTTGACGGCCCCGTAGAGGCCGTTGTCCTCCGGGGCCAGGTCCTGGACGCCGCCGCCGGGCTCGACGGTGAGGTCGAGGCGCTCGTGGAACCCGTACGGGGCGGCGGTCGCCGTCAGCGTGCGGGGCAGGGCGAAGGTGCCGCCCGGCTCGACGACGTCGTCGAAGGCGCAGTCGACCCGGCTCATCGGGACGTACCCGTCGGTCTCGTCGAGCGGCGTGGTCGTGCAGTGCGGGTCGACGGCGCCGACGTCCAGACCACGCGTGACGTACAGGGTGACGCGGACGCCGTGCGCCGCCTCGCCGCCCGCGTTGACGACGCTGAACGGCACGGACACGGTGCCGCCCGGCTGGATCTGGCCGGTCGGCACGGTGCCCCGTACGACGAGGTCGGGGCCGGAGCCGACGGTGACGGGGGTCTCCGCCTCGTGCGCGACGAGCTCGCCGACCCCGGGCTGGTCGGTGGCGGCGCGCGCCGTGTACGCGATGCGGCCGGTCGCGCCGACCGCCGCGCCCGCCGCGGCGCGGACCTGGAGGCGCACCCGCTCCCCGACCTCACCCGTCAGGGCCACCTCGGGCACGGTGCACTCGGCGGTCGTCCCGCTGGGCGTGCAGTTGTCGGGCCAGGTCACCTCGGCGACGCCGGCGAGGCCGGACACGTCGACGGTGATCCGGCCGCCGGTGACGGTGAAGTTGCCGTTGTCGTGCGACAGGCCGACCTCCACCTCCCGGTCCTGCCCGGCCTCGCCCCCGGCCCCGACGGGCACCTTCGCCTCGTACGGGGCGGCGCTGATCCACAACTGGTCGCTCTGGGGCTCCTCGGCGGCGGCGGGCACCACGGCCCCGGCGCCCACCACCCCGGCGACGACGGCGACACACAGACCGCGCGTGAGGGCACGCGCGGGGAGGGACTGGTTCATGGACATGGGGCCTTTCTGTTCACTCTGATCACTCTGTTCACGGGCAACGCACCACTACCTCGACCCGCGACCCCGCCATGAGGTTGTACGACCCAACGAACTGGGCCGGTTGGCCCCCGGGCGCCCCCAATGCCCCGTTCGAGAGGGGATGTTGACCATGTGCGGGCTGTTCCTCGGGAGGCAACCCTTCGGTAACGTGACAAGCCGTCAGCTATCCGGGTGCGGTCGGCGGGAGGCGCGCGTTGGCGGTTTCTGTGGCTGGGCTGGAGGGCCTCTTCCGGCCCCGGGGCGTGGTGCTCGTCGGGACCGGCGAGGGGCGGGAGGACGTCGTGCGGTGGGCCCTGCGGGCCGGGGCGCGGGTGTACGCGGTGCGGGGCGAACCGGGGCCCGGCGTGCGGCCCGTGGCGTCCGTCGCGGAGCTGCCGGGCGACGTGGACCTCGCCGTGGTGCTCGGCGGCGACCCGCTGCCCGCCCTCCGCCCGCTGGCCGACGCGAAAGTGCCGCTGGTCGTGGTCCTGGGGGGCTCCTCCCCCTCGGCCGACCGGCTGCGCGGTGCCGGGCCGCGGGTCCTGGGGCCCACCGGTCCCGCCCTCTTCGCGCCGCTGCGGGACGACCTCGGGGGGCCCGGCATCGCCGTGGTCGCCCGGACCGGCCCGCAGGGCCGCCCCCTGTACGCCCTCCAGGAGCTGGGCGTCCGGCTCTCCCACTGGGCGGTCACCGGCGACGAGGCCGACGTGACGGCCGCCGACCTCGTCGCGTACTACGCCGAACAGCCCGGCGTCGGTGCCATCGCCTGCCACCTCGACCGCCTCGGCGACGCCCGCGCCTTCCTGCGCGCCGCCGGCCGCGCCGCCCGCCACCGCGTCCCCGTCGTCGCCCTCACCGCCGCCGCCCCCACCACCCGGCCGGTCCTGGACGCCGCGCTGCGCCAGTACGGCGTCGTCCCGGTCGGCTCGCCCGACCAGCTCCAGGACACGGCCACGCTGCTCGCCCGCGCCCGCCCGCCCCGCGCGGAGGGCGTCGCGGTGTACGAGGAGGAGGCCACCGGCGCGGCGGCGCACTTCGCCGCGCTCGCCTCCGCCGCCGGGCTGCGGGCCTCGGCCCGTCCCGGCGACCCCCTCGACGCGCTCCTCGCCGACCCGGACGTCGGCGTCCTCGTCTGCCCCGTCCCCGCCCCGCACCCCCCGCGCACGGACCGCCTCGCGCGGGCCCTCGCCGACGCGGCGGTGGCCACCGAGAAGCCGGTGTGCGTGATCTGGGGCTCACCGGCCGGCACGGAGGCGGCGTACCGCGAGGTGCTGCTCGGCTCGTCGCGCCTCGCCGTCTTCCGCACGTTCGGCAACTGCGTCGCGGCCGTCCGCGCGTACCTCGACCACCACCGCCGCGCCGCCGCCCACCCGTCCCCCTTCGACGAACCGCCCTTCGACGAGCCGACCTTCGACGACTCGCCCACCGCCGCGCCGTCGCCCGCGCCGCCGTCGCCGTCGGCGCGCAGGGCGCGGTCCCTGCTGCGGCCGGGGCAGCGGCTGAGCGAGCACGCGGCGAAGCAACTGCTGCGGGCGTACGGCATCCGCGTACCGCGCGAGCAGTTGACGACCAGCGCGGCGGCGGCCGTCCGCGCGGCCGCCCAGATCGGGTACCCGGTGGTGATGAAGGCGTCCGCCCCGCGGCTGGCGCACCGCGGCGAGCGGGGCCTCGTCCGGGTGGGGCTCACCTCGGCGAGCCAGGTCCGCGACGCGTACCGGGAGTTCACCGAGATCGCCCGCTACGACCGCGTCGACCTGGACGGCGTCCTCGTCTGCCAGATGGTGGGGCGGGGCGCCGAGTTGGCGGTCCGCGTGGCGCACGACCCGCTGCTCGGGCCGACCGTGCGGATCGGGGCGGGCGGCGCCCCGGCGGAGGCGGGGGCGGGCACGGCCGTGCGCGTCCCGCCGTTCGGAGAGCGGGAGGCGCGGGCCATGGTGGACGAGCTGCGCGGACGGCCGCCGCTAGACGGCGTACGGGGCGGCCCGCCGGCCGACGTGGACGCGCTCGTCGAAACGGTCCTGCGCGTCCAGCGCATCGCCCTGGAACTGGGCGGCGACCTCGCGGAGCTGGACGTGGAGCCCCTCGTCGTACGGGAACGGGGCCAGGGCGCGGTCGCGCTCGGCGCGCGGGCGGTGTGCCGGCCGGACAGCCCCTGACGGCTCCGGACACCCCCTGACGGCCCCCGGCCACCGACGGCCCGGCGCGCGGGGCGACTTGGCGTGCGGGGCGGCTCGGCGCGCGGGGTGACTCGGCGCGCGGGGCGGCTCGGCGGCTCCTCGGGTGGCGGCACGCGTATGCGCGCCGCGAGCACGGCACGGCGGCCGCCACCCCGCCCGGCGCGGGCGCCGCGTTCGCGCGCGGCCGGCCGCCACCGGACCCGCGACCCGTACTCGTCAAGGGCGCGTCACGCCCTCGGCGTCCCCTCGCCACGGATCGCTGGACCCAGCGTGATCAGGACGCCCCCGCCCGTCAACAGGTATGCGCGGAAACAACCACTACGCGGTATTCGACACGGCGTGCGGGAGCTCGTACGCCCCCGGCTCGCACACCACCGGGGCGAGCGCCGGCGCACTCCGGTCCACCTCGCACCAGATGCGCTTGCCGCGGTCCTCCGGCTGCCAGCCCCACCGGTCGGCGAGCCCGTCGACCAGCTCCAGCCCCCGGCCGTGGGTGTCGGCGCAGTCGGCCCGGCGCTGCTGCGGCGGGCTGTCGCTGCGGTCCGCCACCTCGACCCGGACGGTGCCGGTGCCGGCGCCGCCCGGGCCGAACAGCAGCCGCAGCACGGCCGGGCAGCCGGTGTGCACGACGGCGTTGGTCACGAGCTCCGAGATGAGGAGCACGAGCGTGTCGACGAGCGGCTCGTCGGCCGCTATGTCGAAGCCGGCCAGCCGCGACCTCGCCCATCTGCGGGCCCGCCCCACTTCCGCGGGATCCGGCCCGATCTCCAACTGAACCTGAAGCACCTGCACCGCTCACACCATCCGAACCGGCGGACACATCGCCTCGCGCCTCACAGCGAACCTTGGGGGGCACAGCATGGTTGACGTACAGTCACCGCAACAAGCGCTTCGGGCATATTCCAGCGCGAAGGAGTACGGCTGGTGCATACTGTGCGACGCACTTTTCGCGCAGTCGAACGCGAGCACTCAGCCGCCCCAACCGCCCCACCGGCGCTCAGGCGCAACGGGCAGGCCCGTCACGCCCGTCGGGCGACGGCGGCCGTCCGGTCACGGCCCGCCCGTGGCCCGCCCGCGGCGCCGCCCTCCGTACGTCCCGCGCCCCTCACCGATCGTGACCTAGGCGGACGCGGTACGGGACACCGCCACGGCGTCCGCCGCGCCGTCCACCGCACCCCCGGGACACCCCTCCGCCGCGCCGGGCGCCCCGCCCTCCGTCGCGCCGGGCGCCGCGCCCGCCGCGGACGGCACGCCCGCCGCCGCCGGCACGTCCGGGTACACGTCGAACAGCCGGCGCACGCCGAGCGCCGCCAGCACCCGGTTGACGTGCGAGCCCTCGACCGCGCCGCGCGCCGGCAGGATCAGCCGCAACCGGCCCCGGCAGGAGTGCAGCAGCCGGCGCGCCGCTATGAGCACGCCCACGCCGCTGGAGTCGCAGAACCGCACCCCGGACAGGTCGAGCACGACGTCGTGGCGGCCGTCCGCGACCGCGTCGTGCACCCGGCGCCGGACCACCGGCGACGACACGAGGTCGAGCTCGCCGGAGATGTGGAGCACGGTCCAGGCGCCGTGCTCGGCTCGCTCCACCCTCAGCATCACGCGCTGCGACCTTTCCTCGCCGGTGCCCGAACCTTCCGGAGGACGCTCTTCCCGTCGCAGCTGCCCCATCCGCCACCGCTGAAACTCCAGACGGCGAGGACGGCGACTTCCTTACCATCGCTCCGGCCGAGATGCCAGCACTTGTCCAAAGGACGGTGTGGCGCCGGTGCTCCGCACTACATTCGAAGAATGCCCAAGGACACACCGCCCCGCTGGGACCGCAGGATGCAGCAGCGGCTGGCCCGAGGAGAGGCGGCCGCGCTCGGTGAGCTGTACGACCGCTTCGCCTCGCTCGTCCACAACACGGCCCGCCGCGTCCTGGAGGACCAGGAGGCCGCCGACCGGGTCACGCGGGAGGTGTTCGGATACGTGTGGGAGAACCCGGACGCGTACGACCCGAGGGTGGAGGGCTCGTTGCGGGCCTGGATCGCCCGGCTGGCCCGCCGCCAGGCCGTGTACCGGCTGCGCCAGAGCGGCGCGCGGGCGATCGCCGAGGGCGGGGAGGGGTCGACGGAGGAGTTGGAGCAGCGGGTGCGGCGGGCGGCTGCGGCGGCCCGCGCCGACTACATCGTCACGGCGATGCCCGCCCCGCTGCGCACGGCGCTGGAGATGGCGTACTTCCAGCGCCGGGACTACCGGCAGACCGCCGCGCACCTCGGCGTGACCGAGGACGAGGCGCGGCGCCGGTTGCGGCTGGGCCTCCAGTTGCTCTCCACGGCGCACGCGCGGCCGCTGGACGGGCCGCCGCCGGAGCCCGGAAGGCCGCCGCTGTGACCGGGCCCGTGGACGGCGGGGGCCGCGGCGGCGCGTGGAGCGGCCGGGACGGGGAGGCCCCCGGGCCGCCGCGCATACCGGCTCCCCGGCCGGCGGCGGACGACTCGGCGCACCGCGTACCGGGCCCGCCGCCCGGCCCGCCGCGGGAGCGGCGGGAGCCGCCCCCGGAGCCGCCGGCCCCGCTGCCGCACGCGATGCTGAGGTCGCTCCTCGGGGCGTGGGCGCTGACGGCCTGCTCCCCCGAGGAGACCGCCGCCGTCGAGGCGCACCTGACGGAGTGCGCGCCGTGCGCGGACGAGGCGCTGCGGTTGCGCGACGCGGTCGGGCTGCTGCACAGCGAGCGCGATCTGGACCTGGACCCGCTGCTGCGGTCGCGGGTCCTGGAGAACTGCCTGGGCCGGCGCCCCGCCCGCATCCCCGTGCCGGACTGGGCGGGCCCGTACGACGCGGAGACCGCGCGGCTGGACGCGCTGCTCCAGGACATCGGCCTCGCGGAGTGGCGCGCGCCGGTACGGCTCCGGTGGTTCGCGGACGAGCGGCAGGTGGAACGGCGGACGAACGTCACGGGCGTCATCTCCCACCTGATGGCGGTGGACGGCCTGGTCGCGGCGGCCCTGGGGCTCGACGATCCGGTGGGGACGCGCCCCGGCGCGCGGGCGCCGCACGGGCCGGCCGAGCGCACGGAGGCGTTCTGGCGCGCCCTGGAGGAGGCGGAGGTCCAGCGGTGCATGCGGGCCCCGTGGCGCGAACAGGCGCACACGCTGGTGCGGACCGTGTCGTTCGCGGGGCGCGGGGTGGCGGACCTGTCCGTGCCGTACGGGCCGTTCTCCCTGCCGCTGCGGGACGCCCTGGTGGAGCGGGCGTTCGAGTGCTGGGTGCACGCCGGGGACATCGCGTCGGCCGTGGACTACCCGTACGACCCGCCTTCCGGGGCGCATCTGCGCGGCATGATCGACCTGGCGGCCCGCCTCCTGCCGGCCGCGCTGGCCGACCGCCGCCGCGCCGGGCTCGCGGGGCCGGCCCGCACGCTCGTCGGGGCGGGCGCTCCGGGCCGGTCCCTGCGCCTGGAGGTGGAGGGGCCGGGCGGTGGCCGCTGGCACATCGCCCTGGACTCCCCGGCGGCGCTGGCCTGCCCGGAGCGGGAGGTGGCGCTCGTGGCGCTGGACGGCGTGGAGTTCTGCCAGTTGGTGGCGGGGCACGTCACGCCGGAGGAGGCGGCGGTGGGGCAGACGGGCGACCGGGAGGCCGTCAGGGAGGTCCTGTACGCCGCGGCCTCCCTGAGCCGGATGTAGCCGCCGCCCCGCGCGGGCCGTCCTCAGTCGAAGACGACCGTGCGGCTGCCGTTCAGCAGGATGCGGTGCTCCGCGTGCCACTTGACCGCGCGGGCCAGCGCCTGGCACTCGACGTCGCGTCCCAGGGCCACCAGTTGCTCGGGCGTGACCTCGTGCCCGACGCGCTCGACCTCCTGCTCGATGATCGGCCCCTCGTCGAGGTCCGCCGTCACGTAGTGGGCCGTCGCGCCGATCAGCTTCACGCCGCGCGCGTGCGCCTGGTGGTACGGCTTCGCGCCCTTGAAGCTCGGCAGGAACGAGTGGTGGATGTTGATGATCCGCCCGCTGAGCGCCTTGCACAGGTCGTCCGACAGGACCTGCATGTACCGGGCCAGCACCACCAGTTCGACGTTCTCGCCGCGCACCAGCTCCAGCAGCCGGGCCTCGGCCTCCGCCTTGGTGTCCTTCGTGACCGGGATGTGGTGGAAGGGGATGTCGTACGAGGCCACGAGCTCCGCGAAGTCCGTGTGGTTGGACACCACGGCCACGATGTCCACGGGCAGCGCGCCGATCCGCGTGCGGAACAGCAGGTCGTTCAGGCAGTGGCCGAACTTCGACACCATCAGCACGACCCGCATCCGCTCGTCGGCGCGGTGGATCCGCCAGTCCATCCCGAAGGAGTCGCCGACCGCGGCGAAGCTCGCCCGGAGCTTCTCGACGGTCACGGGCGCCTCGGCGGAGAAGTGGACCCGCATGAAGAAGAGGCCCGACCCGCGGTCTCCGAACTGCTGGCTGTCCTCGATGTTGCATCCCGTGATGAAGAGGTAGCTCGACACGGCGTGCACGATGCCCTGCTTGTCGGGGCAGGAGAGGGTGAGGACATACTGGTCGGTCATCCTGGCAGCATGCCATACGGGACGGGCGCGCACCCCGTCCGGTCCGCCAACCGGACCGACCGGCGGACCGGGCCGATCCGGTCGGGCCGACCCGGCCGGGCCACCCGGCGGGCCCGGCCGATCGGGGCCGGGGCCCCGCGGCTACGCGGCGCCCGTCAGCGTCCGCAGGGCGTGCAGGGGTCGCGGCGGCACGTCCGGGTCCTCGCCGTCGTTCGCGGAGAGCCGTACGTGGGCGTCGCGGGCGGCGTGCACGGCCTCGGGCCAGCCGGGGTGGCCCAGGTACGCGGAGACGGGCGCGTCCGGGCCGACCTGGTGCATGATCCGCAGGACCTTCAGCACGGCCAGGTCGACGAGCTGGGCCTCGCCCGAGTCGCGGAACATCGCCCCGACGTACTTCTCGGCGGACCAGTTGTCCAGCCACGTGTCCTCGACCAGCCGGTAGACGGCGTCCGTGACGTCCCCGTACCCGTCGACGCCGGCCAGCCAGCACTCCTCGTGGAACCTCGGGTCGGAGAGCATGTGCAGCGCCGAGCGCACGTTGGCGCGCCAGCGCCACCACGGCATGTCGTTGAGGGGCATGCCGCCCATGGTGGAGGAGCGACGGCTGTGACGGGAAGAGTTCATCTGCGTTCACCTTGTGGGGTCCGGTCCTGGCGGACCGGGCCCGGACGAGCCGGGGGTCGTGCGCCCCGCCGGGAGCGGAACGTACGGATCGTACGCGCTCCACCGTACGCGCCCGGCGGCCCCCGCAATTCACCTCCCCGTCACCGACCGTTGAACCACCCTCACTCCCGCGTTACCCAGGAGCGGGAAGTGTGCGTGTCCATGACCGGTAACGGCAGGCGACGCTTTGCCACCTCCCTCACGTCCAGGGCCGCGGCGGCTCTCGTCGCGGCGTCCCTCCTCACCGGCTGCGGTGCTCTCCCTGGAGCCACGGGGGGCTCCAGGGAGCCCATCACAGTGATGACCTGGGCACCCCACGACACCAAGGCGACCAACATGCCCGGCATGCCCGCGATGGCCGAGGCGTACGCGCGCTGGGCCAACGGCCAGGGCGGCCTGGCCGGGCACGAACTGCGCGTGATCACGTGCAACGAGGGCAACACCGCGGCGGGCGCAGCGGCCTGCGCCCGCCAGGCCGTCAAGGAGGGCGTGGCCGCCGTCGTCGGCTCGTACAGCCAGCACGGCCGCGCCTTCATGGCCACCCTGGAGGCGGCGAACATCCCGTACATCGGCGGCTACGGCCTGTCCGACGAGGAGTTCACCAGCTACCTCTCCTATCCCGTCAACGGCGGGCAGGTCGCCCTGCTCGCGGGGAACGGCATGCAGCTCGCCGCCTCCTGCGAGCGGGTCTCCCTGGTCCGCCCCGACACGATCGCCGGCGACTACCTGCACGCGCTGCTCAACTCGGGCCTCGCCCACGGCAAGCAGCGCGAGGCGTACGACATCCCGGCCGCCGAGGACGCCGGGGAGTACGCGGCCGTCGCCGCCCGCTCCCGGAAGCGGGCCGGCGAGGAGCGCGGCTGCGTCACCGCCGCGCTCGGCGAGCGGACCGCGCACTTCTTCGACTCGTTCCGCCGGCTCGCCCCGGACGGCCGCGACGTCCGGGTCTCGTCCGTCCTGGGCAGCGTCGACCAGTTGCTCGTCGACCGGACGGGCGGCGCGGCCGGGCCGTTCGAGGGCGCGTACATCACCGGCTGGTACCCCGACCCGGGCGACCCGCGCTGGGAGCCGATGCGGCGGGTGATCCGGGAACACGCCTTCGGGGACAACCGGATCGACCCGGCCGACGCCGGCGTGCAGACCACCTGGATCGCGTACACGGTCCTCAAGCGGGTCGTGGAGGCGATCGGCGACGAGGAGGTGACCCCCGGCAAGATCGCGTACACCCTCGACCGCGGCCTGCGGGTGGACACCGGGGGCCTCACGCCGCCGCTGCGCTGGCGGTACGAGGACATGCTCGGCACGCCCGGCTTCCCGCGGCTGGTCAACCACGAGGTGACCTTCCAGGTGGTGCGGAAGGGGCGCCTCGTCGCCCAGCGCGCCGGCTTCGTCGACGTCGGCCGGACGCTCCTCGACGCCCGCTCCTCCTGAGCCCCGCGGCCCGCCCTACAACTGGGTGGGCTGCCGCTCGGTCAGGCCGTACGTCTCGGCGATGCCGTTCCAGAGGCGTGCGGCCTCGCGCTTCGCACCGGTCGCCTCGCCGCTGGCCACGGACGCCCGCGCGGTGCTGCCGGTGTTGCGCGCCCGGCCGTCCTTGCAGTTCTTGGGGTTCTTGACCTGCTCGGCCCAGGCCGCGTAGTGGTCGTCGGCGGTGGCGGACGCCTGCCACGCCTTGGTGAGCGACGCGGACAGTTCCGTGTGGTCCGGCAGCTTGTCGATCCGGATGCCGCGCAGCCGGTTCACCAGCTCCCGCCGCTGGCCGGCGGCCTCCCGCAGGTCGGCGGCGGCCTTGTCCAGCTCCTGGCACTTCTTGATGTTCTCGACGGAGCGGATCACCGCGGCGCGGCTGTCGTTGCTGTCCGCGAGCAGCTTGTCGAGCTCCTCCGCCTGCGCCTTCACCGGGTCCGGGGCCGGCGCGGACGACGACGCCGGGCCCGCGGTCGGGGACGAGGCGGCGACCACGCCCTCCTTGCCCCCCTCGTCGGGCGCCTCGTCGCCGCCGCTCATCAGGGCGCCCGCGCCGAGGCCCACGACGGCGCACCCGACGACCACGGCGGCGACGAGCGGCAGTTTGGAGGAGCGGCGCCGCTCGGGCTCGTCGTAGTCGTCGTAGCCGCGCGGCTCCGCGTACGGCGGGGGCGGCTGGCCGTACGGCTGGTGGGGCTGGTGGGGCTGGCGCGGCGGCTGGTGGCCGTACGGCGGGGGCGGGCGGTGGCCGTGGCCCCGGGGCGGGGCGGAGGAGTCGACGCGCGGCATCTGCTGCGTGGCGCCCGCCGTGTCGTCGCGGAACAGGTTGTCGAACTCCGCCGGGGGGCCGCTGTGCCCCGGTACGGGCGCGATGTACTGCGTGGCCTCCGAGTCCGGGTCCGGCTGCGGCGGCCGGTGCTGCCCGTGCGGGGGCTGGTGTTGCCCGTGCTGGGGCTGGGGCGGCTGCTGCCCATGGGGCTGCTGGGACTGCCCGTGCGGGGGCTGCCCGTGGGACTGCTGGGGCGGGTGCGCCTGCGGGTACTGCGGCGGCTGGTGGGGCTGGTACGGGGGCTGCTGCTGGTACTGCGGCGGCCTCGCGCCGAAGCCGGTGCCCAGGAACTGGGTCGACTCCGCCGGGCTCTCCGCGGGCGCCTGCCCCCGCTCCGGGGGCAGCGGCGCCGACGCCGGCGGAACCGGCCGCAGGTACTGCGTGGCGGGATCCTCGGCCGGCACGGCCTGCGGGGGCGGCGGCCCCCAGGGTTGGCCAGGGGCCTGGCCCCAGGACTGGCCCTCCTGGCCGTGTCCGCTCTGCGTCACCGGGACTCCTACGTGTGAACCTACGGAACCGTCGGCCCACGCTACCGGGTGTGTCGCCGACCCCGCACACGGGTGCGGCCGTTACGCCGCCTGGGGCTCCAGCAGCGCCGTGAACTCCCGTACCGCGGGCTCGTCCCGGAACGGCTCCAACCGGAGCTGGAGGTCGTCGAGGTACTCCGCGCCGCGCGACGACCGCAGCGTGCCCAGGAGTTCGGCCGCCCGCGCCCCGGTGCGGCACGCCTCCTCGACCTCCCGCTGCTGCACCTGCGCCGCCGCCAGCAGGACGAGGCCGATCGCCCTCCGCCGCGCCCGCGTCGCCGGGTGGCCGTCCAGTGCCTCGGTCGCCGCCCGCGCCGCCGCCTGCGCCTGGCCCAGGTCCCGGTGGCAGTGGGCCAGTTCGTCGGCGAGGTACGCGTGGTCGAAGTGGGCGATCCACGGCGGGTCGTCGCCCGAGTCCGGGTCGGCCCGGTCCAGCGCGGCGACGGCCCGGCCCGCCACGTCCTGGCAGGTGCGCGCGTCCCCGAGCAGGGCGTGGCCCCGCGCCTCGGCCGCCAGGAACATCGCCTCCGCGCGCGGGGTGACGTGCCCGCGGGAGCCCTCCTGCGCGGCGCGCGCCAACTGGGCGATCTCGCGCGGGTTCCCGAGCTGCGCCGCCAGGTGGCTCATCGACGCGGCCAGCACGTACCCGCCGTACGCCCGGTCGCCCGCGGCCTGCGCGAGCCGCAGCGCCTGAATGTAGTACCGCTGTGCGAGCCCCGGCTGGCCGGTGTCGATCGCCATGTACCCGGCCAGTTCCGTCAGCCGCGCGACCGCCGCGAAGAGCTGCCGCCCCACCGAGTCCCGGTACGAGCCGGAGAGCATCCCCGACACGACGCTGTTCAGGTAGTGGACCACCACGGGGCGCACGTGCCCGCCCCCGAACCGGTGGTCCAGATCGACCAGCGCCTCCGTCATCGCCCGTACGGCGCGCACGTCCGCCAGGCCGACCCGGGCGCCCGCGCTCCGGGCGACCTGCGCGTCAGGGCCGGTGATCAGCCAGTCCCGGCTGGGCTCGACGAGCGCGGAGGCGGCGACGGTCGAGCCGGAGAGGAAGTCCCGCCGGCCCACGTCGCTGCGCCACAGCTCGCAGACCTGCTCGACGGCGCCCGTCACGGTCGGTGAGAACTGCAGCCCCACCCCGCTCGCCAGGTTCTTGCCGTTCGCCATCCCGATCTCGTCGATCGTGACCGTACGGCCCAGCTTGCGCCCCAGCGCCTCGGCGATGATGCCCGGGGCCCGGCCCCGCGGCTGCTGCCCGCGCAGCCAGCGCGCCACCGACGTCTTGTCGTACCGCAGGTCGAGCCCGCGTTCCGAGCCGACCATGTTGACGCGGCGGGCGAGCCCGGCGTTGGAGCAACCTGCCTCCTGGATGAGAGCCTGCAGCCGTTCGTTCGGCTGACGGGCGACGAGCGGCCTCGCTGCCATGACTACCCCCTGTGGTGCCGGTGGTGATCAGTCGCCCCGATCACTGCCCAGCTGATGTCCGGAGAATGCAGTACTTGGCGATGACACACCAAATCATCGGCAATCACCGCGTTCGCGGTGTATGCCCGAGGAATATCGCAATGGCCTCATCGGCGTCGTCGACCTCACGGACGCCCATGGCACCAGTGACATCGGTGACGCCGTTGCCGCCACTCCCCCGGACCCTGCCTACCCGCCCGCGACTTCCGCCGCCCGTGCGCGCCCCCGGACGTGCACCCATGCGCCCCGCGTGCCGAACCGGTGCTCCACGGCGTTCACTTCTGCGCCCCGTAACCACCCGTGCGGTGGACAGTTGTGCTGTCCGTGGAAGAGACCATGGGAGTCACGGAGGCCGCACACGTCCCCCGGCAGCACGGGGGACCGCTGCCGGACAGCGCCGTGCGGTACGCGGAGGAGCGGCACTGGGACGTGTTCCCCGGCACGTGGTTGGAGACGGTCGACGGCCGGGAGCGCTGCTCGTGCGGGAACGCGGCCTGCGCGTCGCCGGGGGCGCACCCGTTCCGCGAGGACTGGGCGGCCCAGGCCACCGGCAGTCCCGTGGCGGCCCGCCGCCTGTGGGGCAGCCACCCCAGGGCGTCGATCCTGCTGCCGACGGGCCGTACGTTCGACGCGCTGGACGTTCCGGAGACGGCGGGGTTCCTGGCGCTGGCGCGGATGGAACGGCTGGACCTGGCACTCGGCCCGGTCGCCTGCGGGCCGGGCCGGCGGATGGTGTTCTTCGTCCTGCCCGGGGCCGCCGTGAAGGTCGCGGACCTGGTCCGCAGGCTGGGCTGGTCGCCGTCGGGCATCGACCTGGTCGCGAAGGGCGAGGGCGGGTACGTGGTGGCGCCGCCGACGCGGGTCGGCGGCGGGCAGGGCCCGGTGCAGTGGGTGCGCCGCCCGACCCACGCCAACCGGTGGCTGCCGGACGTGGAGGAGCTGATCAGTCCGCTGGCGTACGCGTGCGGCCGGGACGCGGCGGCGGCGAGGAGCCGCTGACGAGCCCTCCTCCGTCCTCCGCCACCCCCGCCCCCTCCGTCCCTCCGCCGCCCCCGTCCTTCCTGCTTCCGGCAGTGGCGGCTCGCGGAGTCTGCCGGAATCGGCGGTCCCGTCCCTACCTGCGGGTTCGTAGGCTGTGCTCGTACAGGTGATCGACGGGGCAGCGGGAGGCGGCAGTGACCACGCCGGAGCAGGGCCGGAGAGTTGACGTGGCGGGCGGGACACCGGAGGCGGTGCCGCCCGCCGTACGCGTGGAGGGGCTGGGGAAGCGCTTCGGCGAGCAGATCGCGGTCGCCGGGGTGGACCTGGTCCTGCCCGCGGGCCGGTTCATCGGCCTGGTCGGCCCGAACGGCGCGGGCAAGACGACGACGCTGTCGATGGTGACCGGGCTGCTCCGCCCCGACCAGGGGCGCGTCGAGGTCGCCGGACACGACGTGTGGCGGGACCCGGCCGCGGTGAAGGCCCGCATCGGGGTGCTGCCGGAGGGGCTGCGGCTGTTCGAGCGGCTGTCGGGCCGCGAACTCCTCGCGTACACGGGGCGGTTGCGGGGCCTGCCGGGCGCCGAGGTCGACAAGCGGGCGGCGCAACTGCTCGACGTGCTGGACCTGGCGGGCTCGCAGCACAAGCTGGTCATCGACTACTCGACCGGCATGCGGAAGAAGATCGGCCTCGCGGCGGCGCTGCTGCACAACCCCGAAGTGCTCTTCCTGGACGAGCCGTTCGAGGGCGTGGACCCCGTGTCGGCGCAGACGATCCGGGGCGTGCTGGAGCGGTACACGGCGTCCGGGGCGACGGTCGTGTTCTCCAGCCACGTGATGGAGCTGGTGGAGTCCCTGTGCGACTGGGTCGCGGTGATGGCCGCCGGACGGATCCGCGCGCACGGCCCGCTGGCGGAGGTCCGCGGCGACGCGCCGACCCTACAGCGGGCGTTCCTGGAGCTGGTCGGCGCGCAGGGCCGCGACGCGGGCGAGTCCCTGGACTGGCTGGGGGGTGCCCGATGACGTACGGGACCGGTGCGGCGGGCGCCTTCGGCACGGGCGCCGGCGCGGGCGCGGCGGGGGGCGCGGACACCGGGACGCTGACCTCCGTCTTCGTGCGGATCAAGCTGTCGCTGCTGCGGAACGGGCTGCGGCAGTCCTCGGGCCGTACCGCCGTCTTCGTCGTGTCGATCGTCTTCGCCCTGCTGTTCGCGGCCGGGCAACTGCTCGGCATGGTGTTGCTGCGGGGGCACGCGCAGGCGGCCACGGTGGCGGTGCTGCTGACCGCGGTGACGGCGCTCGGCTGGGCGGTGGTGCCGCTGTTCTTCCCGAGCGGTGACGAGACGCTGGACCCGACGCGTCTGGTGATGCTGCCGTTGCGGGCGGGGCCGCTGGTGTGGGCGCTGCTGGTGGCGTCGCTGGTGGGCATCGGCCCGCTGTTCACGCTGTGCCTGGCGGTGGGGGCGGGGATCTCCGTGGCGCACGGGGCGTTCGCGGGGGCCGTGGCGGTACTCGCGGTGCCGCTGGTGCTGCTGGTGTGCCTGGCGCTGGCCCGCGCGGTCGCGGCGGCGAACATCCGGCTGCTGACGTCCCGCAAGGGCCGGGACCTGGCGCTGTTGAGCGGCCTGGTCGTGGCGATCGGCATCCAGGTCGTCAACTTCGGCGCGCAGCGGCTCGGCCAGGCGGGTGGGGCGGCGCGGCTGGAGCCGGTCGCGGACGTCGTCCGGTGGGTGCCGCCCGCCTCGGCGGTCGGCGCGGTCGACTCGGCGAGCCGCGGCGCGTACGGGACGGCCGTGGCGCAACTGTTGCTGTCGGCGGCGGCGCTGGCGGCGCTGCTGTACTGGTGGCAGCGGAGTCTGACGCGGCTGATGACGGCGCCGGACGGCTCGACGGTCGCGGCGGTGGGCGCGGACACCGGCCGGGACCGCTCCGGGGCCGGCTGGGCGCGGCTGCTGCCGGAGGGGCGTACGGGCGCGGTGGTGCAGCGGGCGCTGCGGTACGCGTGGCGGGACCCGAAGGCGAAGTCCGGTTGGGTGACGGCGCTCGCGCTGGGCCTGATCGTCCCCGTGTTCAACGCCCTCCAGGGGCACGGCTCGGTGTACTGGGCGTGCTTCGCGGCGGGGCTGCTGGGGACGCTGATGTACAACCAGTTCGGTCAGGACACGTCGGCGTTCTGGATCGTCGCGATGACCGTGTCGTCGAAGCGGGACGCGTACGTGGAGCTGCGGGCGCGGGCGCTGGCGCTGCTGCTGGTGACGCTGCCGTACGCGACGCTGGTGACGGTGGTGACCGTCGCGGTCCTCGGTGACTGGGGGGCGCTGGCGGAGGGGCTGGGCCTCTCGTACGGGCTGCTGGGGGCGATGCTGGGCGTGGGCGCCTGGGCGTCGGCGTTCTTCCCGTACTCGATCCCGCAGGACAGCGCGTACAAGAACGCGGCGCCGGGGCAGGGCGGGCTGGCCTGGGCGTCGATGATGGGCGGGATGCTGCTGTCGGCGGTGCTGTGCGCCCCGCTGATCGCGGCGGTGGTGTGGACGCACGTGGCGTCCGCCGAGCCGTGGGCGCTGCTGCCGCTGGGCGCGGGGTGGGGGGCGCTGCTGACGTGGGGCGGTCTGCACCTGGCGGCGGGCCGCACGTCCCGGCGGCTCCCGGAGATCCTGGCGGCCGTGAGCAAGGCCTGACGGCCCCGCGGCCAGGGGGCGCCCGTGTCGGCGGCGGGGCCGTCGCTGCGGGGCCGGCGGCCCCGCGCCCGGGGCGCCCCCCCCGGCGCGGGCCGCGCCGGGGCGGCCGGGTCAGACGGTCGCGGCGAGGAAGGTCCAGAGGGTTTCGCGCCATGTTTCCGGCTGGTCGTAGTGGAGGTAGTGGCCCGCGTCGGGCACCTCCGCGTACTGGCCCCGCGGCAGGACGCGGACCATCTCCTGCGCCTCCGCGCGGCCCAGCTCGCCGTCGATCCCCCGCACCACCAGCGTCGGGCAGCGGACCCGGGCCAGCGTGTCCCAGTGCGCGTCGTGCACCCAGGTCGAGCGGGCCGCGAGCATCTGGTGCGGCGAGAACGAGGGCCGCCACCCGTCGGGCGAATCGCGCATCACCTCCGCGAAGAACGCGCCCCGCGCGGGGTTCGGCCGCTCGATCCGCGGGTCGTCCTCCCCGAACCACTTCCGCACGTCGGCCAGGGTCGCGAAGGGAACCGGCCAACTGCGGAACCACTCCTCCCACTCCCGTTGCGACGCCGCGCCCAGCGCGGAGGCCCGCATGTCGCCGATGACCAGCGCGTTGACCAGGTCCGGCCGCTCGGCGGCGAGCTGCCAGGCCGTCAGGGCGCCCATGGAGTGCCCCACGAGGGTGGCCGGCGCGAGCCCGAGCTGTTCGATCGCGGCGACCGCGTCCGCCACGTACGCCTCGCGCGTGTAGGGCCCGGCGGCCGGTTTGCCGCTGTGGCCGTGCCCGCGCTGGTCCAGGGCGACGGCCCGGTACCGCCCGGACAGCCAGCGGGCCGTGTCCGCCCAGTGGGCGGCTCGGCCCATCAGGCCGTGCAGGAACAGGACGCCCCCCGCGTACTCGGTGCCGTCGCCGCCCGGTCCCTTGGGCGGGTCGGCGAACTCCCAGGCGGCGAGACGTACGCCGTCGGCCCCGGTCAGATCGATGCGTCGCGCCATGTGCCCTGGCACCCCCTTCTGTCGCGTCTGTCGCGTCGGACGAACCCCCGCCCAGAGTATCGAACATGAATTCGAAGACAGGGGCGCCGGCGGCAACATCGCTCGTTCGAGTGACCCCTCTCAAGGATTGGCGGGCGCCGCCGAGGGGAGATCTTCAACGGGAGGCGGACCACTCGGGGAAAAGGGTCCGACGGGATTGACCCTGAGAGCTCGGGGCTCCGGGTCAGTACAGGGGAGGCCGGGTCCCGGTGCCGTAAGGCACCGGGACCTTCTTCGTGTGTGGACGCGCGCTTCGGTGCGGACGGCGGACGGCGCATCGCGCGACTCCCTCCCCACGGCGGGTCCCCGGCCTGGCCCCAGACTGGCACGCACGCGGACACCCCGCTGTCGTTCCGCGCGAAAGTACCCCATACGGTACGCGCCGGACCCCGGACGGAACGGCGCCGCCCGGACGGGCCGGGGAACGGCACCGTCCGGGCGGCGGGTGACGCGGGTAGGGCGGATGAGGCCGGTGAAGCGGGCGGGGGCGGCGCGGAACGGGCACCCTCAGCGCTTCGGAACCCCAGTGATGGAGCGCATGAGCCCTTCGGGGCCTCAGCGCTTGAGTGCTTGGACGCTTCAGGACCTCAGCGATTGAGCGGATGAGCCCCTCGGGGCCTCAGTGCGTGAGTGCTTGAGCGCTTCAGCGGTGGGGTGCTTCAGCGGTTGAGCGCTTGAGTACTCCAGTACCTCCGCGCTCGGCGGCGGGCGCCTCAGCGCTTGGCGACGAAGACGTGCGACGCCACGTCGGCGTCCAGCTCGGCGGCCTCGCCGCTGCTGCCGACCAGCACGCCGCCGGGCGACTCGGTCACGCTCACCACGGAGCCGGGCTGCACGCCGGCGCGCCGCAGCGTGTACATGAGCTGGGCGTCCGTCTGGATGGGCTCGCCGATCCGGCGCACCACCACGGTCTTGCCCTCCGAGCCCGGGTCCAGCTCGGACAGGGACACCATGTGCTCGTCGAGGAACGGGTCGGCCTCCGCCTGCTCGCCCAGCTCTTCCAGGCCCGGGATCGGGTTCCCGTACGGCGACTCCGTGGGGTGGCGCAGCAGCTCCAGGACACGGCGCTCGACGGCCTCGCTCATCACGTGCTCCCAGCGACACGCCTCGGCGTGGACCTGCTCCCACTCCAGGCCGATCACGTCCACGAGGAGGCACTCCGCGAGCCGGTGCTTGCGCATCACGCGCGTGGCCAGCCGGCGGCCCTCCTCCGTCAGCTCCAGGTGCCGGTCGCCGGCGACGGTCACCAGCCCGTCGCGCTCCATCCGGGCGACCGTCTGGCTGACCGTGGGACCGCTCTGATCGAGCCGTTCCGCGATGCGGGCGCGCATGGGCACCACACCTTCCTCTTCCAGCTCGAGGATGGTGCGGAGATACATCTCCGTGGTGTCGATCAGTCCGGACATACGTGCCCCTCGATGCGTGACTTCCAGTGTGCGCGGCCCTGGCTCAATTGTTGCGCATCCCGTGGGCGGCCGTGCCGCCCCGGGCGGAGCGGTGGCCGGACACCGTATTGACAGGGGAATGGTCCAGACCGCACCGTGATCCGCGACACAACGAGAGGAAGGCCGTGCCGATGGGCGACAGCACGCTGGCCGATCAGTTCTTCGACGCCGCGATCGACCTGCTCCAGCGGGTCCGGGAGGAGGAGGCGGAGCACATCGCCGCCGCGGGCGCCGCCGTCGCCGACACCGTCGCCTCGGGCGGTCGCCTGTTCGCGTTCGGCGCCGGGCACTCGTCGCTGCCCGCGCAGGACGTCGTGTACCGGGCGGGCGGCCTCGCGCTGATGAACCTGCTCGCCGTGCCGGGCGCGGTCGGCGTCGACGTGGTGCCCGCGCCCCTCGGCTCGGCCCTGGAGCGCGTGGAGGGCCTGGCCGCGGCGGTCCTCGACTCGTCGCCCGCCCGCGCGGGCGACCTCCTGGTGGTCATCTCGCTCTCCGGCCGGAACACCCTGCCCGTCGAGATGGCCGTGAACGCCCGCGCGCTGGGCCTGAAGGTCATCGGCGTCACGTCCGTGGCGTACGCGAAGGAGACCCGTCCCCGGAACGCCTCGGGGACCTTCCTGAAGGACCACTGCGACATCGTCCTCGACTCCAAGATCGCCGTCGGGGACGCGGAGCTGTCCCACGAGGGCGTCGAGGCGCCCTTCGCGCCCGCCTCCACCGTCGTGACCAGCGCCCTCATGCAGGCCGTCATGGCCGCGGCGGCCGAGGAACTGGTCCGCCGCGGCATCGAGCCCCCGCTGCTGCGCTCCGGCAACGTCGACGGGGGCCACGAGTGGAACGGCCGCGTGATGGAGGAGTACGCGGACCGGATCTTCTACCGCCGGTAGCTCACGCCGTGAGGCGGCCCGCCTTGAGCGCCGCGACGAACGGCGCCCAGGCGCGGGCCGCGAGGACGAGCGCGGGGCCGCCCGGGACCTTGGAGTCCCGCACGGGAACGACACCGGGCAGGTCGTCGGCGACCTCGACGCACTCACCGCCCGTGCCGTTGCTGTGGCTGGACTTGCGCCACCGCGCGGCGCCGAGGAAGCCTTCCGCGACTTCGACACAGTCACCGCCGGTGGCGTTGCTGTAGCTGGACTTGCGCCAGTGCGCGGTGCTCAGGTCAACGTTGCTGTGTGCCATTTCGGTAATCCTCTGCCGCAGCCTCGACCATGGCCAGGGACGTCTCAGGCGGCAGTGCGACGGCCCTCAGCAGATCGTACGACTCGCGGTAGTGCTGCACGAGCCGCGGGTCGTCGATGAGTTGACCGCTGTGGAGGCTCTCGGTGTACGCGACCGGCGGGGCGTCCGCGAAGGTCATGATCTTCGCCATCCCCATCATGAAGGGGTGGGTGACGGCGGAGGTCGGGACGATCTGGAGCAGGGACCGCGTCGCCCGGGTCACGCCCGCGATGTGCTCCAGCAGCTCGGCCATTTCCTCCGGCGGGAGCACGGCACGCCGGATCACGGACTCGTCCAGGATCGCCCAGAACGCCGGGGGCTCCTCCTTCCGGAAGATCGTCGCGCGCCCCAGCCTGGCGGTGACGTTCTTCTGCACGTAGGCGTCGTCCGCGCGCGGCACGCCCGCCCGGACGATCGCGCGCGCGTAGTCCGCGGTCTGGAGCAACCCCGGTACGAGCAGCGGTGCCCATTCCTCGATCGTGCGGGCGAACTTCTCCATCTCCGCCACGTCCGCGAAGTACTCGGCGTGGCCGCCCTTGCGCGCCTTCCGCACGTCGTCGCAGCCGCGCTCGAAGTACCCGTCCGTCTTCAGGACGCGGTCCACGTGGCGGGCCAGATCGGGCGGCATGCGGCGCTGGCCGCGCTCGATCTCGCTCAGGTACGTCGTCCCGTAGAAGCTGCCCTCCACCAACTGCTCCAGCGTCAGGCCCGCCTCCTCCCGCTGGAAGCGCAGCTCCTTGCCGTAGAAGCACGGAACGCTCTCCGACCCGTCGATGTCCTTGCGCTGCCCTCGCGCCACCGTCGACCGCCCTTCGTCGCGTACGTCGTCGCCGTCAGACGCTACGCACGCCCGGCACCGCACGTGACGGATTCGTCACCATTCGCACATACGGGTGGCCGGGCCCCTCACCCCGGCGGGGCCACCAGGTCCAGGGACGCGGCGATCCGTACGGCGACGCTCTCCGCGTACGCGACGTCCGGGCGTTCGAAGGGCGGGCGGTTCGACGAGCGGAGGAACGTCACCACGCCCAGCGACCGGCCCCGGCTGCGCAGCACCGCGCACAGCGCGTGCGCCGTGCCGTCCGGCCACTGCCGCTCCGCCGCCCACCCGCGCGCGGCCCCCGACGACCAGCCGCTGGCCCGCACCGCGCCCGCCCGGTCCAGCGCGCGCAGGGCCGGGTGGTCCGGCCCGTACGGCACCGGCAGCTCCGCGCCCGCGACGAGCGCCACCGGGCCGGGCGCCCGGGCCGGCGTGGTCGCGACCCGCACCAGCCGCGTGCCGTCGTCGCGGGCCAGGTCCAGCAGGGCGTCGTCCGCGAACCCGGTGAGCGCGAAGTCCAGGTACACGGTCGCCGCCTCCATCGGGTCCTCGCACTCCGCGGCGGCGGCACCCGCCCGGTGCAACTGGCCGGCCCGGAACCGCAGTCGGTCCGCCTCCTGCTCGGCGAGGCGCGCCTCCGTGACGTCCTCGAACAGCCACGCCACGCCGAGCGGCACGGGCTGCCGCGACAGCGGCGACGCGAGCCGCAGGAAGCCGCAGCGCCAGCAGCGCCGCCGCTCCCCGTCCGGGGTGCGGACCGTCGTCCACAGCTCGACCGGCGAGCGGGGGTCGCCCTCCGCCAGTACGTGTTCCAGGGCCGCCTCCAGCCGGTCGGCGCCCTGGGCCAGGAGGTCGCCGAGGGGCCGGCCGAGCAGGGCGGTGCGGGGGGCGCCGAGGGCCCGGGCGGCCCGCGCGTTCACGACGGCGGGGCGCAGGTCGGCGTCCACGACAACGAGCCCGTACGGCGCCTCTCCGAACAGGGCCTCGCTGAGCGCGACCGACCGCTCGAAGTCGAGCTGCGCGTGGACCTCGCCGAAGGCGCAGTACACCCCGGCCGGGCTCCCGTCCGAGCCCCGCACCCCGGACGCCTGGACGCGGACGAGGACCCGGCCGCCGTCCTTGTGGAGCAGCGCGAACTCGTGGAGGCCGCGGCCGGGCCCGTCCGCGGCGGCCGTCAGCCGGGCCTCGATCGCGGCGGCGTCGGCGGGCCGCGCCGCCCATCCGGCGAGGCCGCGGCGGCCGATGGCCTCGGCGGCGGGCCAGCCGAGGATCCGCTCGGCCTCGCGGTTCCAGTGGGTGACCGCGCCGTCCGCGTCGAACGCGCACAGCGCGGCGTCCATCCCGTCCAGCAGCGCGCTGAGCAGGTCCCCGTCCGTCCGGGCCGTTCCGCTCCTGGACGCACTCATCCCGGCACCCCCTGCGAGACGTGTACGCGCGTGCACCCGCATCGCGCCCGGCCATTCAACTGGAACGTGACCCAGGACACACGTGGTTCCGTAAATTCGGTTGAGCGGGGCGGGTCGGGTTCCTAGGGTGTGGAGCACACGAGAAAGGAGGTGATCCGGAAGTGGTTTCTTTTCGGATGCGTGAGGTGACTGCGGGCTGAGGCCTGTCGTCACATGACGGCAGGCCTCCTGCCGTACACCAAGCAGTCACCGGCCCGCGGGCTCGTCGGCACATCCGGCCGACCTCTCCTTGCTAGCAGGAGAGAGCAGAGTCCGCGGGCTTCTGCATGTCCGGCGCGGGCTCCGGCGTGCCCGGCGGGCCTCCGCGTACCCGGTGCGCTACGGGGCGAGCCGCTCCACCCGCCAGCCCCCGCCGGTGCCGCCGTCGCCCGTGCCGCCCTCGCCGGCGCCGCCGCCCTCGCCGTTCTCGCCGTCCGCCTGCCGTACGTACCGGAGCCGGTCGTGGAGCCGGTTCTCGTGCCCCTGCCAGAACTCGACGGTGTCGGGCACGACCAGGAACCCGCCCCAGTGCGGCGGTACGGGCACCTGCTCGCCCTCCGGGTAGCGGGCGGCCAGCTCCTCGTACCGGGCGAGCAGTTCGGCGCGGGAGCCGAGGACGGACGACTGCGCGCTGGCCCAGGCGCCCAGTTGCGAGCCGTGCGGGCGGGTGCGGAAGTACGCGGCCGTCTCGTCGCGGCCGATCCGGGCGGCCCGGCCGGTGACGATGACCTGGCGGGCGATCGGGTGCCAGGGGAAGAGGAGCGAGACGTGCGGGTTGGCGGCCAGCTCGCCGCCCTTGCGGGAGTCGTAGTTGGTGAAGAAGACGAAGCCGCGCGCGTCGTACTGCTTCAGCAGCACCGTACGGGCCGAGGGGCGGCCGTCGGGGGTCGCCGTCGCGACGACCATGGCGTTCGGCTCGTGGATGCCGCCGCGGCACGCCGCCTCCTTGAACCAGCGCGCGAACTGCTCCATGGGGTGCGCGGCCAGGTCGCGCTCCGTCAGCTCGGAGGTGTGGTACTGCTCGCGCATGGGTGCCGGGTCGAGGACGGGGTCCACGGCTGGATCGAGGGCGTCGGTCACGGCGTCCATCCTGCCTCAGGGCGCCGCGACCGCTTCAGTCTGCCCGGCGCCCCGCCGGGCCAACCCCGCCCTCCCGGAACGGCGGAGTGTGCCTGATGTCACGCTTCCCCGCATCGGCGGAACCCGACAGACTCATGGGCTGGGTCACTGTTCGTTCCCTCCACCCACACGTCACCACGAGGAGCCGCCAGATGTCCGACTTCGTACCCGGGCTCGAAGGAGTCGTCGCGTTCGAGACGGAGATCGCCGAACCGGACAAGGAGGGCGGTGCCCTCCGGTACCGGGGCGTCGACATCGAGGACCTGGTGGGGCACGTGTCCTTCGGGAACGTGTGGGGCCTGCTCGTCGACGGCGCGTTCAACCCCGGCCTGCCCCCGGCCGAGCCCTTCCCCATCCCGGTCCACTCCGGTGACATCCGCGTGGACGTGCAGTCCGCGCTGGCGATGCTCGCGCCCGTGTGGGGGCTGAGGCCGCTGCTCGACATCGACGAGGAGCAGGCCCGTGACGACCTGGCGCGGGCGGCGGTCATGGCGCTGTCGTACGTGGCGCAGAGCGCGCGCGGGCAGGGGCTGCCGATGGTGCCGCAGAGCGAGATCGACAAGGCGCGGTCGGTGGTGGAGCGGTTCATGATCCGCTGGCGCGGCGAGCCGGACCCGAAGCACGTGAAGGCCGTCGACGCGTACTGGACGTCGGCCGCCGAGCACGGCATGAACGCGTCGACGTTCACCGCGCGCGTCATCGCGTCGACCGGCGCGGACGTGGCGGCGGCGCTGTCCGGTGCGGTCGGCGCCATGTCGGGGCCGCTGCACGGCGGCGCGCCCTCGCGGGTGCTCGGCATGATCGAGGAGATCGAGCGGACCGGTGACGCCGTCGCGTACGTGAAGCGCGCCCTGGACAAGGGCGAGCGGCTCATGGGCTTCGGCCACCGCGTGTACCGCGCCGAGGACCCGCGCGCCCGGGTGCTGCGCCGCACGGCCCGCGACCTGGCCGCGCCGCGCTTCGAGGTGGCGGAGGCCCTGGAGAAGGCCGCCCTGGAGGAGCTGCACAACCGCCGCCCGGACCGGGTGCTGGCGACGAACGTGGAGTTCTGGGCGGCGATCGTCCTGGACTTCGCGGAGGTCCCGGCGCACATGTTCACGTCCATGTTCACCTGCGCCCGCACGGCCGGCTGGTCGGCCCACATCCTGGAGCAGAAGCGCACGGGCCGCCTGGTCCGCCCGTCGGCCCGCTACGTCGGTCCGGGCCCCCGCGACCCCCGCGAGATCGCCGGTTACGAGGACATCGCCTCCTGACGCCCCCGCCCCACCCCGGGCCCCGCCCCGCCCCCGCGCGCGGCGGGGCCCTTTTTTCGTCCCGAAACAAGCAAGCACGCTTGCTTGTTTCAGGGGGTGCTGGCATGCTCGCCGGGCACACCGCCTGGGGCCCGAGCCGAGGGAGCGCGTCGTGTACCACCCCGTTCTCGATGATCTGCGTGACGAGAGTGACGAGTTGGACCGGGTCGTCGCCGGGCTCGGGGCCGGCGGGTGGGGGCTCGCCACGCCGGCCGCCGGGTGGAGCGTCGCCCACCAGATCGCCCACCTGGCCTGGACCGACGAGGTGGCCGTGCTCGCCGCCACCGCGCCGGAGGAGTTCGCCGCGCACGCGGCCGGGGCCGCCGCCGCGCCGTACGGATTCGTCGACCGGGCCGCCGAGGAGGGGGCGCGAGCCGCACCGGAGGCGCTGCTCGCCCGGTGGCGGGCGGCCCGGCGGAAGCTGGAGGAGGTGCTGCGGGCCCTGCCCGACGGCACCCGCGTCCCCTGGTACGGGCCGCCCATGAGCGGGACGTCCCTGGCGACCGCCCGGCTCATGGAGACCTGGGCGCACGGCCAGGACGTGGCGGACGCCCTCGGCGTCGTACGGGCGCCCACCGCCCGGCTCCGGCACGTCGCCCACATCGGCGTGCGCGCCCGCGACCACGCGTACGCCGTCCGGGGGCTCACCCCGCCGGACGCGGAGTTCCGCGTGGTGCTCGACGCCCCGGACGGGACGGTCTGGGCGTACGGGCCGCAGGACGCCGCCCAGACCGTCACCGGGCCCGCGCTCGACTTCTGCCTCCTGGTCACCCAACGCGCCCACCGCGCCGACCTCGCCCTGCGGGCCCACGGACCGGACGCCGACCGCTGGCTCGACGTCGCCCAGGCGTTCGCCGGGCCGCCCGGAGCGGGCCGGCCGCCCCGGAGGGGGGACGCGTGACGGCGCCCGTGCTGCGGATCGGCAACTGCTCCGGCTTCTACGGCGACCGCTTCTCCGCCGTCCGCGAGATGCTCACCGGCGGACCGCTCGACGTCCTCACCGGGGACTACCTCGCCGAGCTGACCATGCTCGTCCTCGGCCGGGACCGCCTCAAGGACCCCTCCCTCGGGTACGCCAGGACCTTCCTGCGGCAGATGGAGGAGACGCTCGGGCTCGCCCACGCGCGCGGCGTCAAGGTCGTCGCCAACGCCGGGGGCCTCAACCCCGCCGGGCTCGCCGACGCCCTGCGCGCCCTCGCCGCCCGGTTGGGCGTGCCCGTGCGCGTCGCCCACGTCGAGGGCGACGGGCTGCCCCTGCCCGCCGGGGCGCTCACCGCCAACGCGTACCTGGGCGGCGCCGGGATCGCCGCCTGCCTGAGCGCGGGCGCCGACGTCGTCGTCACCGGGCGGGTCACCGACGCCGCCCTCGTCACCGGCCCCGCCGCCGCCCACTTCGGCTGGGCGCCCGACGCCCACGACCCGCTCGCCGGGGCCGTCGTCGCCGGGCACGTCCTGGAGTGCGGCACCCAGGCGACCGGGGGCAACCACCCGTTCTTCCGCCGGTACGACGTGCGGCGCCCCGGCTTCCCGCTCGCCGAGCTCCACGCCGACGGGTCCGCCGTCATCACCAAGCACCCCGGCACCGGCGGCGCCGTCGACGTCGCGACCGTCACCGCCCAACTGCTGTACGAGACGTCCGGCGCCCGCTACGCCGGGCCCGACGCCACCGCCCGCCTCGACACCGTACGGCTCGCCCAGGACGGCCCCGACCGGGTGCGGATCGACGGCGTGCGCGGCGAGGCCCCGCCGCCCCTGCTCAAGGCGGGGGTCACCCGGCTCGGCGGCTGGCGCAACGAGGTCGTGTTCGTCCTCACCGGCCTCGACGTCGACGCCAAGGCGCGGCTGGTGCGGGAGCAGGTCGAGGACGCGTTCGCGCGCTCCGGGGCCCGCCCGGCGGACGTGCGGTGGGAGCTGGCCCGCACCGACCGGGCCGACGCCGCCACGGAGGAGACCGCCAGCGCCCTGCTGCGGCTCGTCGTGCGCGACCCCGACCCGGAGGCGGTGGGCCGCGCCGTGACGGGCGCCGCCGTCGAGCTGGCCCTCGGCAGCTACCCCGGCTTCCACGTCACCGCGCCGCCCGGCCGGGCCGCCCCGTACGGCGTGTTCGAGGCCGTGTACGTCGAGCCGGGCGCCGTCACCCACACGGCGGTGCTGCCCGACGGGCGGCGCGTCCCCGTCCCGCACCCCGCCGCCACCCGCCCCCTCGCCCCCGTACCGGAGCCGCCGCTCCCGCCGCCCCTGCCGCCCGGGCCGGTCCGGCGGGCGCCGCTCGGGCTGGTCGCCGGAGCCCGCAGCGGCGACAAGGGCGGCGACGCCAACGTCGGCGTGTGGGCCGAGTCGGACGCGGCGTGGCGGTGGCTCGCCCACGCGCTGACCGCCGACCGCCTGCGCGACCTGCTGCCGGAGGCCCGCGACCTGCCCGTCGCCCGCCACGTCCTGCCCCGCCTGCGGGCCCTGAACTTCACCGTGACCGGCCTCCTCGGCGAGGGCGCCGCCGCGCGGGCCCGGTTCGACCCGCAGGCCAAGGCGCTCGGCGAATGGCTGCGCTCCCGCCACCTCGACGTCCCGGAGGTCCTGCTGTGACCGTCCTCGCCTCCGCCCTCGACCCGGCGTCCCCCGCGTACGGGGCCCACCGCCGCGCCATGCTCGCCAAGCTGGCCGAACTCGACGCGCACCACGCCGAGGCCCTCGCGGGCGGCGGCGAGGCGTACGCCGCCCGGCACCGGGCGCGCGGCAAGCTCCTCGCCCGGGAGCGCGTCGAACTGCTCCTCGACGAGGACGCGCCGTTCCTGGAGCTGTCGCCGCTCGCCGCCTGGGGCTCCGAACACCCGGTCGGCGCGTCCCTCGTCACCGGCATCGGCACCGTCGAGGGCGTCGAGTGCCTGATCACCGCCAACGACCCGACCGTGCGCGGCGGCGCCTCCAACCCGTGGACGCTGCGGAAGGCGCTGCGCGCCAACGAGATCGCGTTCGCCAACCGGCTCCCCGTCGTCTCCCTCGTCGAGTCGGGCGGCGCCGACCTGTCCTCCCAGAAGGAGGTCTTCATCCCCGGCGGCGCCCTCTTCCGGGACCTCACCCGCCTCTCCGCCGCCGGGATCCCCACGGTCGCCGTCGTGTTCGGCAACTCCACCGCGGGCGGCGCGTACGTCCCCGGCCTGTCCGACCACACCGTGATGATCAAGGAGCGGTCGAAGGTGTTCCTCGGCGGTCCGCCGCTGGTGCGGATGGCCACCGGCGAGGAGAGCGACGACGAGTCGCTGGGCGGCGCCGAGATGCACGCCCGCACCTCCGGCCTCGCCGACCACTACGCCCTCGACGAACCCGACGCGATCCGCCAGGCCCGCCGGATCGTCGCCCGCCTCCACCACCGCAAGGCACACCCCGACCCCGGCCCGGCCGAACCGCCGCGGTACGACCCGGAGGAGCTGCTGGGCATCGTCCCCGGCGACCTGCGCACCCCCTTCGACCCGCGCGAGGTGATCGCCCGGATCGTCGACGGCTCCGACTTCGACGAGTTCAAGCCGCTGTACGGGACGAGCCTGGTCACCGGCTGGGCGCGGCTGCACGGTTACCCGCTCGGCGTCCTCGCCAACGCGCGGGGCGTGCTGTTCAGCGCCGAGGCGCAGAAGGCCGCCCAGTTCATCCAACTCGCCAACCAGCGCGACGTCCCCCTGCTGTTCCTCCACAACACGACCGGCTACATGGTCGGCAGCCAGTACGAGCAGGGCGGCATCATCAAGCACGGCGCCATGATGATCAACGCGGTGTCGAACAGCCGCGTCCCGCACCTGTCGGTCCTCGTCGGCGCCTCGTACGGCGCCGGGCACTACGGCATGTGCGGCCGGGCGTACGACCCGCGCTTCCTCTTCGCCTGGCCCAGCGCCAAGTCCGCCGTGATGGGCCCGCAGCAGCTCGCCGGCGTCCTGTCGATCGTCGCCCGCGCCGCCGCGCGGGCCAAGGGGCGGCCCTACGACGAGGACGGTGACGCCGCGCTGCGCGCCGCGGTGGAGCAGCAGATCGAAGCCGAGTCCCTGCCGGTGTTCCTGTCCGGGCGGCTGTACGACGACGGGGTCATCGACCCGCGCGACACGCGTACCGTCCTCGGGCTGTGCCTGTCGGCGATCCACACCGCACCGGTCGAGGGCGCGCGCGGCGGCTTCGGCGTCTTCAGGATGTGAGGCCCCGTGATCGAGACCCTGCTCGTCGCCAACCGCGGCGAGATCGCCTGCCGCGTCTTCCGCACCTGCCGCGACCTGGGCGTCGCCACCGTCGCCGTCCACTCCGACCCGGACGCGGGCGCCCTGCACGTGCGGGAGGCCGACGCCGCGGTGCGGCTGCCGGGCGCGGCGCCCGCCGACACGTACCTGCGCGGCGACCTGCTCGTGGCGGCGGCCCTCGCGGCGGGCGCGGACGCCGTGCACCCCGGCTACGGGTTCCTCTCCGAGAGCGCCGCCTTCGCGCGCCGCGTCGAGGAGGCGGGGCTGACCTGGGTGGGGCCGCCGCCCGACGCCATCGAGGCGATGGCGTCCAAGACGCGCGCGAAGCGGCTGATGGGCGCCGAACCCCTCGACCCGGGCGCGCTCACCGACGCCGACCTGCCCGTCCTGATCAAGGCGGCGGCGGGCGGCGGCGGCCGGGGCATGCGCGTCGTGCGGGACCTGGGGGCGCTGGCGGGGGAACTGGCCGCCGCCCGCGCCGAGGCCCTGTCGGCGTTCGGGGACGACGAGGTGTTCGCGGAGCCGTACCTCCCGCGCGGACGCCACGTCGAGGTGCAGGTCCTCGCCGACGGCCACGGCACGGTGTGGCCGCTCGGCACCCGCGACTGCTCCCTGCAACGCCGCCACCAGAAGGTCGTCGAGGAGGCCCCCGCGCCGGGCCTGCCGCCCGCGCTCGTCGACGAGCTGTACGGCACGGCCGTGCGCGCCGCCCGCGCGATCGGCTACCGGGGCGCGGGCACCGTCGAGTTCCTCGTCGGCCCGGACGGCACCGCGCACTTCCTGGAGATGAACACCCGCCTCCAGGTCGAGCACCCCGTCACGGAGGCCGTGTACGGCGTCGACCTAGTCGCCCTCCAACTGCGCGTCGCGGAGGGCGCCGCCCTGCCGCCCGGGCCGCCCGCCCCGCGCGGCCACGCCGTCGAGGCCCGCCTGTACGCGGAGGACCCGGCGCGCGGCTTCGCCCCGCAGACCGGCACGCTCCACGCCCTGGAGGTGCCGGGGGTGCGCCTGGACACCGGGTACGCCGCCGAGGACGAGGTCGGCGTCCACTACGACGCCCTGCTCGCCAAGGCCGTCGCCCACGCCCCCACCCGCGCCGAGGCCCTGCGCGTCCTCGCCCGCGCCCTGGAACGGGCCCGCGTGCACGGCCCGGTCACCAACCGCGACCTCCTCGTCCGCTCCCTGCGCCACCCGGAGTTCACCGAGCCGGGCCGCGCCGACACCGGGTTCTACGACCGGCACCTGCCCGCCCTGACCGCCCCGCGGCCCGGCGGCCGGCACGCGGCCGTCGCCGCCGCCCTGGCCGAGGCCGCCGCCCGCCCGGGGCCCGGCGCGTGGCGGAACGTCCCGTCGCAGCCGCGGAGCAGGACGTACGTCGAGGAGCACGGCGGGACCCGCGTCGACCACGAGGTCCGCTACGTCCGCACCCGCGACGGCCACGCCCTGCCGGACGACCCGGACGTGCGGGTCGTGTCGGCCGGCGCGCACGAGGTGCGCCTCGACGTGGGCGGCGTCGTCCGCCCGTACCGCGTCACCGTCCGCCCCGGCACGGACACCGTCCACGTCGACGCGCCGGCGGGCGCGTACCGGCTCACGCGCCGCCCCCGCTTCACCGACCCGGCCGGGCACACCGCGCCCGGCTCGCTCCTCGCGCCCATGCCGGGCACCGTCGTCCGGGTCGCGGAGGGCCTCGCGGTGGGCGCCCGCGTCGAGGCGGGGCGCCCGCTGCTGTGGCTGGAGGCCATGAAGATGGAGCACCAGGTCACCGCGCCCGCCTCCGGCGTCCTCACCGCGCTCCACGCCGAGCCGGGCCGCCAGGTCCAGGTCGGCGCGCTCCTCGCCGTCGTCGAACCGGAGCCCCCCGAGGGGCCGTCCGCACAGCCGGAGCCCCCCGAGGGGCCGCCCGTCCAGTCCGCACAGGAGGAACAGGCATGACCGCAGCCACCGGCACCCCCTTCGAGACCGACGGGCAGCGGGCCCTGCGCACCGCCGTCGCCGCCCTCGGCCGGCGCCACGCCGACGCCCACGACGACGACCCCGGCGTGCTGTGGCGGGAGGCGGGCAAGCTCGGCTACCTCGGCGTGAGCCTGCCCGAGGAGTACGGCGGCGGGGGCGGCGGCATCGCCGAACTCGCCACCGTCCTGGAGGAGCTGGGCGCCCAGGGCTGCCCGCTGCTGCTGCTGATCGTCTCCCCCGCGATCTGTGGCACGGTCATCGCCCGGTTCGGCACCGAGGAGCAGAAGCGGCGCTGGCTGCCGGGGCTCGCGGACGGCAGCCGCATCATGGCGTTCGGGATCACGGAGCCGGACGCGGGCTCCAACGCGCACCGCATCACCACCACCGCCCGCCGCACCCCGGACGGCTGGGTCCTGTCGGGCCGCAAGGTGTTCGTGTCCGGCGTCGACCTGGCCGAGGACACGATGATCGTCGGCCGGAGGGAGGACACGCGCACGGGCGCGCTGAAGCCGTGCCTGTTCGTCGTCCCGAGGGACGCGCCGGGCTTCCACCGGACCGCCATCGACATGGAACTGCGCGCCCGCGAAAAGCAGTTCGAGCTGGTGCTGGACGAGGTGCGGCTGCCCGCCGACGCGCTGGTCGGCGACGAGGACGCGGGGCTGCTCCAGTTGTTCGCGGGGCTGAACCCGGAGCGGGTGATGACGGCGGCGTTCGCGCTGGGCATGGGCCGGTACGCGCTCGCGAAGGCGGTGGCGTACGCGAAGGAGCGCCGGGTGTGGAAGGAGCCGATCGGCGCCCACCAGGCCATCGCGCACCCGCTGGCCCAGTCCCACATCGAACTGGAGCTGGCCGGGCTCATGACCCGCAAGGCGGCCCTCCTGTGCGACGCGGGCGACGACGTCGGCGCCGGTGAGGCCGCCAACATGGCGAAGTACGCGGCGGCCGAGGCGTGCGTGCGCGCCGTCGACCACGCCGTGCACACCCTCGGCGGCAACGGCCTCACGCGCGAGTACGGGCTCGGCAGGCTCGTCACCGCGTCGCGGGTGGCCCGCATAGCGCCGGTGAGCCGGGAAATGATCCTGAACTACGTCTCGCACCAGTCCCTGGGACTTCCCAAGTCGTACTGACCCACTCCATCGGAGGCGAGAGCCATGCCCCTGGTCACCACCGCCCACGACCGCGCCGTCACCACGCTCACCCTGGACGCCCCGGACACCCGCAACGCCCTCTCCGCCCGCCTGGTAGCGGAGTTGGCGGACGCGCTGGAGGAGTGCGCGAAGGACCCGGAGGTACGGGCGGTGGTCCTCACCCACACCGGCTCCACGTTCAGCTCGGGCGCCGACCTGAAGGCCCCGCCGAGCCCGTACGCGTTCGTGGCGCTGCTGCGGCGGATCGTGGAGCTGCCCAAACCGGTCGTGGCGCGGGTCGCGGGGCGGGTGCGGGCGGGCGGCGTGGGGCTCGTGTCGGCCTGCGACCTGGTCGTGGCGTCGGAGGCGTCGGACTTCGCGCTGACGGAGGTGCGGATCGGGGTGGCGCCCGCGCTGGTCTCGCTGACGCTGCTGCCGCGCCTCGACGAGCGGGCGGCGTCCCGCTACTACCTGACCGGCGAGTCCTTCGGCGCGGCGGAGGCGGCGCGGATCGGCCTGGTGACGGTCGCCGCGCCGGAGGTCGACGGGGTGCTCGCGCCGCTGCTCGACGCCCTGCGGAAGGGGTCGCCGCAGGGGCTGGCCGCGTCGAAGCGGCTGGTGACGGCTAGGGTGCTGGAGACCTTCGAGCGGGACGCGGAAGACCTCGTCCAGCGCTCGGCGACGCTCTTCGCCTCGGCGGAGGCGCGCGAGGGAATGACGGCCTTCCTGGAACGACGGGACCCCGCATGGGCGATGTGACCCCCAAGCAGGACCGCAGCCGCGCCACCCGGCAGCGGCTGCTCGAAGCCGCCGTGGCCTGCCTGGCCGAACGCGGCTGGGCGGGCTCCACGGTGACCGTCGTCGCCGAGCGGGCGGGCGTGTCGCGCGGGGCGGCGCAGCACCACTTCCCGACGCGGGAGGACCTGTTCCTGGCGGCGGTCGAGTACGTCGCCGAGGAGCGGTCGCAGGCGCTGCGCGCGCTGGACGGCAAGGGCCGCGCGGAGGTCGTCGAGGCGCTGGTCGCCCTGTACACGGGGCCGCTGTTCCGGGCGGCCCTGCACCTGTGGGTGGCCGCGTCCGACGAGGACCAGTTGCGCCCGCGCGTCACGGAGCTGGAGGCCCGCGTCGGCCGGGAGGCGCACCGGATGGCGGTGGAGCTGCTGGGCGCGGACGAGTCGGTGCCGGGGGTGCGGGAGACGGTGCAGGGGCTGCTGGACATGGCGCGGGGGCTGGGGCTGGCGACGCTCCTGACGGACGACGGGGCCCGCCGCGAACGGGTGGTCGCCCAGTGGTCCCGCCTGCTGGACGGGGCCCTGGGCTGAGCCTCCGCGCGGGACGGGCGCCTCGTGCGGGACGGGCGCCGCGTGGGGGACGGGCGCCGCGGGGCCGCGGGGCCGCAGGGGTCGCGGGGGCGCAGGGGTCGCGGGGGCGCAGGGGTCGCGGGGGCGGTGCTCCCCGGGGCGTGTACCGAAAGTGGATCATGAGCATGGGATGAACGTGGCTCGTGGCGCGTGGAGATCTGGCCGTCGCACGGTGGACAGCGCTGGAACCGCTGCTGCCCAGGGGCAAGAAGCCCGGCCGGCCGCCGATACGGATCCGGCGCAGGCTGATCGACGGCATACGGTTCCGGGTCCGCGCGGGCGTCCCCCGGCGGGACATCCCCGAGGAGTACGGGCCGTGGAGCCGGGTGTACGACCTGTTCCGCCGCTGGCAGCGAAACGGCGCCTGGCAGCGGGTCCTCACCCAACTGCAGGCCCGGGCTGACGCGAAGGACCTGATCACCTGGGTCATCAACGTCGATTCCACCGTTGTGCGCGCCCACCGGCATGCCGCAGGAGACGCGGCTCCCGCGGCGGACGGCCACCGAAGTTCGACCCGGCGGGCTACGAGGCGCGTCATGCGGTGGAGCGCGGCATCAACCGCCTCAAAAGACACCGTGCCGTGGCTACGCGCTGTGACGAGCTCGCGGTCCGCTACGAGGCGACCGTCCTCGTCGCGGCCGTCGATGAATGGCTGTGACCACTCACACGGCTCGTTCCATGCAGACCAGCTGGTCCCGCTCGTCCCACGACTCGGTGACGGTGAATCCGAGCCGCTCGTACAGGGCGATCGCGCCTGCCCGCCACTTCCACACCGACAGCCGCACCGCGCTGACGCCGCTTTCCGCAGCATGCACAAGCGCGGCGCTGACCAGGCTGGACGCGATGCCCCGTCCCCGGAACGCCGGGTCCGTCCAGAGCCTCTTGACCTCGGACCGTCCGTCGACAGCGGCGGTCACCACCAGGCAGCCCACCGCGGTGCCCCCGCTCAGCGCCAGCAGTACGACATCGTCGACGAACACGGCCTGTGGATCCGCGATTTCCACCCGGTATCGGTCCGGCAACCCATCCACACCGGCGACAGCCTCACCCTTCTCGGCCTGCGTCTGCAGATGGTAGGCCGCCAGCAGCTCTGCCAGCCCATCCCGGACGGAAGGGGCCTGACCCGGCCAGCGGACGATGGCAACCTCGCGTTGATCAGTCATGACGTGAGCATCACATGACACACGCGAGGGCCGGAACGAACATCTTGATCCGCTTTCGGTACCCGCCCTAGCCGCCGAAGGTGGCCAGGAGGAAGACCGGGTAGAGCAGGGCCAGGCCGCCGGTGACCAGGCCGACGGCGCACTGGACGCGGTGGATCCGCTTCGCCAGGCCGAGGGCCGCGAAGGTGACGGCGAGGGCGCCGCACAGCGCCGGGACGGCGATCCCCACGTAGCTGACGAGCACGGCGCCGACCAGGCCGATCACGCCGAGGGCGAGGGAGACGACGCCGTAGAGGGAAGCGGGGCTGTCCGTGGTCCGGGTGGTCATGGCGGATCCCTAGCTGTTGGACGTCGGCGTCGTCGGGCGCGCGAAGGGCACCCCCGGTGCGGGAGTGGCTCCCCGCATGCCCAATGATGGCACTTCGCGTGTTCCCGGGACTGACCACCCCGTACAGGCAATTGGCATAGCCATGCCACGCGCGGGGTGCTCCCGAGGGAGCGCACAACCAAAAAACGGGAGGAAACATGAATCGTCGCTCTGTTGTGAGGGCGGCTTCGCTGGCGGTCGTTCCGCTGACGGTGCTGGCGACCGGACTGCCGTCGACCGCGGCCCCCGCCGCCGACCCCCGCCCGGACGCTCCGGAGTTCTCCATATCCGCGCTGGCCGGCGACGGCACGGAGGACGTGTCCGGGGTGAGCGCGCGGAGCGCCGCGGGCAGGGCCATGGCGGCGCAGGGCCTCGGCGTGGTGCGGTCCGCTTCGGGCGCGTCGGCGGTCGTCGACCGCTCCATGGCGCACCAGGGGATCACCGCGGCCTACGGCTCCTCGTTCGTGGACCTGTCGTGGGAGGCGTACGCGCCGCAGGCCCGCTACGCGGTCGTCCGGGACGGCGTGCGGGTGGCCGACCTGGAGGCGGGGGTCACCTCGTTCCGCGACACGCAGGTGGAGCCGGGCACCGACCACGACTACCGGGTGCTGCCGGTCCTGCCGGAGAAGGGCGAGCCGGACGCGCGCGCGTGGGGGATGAAGGTCTCCCTTCCGACCTCAGACTCGCTGACGGACATGCGCCGGGAGGCCGTGGCGCAGGCGACCGCCGCGGCGGCGGCCAAGACGACCACGCTGTCCTGGATCACCTTCATCCCCCAGGCGAAGATCGACGCCCCCAAGACGGGCTGCGACTACGGCAGCGGCTACCAGTTCGGCGGTGACAACCGCACGGCGTTCGACTGGAAGTCGAGCAGGTACCGCACCGCCCTGCACGCGAACATCACCTGGAGCACCAAGAAGGTCGCGGGCCACTCGTCCATCGGGGCCACCAAGGCGTACAAGAAGAGCACCGGCAAGCTCGTCGCGACCAAGACCGCCAGCAACAAGGACATGGTGGCGAAGAAGCTGGGTTCGGGCAGCAACTACGTGGACCTGCGGATGGTCACGCACGCCACCAACCCGTTCTGCAAGGGGCTCGGGGGAGTCAAGGGCGCCATCAACGGCGCCATCACCATCCAGTTGACCCAGAGCGGGAACTGGACCATCCGCTCCGGCAAGCACCGCCTGATGCCCAACCATCACATCTACATCTACAACGGGGGGAAGGTCACGAACGTCTACACGCGCAAGTACGCCAACGTGGCATGCCTCATCGGTTCGATCGCCTGCCAGGAGGCCGACCTGACCGGCTACCGGGGGAAGTTCTGATCCTCCGGTGACACGGCACGGATGAACGGGGCCTGCCGCGCGCCCGCGCGGCGGGCCCACCGGTCAGCGGGCCGCGCGGGAGCGGACCGCGCCGATGCTGGCCGCGATGACCAGGGCGATCGCCGCCGCGTCCGTCGCCGACAGCGCCTGGTGCAGCACCAGGAACCCGGCCAGCGCCGCCACCGCCGGCTCCAGGCTCATCAGCACCGCGAACGTCCCCGCCGGCAGCCGCCGCAGCGCCATCAGCTCCATCGTGTACGGCAGGACGGACGACAGGAGCGCGACCGCCAGCCCCAGCCCCAGCGTCGACGGCACGGCCAGCTTCGCCCCCGCCTCCGCGACGCCCAGGGGCAGGCTGAGCACCGCGCCCACCGCCATGGCCAGCGCGAGGCCGTCGGCCTGTGGGAAGCGCCGCCCGGTACGGGCGCTGAACACGATGTACACGGCCCACATCGCCCCCGCCCCGAGGGCGAAGCCCGCGCCGACCGGGTCCAGCCGGTCGAAGCCGCCGCCGCTCAGCAGCGCCACGCCCGCCAGGGCCAGCCCGGCCCACACGAGGCTCACCAGGCGCCGGGACGCGACGACCGACAGGGCGAGGGGGCCGAGGACCTCCAGGGTGACGGCCGCGCCGAGCGGGATGCGGTCGATGGCCTGGTAGAAGCAGACGTTCATGCCGGCCAGCGCGGCGCCGAACGCCACGACGGTCCCCCAGTCGGAGCGGCTGTGGCCGCGCATCCGGGGGCGGCACACCACGAGCAGGACGAGCGCGGCGAGCGCCAGGCGCAGCGACACGACGCCGAGGGCGCCCGCGCGCGGCATCAGCAGGACGGCGACGGCCGCGCCGAACTGTAGGGACAGCGCGCCGCCCACCACCAGCGCGACCGGCCCGACCGCACCGGTTCCGGCGCCCGGCGCGCGGCCGTCCGGGCCGTGCGGGCGGGCTGCGGCCGACTCGGGGCGGGTGACCGCCGAGGCGTCTGCGGTACGGGCGTCTTTCACCGGGACCTCTTCTTCGTGCGCGTACGTCGCGCGCGGGCGGGCCGCCTTCCGGGAGGTCCGTTCCGCCGCGTGGCTGGTCCTCCCACGGTAAGCAGCGAAACCGACCCACGGCTATGGCGGGGTGCCCGGCCCCGGGCTCCGGGGTCGCCGCCCGCCCCGGAACCGGACGGGCCCCCGGGGGGCTCCCCGGCGGGTCCCCCGTGGGTTCCCTCACGGGTTCCCCGGCGCATTTCCCGGCAGGCTCCCCGGCGGACCCCCCAGGGGGTCCCCCGGTGGGCTCCCCGGCCGGTCCCCCGGCAGGGCCTCCGCCAGGACCTCCGCGAGGTGGCGGGCGCGGCGGCCCGCGAGCTGGGCGAGCTGGGTGCGGCAGGAGAAGCCGTCGGCGAGCAGCTCCGTGCCGGGGGCGGCGGCGCGGACGGCGGGCAGCAGCCGGTCCTCGGCGCAGGCGACGGACACGTCGTGATGGCCGCGTTCGAAGCCGAAGTTCCCGGCGAGGCCGCAGCAACCGCCGCTCAGCTCCCCGGTCAGCCCGGCGCGCTCGCGCAGGCGGCGCTCGGCGGCGTCGCCGAGGACGGCGTGCTGGTGGCAGTGGGTCTGCCCGGCGACCGGCCGGTCGAGGCGGGGCGGGCGCCAGTCGGGCGCCAGCTCCTCCAGGGCCTGGGCGAACGTACGGACCGACGCGGCCACCGCGCGCGCCCTCGGGTCGCCGGGCAGCAGCTCCGGCAGGTCCGTGCGCAGCGCCGCCGCGCAGCTCGGCTCCAGCACCACCAGCGGCGCGCCGGCGCCGAGGACGGGGCCGAGCGCGTCGAGGGTGCGGCGCATGACCGCGCGGGCCCGGTCGAGGCGGCCCGTCGACACGTACGTGAGCCCGCAGCACACCCGCCCGGGCGGCAGCGCGACCGGGACGCCCGCCGCTTCGAGGACGGTGACGGCGGCGCGGCCCGCCGAGGGCGTGAAGTGGTCGGTGAACGTGTCGGGCCACACGTACGCGCGCGGAGGGCCGGGCGGGGCCGTACGGCGGGCCGCCCACGCCCGGAACGTCTCGCGGGCCAGCTCCGGCAGGTCCCGTTCGGCCGCGATCCCGCCGGCCCGCTTGGCGAGCGCCGCGAGGGGCCGTACCCGCGCGGCGGCGTTGAGCAGCGGCGCGACGGGCGCGGCGAGGCGCAGCAGGGCGGGCAGGGAGCCCATCGTGTAGTGGGCGGCGGGGCGGAGGCGGCCCGCGTAGTGGTGGTGGAGGAACTCCGCCTTGTACGTGGCCATGTCCACGCCGACCGGGCAGTCGCTGCGGCAGCCCTTGCACGACAGGCACAGGTCCAGCGCGTCCCGCACCTCCGTCGACCGCCAGCCACCGGGGACGACCTCTCCGGCGAGCATCTCGTGCAGGAGGCGGGCCCTGCCGCGCGTGGAGTGCCGCTCCTCGCCGGTCGCCCGGTACGACGGGCACATCACGTCCGTCCCCGTGCCCGGCCCCTCGACGCGGCACTTGGCGACGCCGACGCAGCGGCGCACGGCCGTGCCGAAGTCGCCGCCGTCGTCCGGGTAGGCGAACGCCACGTCGACGGGGGTGCGCGGCAGCACGTCGAAGCGGAGGTTCCCGTCGAGGGGGGCGGGGCGGGCGAGGACCCCCGGGTTCATCCCGCCGTCCGGGTCCCACAGGTCCTTGAACCGGCCGAACAGGCCGACCAGTTCGTCCCCGTACATCCTCGGCAGCAGCTCCGCGCGGGCCATCCCGTCGCCGTGCTCGCCCGACAGGGAGCCGCCGTGCGCGACGACCAGGTCGGCGAGCTCCTCCGAGAAGCGGCGGAAGCGGCGCACGCCGTCGGGGTCGGTGAGCCGGAAGTCGATCCGGACGTGGACGCAGCCCTCCCCGAAGTGCCCGTAGGGCGTGCCGCGCAGCCCGTGCGCGGCGAGCAGGGCGCGGAAGTCCCGCAGGTACGGCCCGAGCCGTGCGGGCGGCACCGCGCAGTCCTCCCAGCCGGGCCACGCCTCGGTGCCCTCGGGGGTGCGGGTCGCGGTCCCGGCGGCGTCCTCGCGGACCCGCCACAGGGCGCGCCGGGCGGCCGGGTCGGTGACGACGGTGCCGTCCAGCGCGTCGGCGGCGCGCAGCACGGCCCGGGCGCGCGCGGCGGCCTCGGCGGGGGCGGCCCCGCCGGTCTCGACGAACAGCCAGGCCGCGCCCCTCGGCAGCCGGGCGCGGGCCGCCGGGTCGCGGACCAGGTCCTCCGCCATGCCCTCCACGGTGAGCGGGCCCAGCGGGAGCAGGCCGGGGGCGGCTTCGGCGGCGGCGCTCTCGTCGGCGTACCCGAGCACCGCCAGCGCCCGGGCGGCCGGTGCCTCGACGAGCCGCACGACCGCCTCGCTCACCACGCCGAGGGTGCCCTCGCTGCCGCAGAACGCGCGGGCCACGTCCGTGCCGCGCTCGGGGAGCAGGGCGTCGAGGGCGTACCCGGAGATGCGGCGCGGCAGGCCGGGCGGGAAGCCGGTGCGGATCGCCGCGAGGTGCCGCCGGACCAGGTCGGTGACGCCGTCGGGGGCGCCCCGCCCGTCGCGGCCGAGGCGGAGGGTGGCGCCGCGGTAGGTGTGGACGGTCAGCTCGCGGACGTTGTCGGCGGTGGTGCCCCAGGCGACGGAGTGGGCACCGCACGCGTTGTTGCCGATCATGCCGCCGAGGGTGCAGCGGCTGTGCGTGGACGGGTCGGGGCCGAAGGTGAGCCCGTGGGGCCGTACGGCGTCGCGGAGCCGGTCGAGGACGACGCCCGGCTGGACGGTGGCCGTGCGGGCCTCGGGGTCCACGGCGAGGACGGCGCGCAGGTGGCGGGTGAGGTCGAGGACGACGCCGGTGCCGGTGGCCTGGCCGCCGATGGACGTCCCGGCGCCCCGCGCCACCACGGGCACGCCGTGCGCCCGGCACACCTCCAGGGCGGCGGCGATGTCGTCCGCGTCGCGGGGGGCGACGACGGCGACGGGGACGCGGCGGTAGTTGGAGGCGTCCATGGTGGCGAGGGCGCGCGCGGACGGCCCGAAGTCCACGCCCCCGCGCACCGCGGCGCGCAGCTCCGCCTCCAGGGCCCCCGCACCCCCGCCCCCGCCGGGCCCGTGCCCGCCGCGCCCGTACCCGCCCCCGCCGCGTCCGCCTCCGCCGTGCCCGCGTCCGCTCCCGCGCGTCCCGTGCCGGACGCCCTCCCGCTGCCCGTGATCGCCCATGCCCCCAGCATGCCCGCCGGCCCCGGGCCCGCGCGGCACCGCACGCGATCGGCCCGCGCCGGCCCACCGGGGACGGGCCACGCCCCCGCGAAGCCGCGCCCCACCTCACCGGAGGCGGACCGCAGCCCGGCAGAGCCACGCACGACCCGGCAGAGCCACGCACACCCCACCGGGGCCGTCCCACACCCCCACCGGGACCGTCCCACACCCCCACCGGAGACGGGCAACGACCTCACCGGAGACGGGCAACGACCCCACGTGTCCATGCGACTACCCCTCGTGCCCACACGTACCCCACCGGAGCCGTGCCCCGCCCCGCCCGAACCGCGCCACGGCCCGGACAGGACGTCTCAGACGGCGGACGGGGGGTTGGGGGGTGCCCGGGAGCGGATAGGCTCCCCACGTGGCTGAGATCCAGATTCCCGCTGACATCAAGCCCGCCGACGGCCGTTTCGGCGCGGGCCCTTCCAAGGTGCGTACGGAGGCGCTGGACGCCCTGGCCGCCACCGGCACGTCCCTCCTCGGTACGTCCCACCGCCAGGCCCCCGTCAAGAACCTGGTCGGTGAGGTCCGCGACGGCGTGCGCGCGCTGTTCTCCCTGCCCGAGGGGTACGAGGTCGTCCTCGGCAACGGCGGCTCCACCGCCTTCTGGGACGTCGCGACCCACGGCCTGATCGAGTCGAAGTCGCAGCACCTGTCGTTCGGCGAGTTCTCGTCCAAGTTCGCCAAGGCCGCCAAGCTGGCGCCGTGGCTGGAGGAGCCGACCGTCATCTCCTCGGAGCCGGGTACGCACCCGGAGCCGCGGGCGGAGGCGGGCGTCGACGTGTACGCGTTCACCCACAACGAGACCTCCACCGGTGTCGCCGCGCCGATCCGGCGCGTCGAGGGCGCCGACGAGGGCGCGCTGGTCCTGGTGGACGCCACCTCCGGCGCGGGCGGCCTGCCGGTCGACATCGCCGAGACGGACGTCTACTACTTCGCGCCGCAGAAGTCCTTCGCCGCCGACGGCGGCCTGTGGATCGGCGTGTTCTCCCCGGCCGCCCTGGAGCGCGCCCGCAGCGTCCACGCCTCGGGCCGCCACGTGCCGGAGTTCTTCTCGCTGCCGACCGCGATCGACAACTCCCTCAAGAACCAGACGTACAACACCCCGGCGCTCGCCACGCTGTTCCTGCTGAACGAGCAGCTCAAGTGGATCAACGACCAGGGCGGTCTGGACTGGGCGGTGCGCCGCACGGCCACCTCCTCCCGGACGCTGTACGGCTGGGCGGAGGAGTCCAAGTACGCCTCGCCGTTCGTCGCGGACCCGGCGAAGCGGTCGCAGGTCATCGGCACGATCGACTTCTCCGACGAGGTGGACGCCGCCGCGGTCGCCAAGGTGCTGCGCGCCAACGGCATCGTCGACACGGAGCCGTACCGGAAGCTGGGCCGCAACCAGCTCCGCATCGCGATGTTCCCGGCGGTCGACCCGGCCGACGTCGAGGCGCTGACGGCCTGCGTCGACTACGTCATCGAGAAGCTGTAGGACCCCGGGGCGGTCGTAGGACCGTTCCGCGAAGGGCCCGGCACCGCGCGTCGGCAGGACGCGGCGGCGGCCGGGCCCTTCGCCGTGCCCGGCCGGCCCCGCCCGTCGGGCGCGGGGCCGCCACGGGGCCGCCGCGGGGCCGCCACGGGGCCGCCGCGGGGTCGCCGCGGGGTCGCCGCGGGGTCGCCGCGGGGTCGCCGCGGGGTTCCGTACGGGAGCCGAATGCGGCACGCCCCGGTGCGCGTACGGCGTACTCGGTTTTTTTCCGGCGGGGGATTTCCGGGCCGTACGCTGACGCCATGACCAGCAGCGGAGGCGACACGACGACGAGCGGCAGCGGTGACGTCCACCGCAGCCTGGAGCTCCTCTGGGGGGCGGGCGAGCCGCCCAGCCGCGGGCCGAAACGCGGGTTGACCCTGGACGCGCTCGTCACCGCGGCCGTCGAGCTCGCCGACGCGGAGGGGCTCGGCGCGGTGTCGATGCGGCGGCTGTCGACCGAGCTGGGCGTCGGCACGATGTCGCTGTACCGGTACGTCCCCGGCAAGGCCGAGCTGCTGGACCTGATGCTCGACCGGGTGCAGGGCCTCCCGCCCGGCACGCCCGCGCGGACCCCGGACGACTGGCGCGACGGCGTCGAGGCGCTGGCGCGCGGCCACCTCGCCCTGTACCGGCGCCACCCCTGGCTACTGAAGATCAACCAGAGCCGCAGCGTCCTCGGGCCGGGCACCCTGCGCGCGCTGGAGGTCGCCCTGGCCGGGCTGCGGGGCATGGGGCTGAGCGACCCCGAGACCCTGTCGGTGATCATCGCCGTGCAGAGCTTCACCAGCGGCATCGCCCGGATGGAGATCGAGGCGGCGGAGGCGGCGAGGGAGACGGGTGTCAGCGACGAGGAGTTCTGGCGCAGCCAGGAGCCGATCCTGACGCGCGTGATGTCGAGCGGGGAGTTCCCGCTGATGGCGCGGCTGTCGGAGGACACGTTCTCGGCGGAGTTCGACCACTTCGCGTTCGGGCTGAGCTGCCTGGTGCGCGGATTCGAGGCGAAGGTGGCGGAGAAGGCGGAGGCACCCCGGGGACACGCGGCCCGGCCGTGACACCCCGCCACCGGAGGTCGGCATCCCTACGGGTGGAGCGGCATCCCTACGGAGGGCGGCGCCCCTACAGGGGCCAGCGCCCCTACGGGTGGAGCGGCACCCCTACGGGGCTCAGCACCCCCTACGGGGAGCGGCCCCCCTACGGAGGGCGGCACCCCTATAGGGGTCGGCGCCCCTACGGGGGGTCGGCGCACCGGCCAGCGCCCCCTGGGCGGGGCGACGCGCCGGTCGGCATCCCCACGGACAGTGCGGCACACCGAACACCCCACGGGCAGGGCGGCCGGCACCCTTGGGCACGCGGCCAGGTCGTGACGCCCCGTCACCGGGGTGGCCGGCACGCCACCGGGGCACCTCGCCGGGGCATCCCGCCGGGGCGGCGCGCCGGTTCGTACGCCCGTGGGCGGCGCGTCGCACTCCTGATGGACCAGTCGGCGCGCGGGCGCCCGGCCCGTCGCGCAGCATCGGTGGCGTACAGCCGACACAACCGCACAGACCAGGAGGCACGCAGTGCGTCTCGGAACCCCCCTGCCGGCCGCCCTCGCGGCGGCGGCCCTGACCGTCCTCGCGGGCGCCGTCCCCGCCGCCGCGGCGCCCGGCGCGCGGGACGCCGCTCCCCCGCCCGTCTCCCACTGCGCCCCCACCGCTCCCCTGACCCAGCGGGGTGCCGCGCCTACCGCCGGGCCGGCCGCCGGACCGGCCGTCGGGCTGTGCGTCACGGTCGCCGGGGCCGCCATGACCGTGTCCGCCGCGGCCGACTGCGCCTGCACCGTCTCCGGTACGTGGACCGCCCGCCGGGGCGACGAGGACGGCGCCGCGTCCGGCACGCTGGGCACCCGCGCCGACTACCCGGGCCCCGGCACGTACGAGGTCACGGCGGCCGTCCGCGTGAGCGGCACGGAACGGACCCCGACCACGCCGGTGACGGGCACCGTCACCGCGACGTTCACCCTCGCCGCGCCGAAGCCCGCGCCCATGCACCGCATCGAGGTCGCGCCCCCGGCCGTGCTCGCCCCGGGGAAGACGACGACCCTCACGTACACGGTGGAGCGGACCGGCGGCGGCGATGACGGGGACGGCAGCGCCCGCTTCGGGCTCATCGGGGAGCCGGGCACCGGGATCGCGCTGGCGTCCACGGACGTCCGCTGCGTCAACCCGCTGACCGGCCGCTACCCGGCGACGACCCGCAGCGCCCACGCCCTGGACTGCGCGTTCACCGACCTCCAGCCCGGCCGCCCGGCCACGGTGACCGTCCACGTCACGTTGCCGCCGGACACCTGCTCGACGGTCGTCTCGAAGCTGGGCTACTGGACCCCCAAGGGCCAGCAGGTGGCGGGCGCGATGCTCAACGGTCCGACCGTTCCCTGCCGTTGACGGACCGGCCGCGCAGGGGCGCCCACCCGCGCCCCGGCGCCCCGGCCGCCCCACAGTCACCGTTCCCGCGCCCCCGGCCACCCCACCGTCCCCGTCACCATCACCGTCACCGCCCCACCGTCCCGGTCACCGCCCCACCATCCCCGTCACCGTCGCCGTTCCCCTCACGCCCCCGGCGCCCTGCCGCCCCGGATGCCCCGGATGCGCAGGCGCAGCAGGCCCACCAGCAGCGTCGCGCCCAGGACGGCGAGGCCCAGGGTGTGGCCCGAGCCGCCGCCCGGCTTGTCGTCCCCGGACGCCGCGCCCGCGCTGTCCCCGGGCGACGGGAACACCGGAAGCTCCGGGGACGCCGGGGAGGCCGAGGGCGGTTGGGACGGGTGAGGCGACGGGGCCGGCGTCGAGGCCGCGCCCGTGCCCTCCACCGGGACCCGCACGACCCGGCTCCCCACGCCCTCCGTGCCGAACATCAGCGCCGACCCGTCCGCCGTGTACGTCACCGCCTCCGACTGGGCCTGGAGCGGCGCCCGTACGCGGTCGTCGGCGCCGAGCCGCCCGTCCTTCCAGGCGTAGCCGCGGGCGCTGAAGTAGCCGCGCAGCACCAACCGCTTGCCGTCCGGCGAGAACGCGCCGTCCGTCACCCACGGCACCTCCCCGACGCGGCGGAACACGTTGATGTCCCGCGTGGTCAGTTTCGCCGGGCCCTCGTACAGGCCGCCGCCCTCCTCGTTCTTCGACGCGATGTACACGCGCCCGGAACGCGGGTGCACCATCAGCGCCTCCGCGTCGCGCGGCCCGTCCTCGTACCCCACCGTGTACTGCGTGGCGTCGACGGCCGTGTCGCGCAGCCGCTCCGGCTCGCGGAAGCGGTAGATCCACACGTGCTTCCACGAGCCGTTCAGGTTGTCGCCGATGTCACCGACGTACACGTACCCGTCGGGGCCCACGGAGACGGCCTCCATGTCGCGGGGCTTCCCCACGCCGCGCAGGGTGACGGTCGCGACGGTCTCGCCGGTGCGCCCGTCGACGGCAAAGACCCGCGGCTCGTCCTGGTCGTTGTGGGTCCAGTACACGCCGGGGTGGGCGCGGCTGGCGGCGAGGCCGCTGGACTCGGTGATGCGGGCGTCGGCGAACGTGAAGCCGTCGTCATCGTCGTCGTCCGCGGCGGCCGGCCCGGCGGGACCCGCCACCGCGAGGAGCGCCGCGGCGAGGGCGACGGCAACGGCACGGCCCTGGAGGGCGCGCGACACGCGAGCGGCGACACCGTCCGGAAAGGCACGCGACACACGGGCAGCGGCACCGCCCGGAAAGGCACGCGACACACGAACGGCACGCCCCGGGAGGGGACGCGACGCACGGGCGGCGACACGGCCCGGGAGGACACGCGGCACACGGGCGGCGACACGGCCCGCGAAGGCGCGCGGCGCGCGGGCGGGGGCGCGGAGGGTAGCCATGCCGTCCAGTGTCCACGGTCACGTGGCGTCCGGGGCACGCCACCGGCCATGATGGCGACCATGCGTCCCAGGTTCATGTTCGTCGGCGACTCCATGACCATCGGAAGCGCCGGCGAGCACACCTGGCGCTACCGCATGTGGCAGCACCTGGAGGCGGTGTTCGGCCCCGGCGGGTACGCGATCGTGGGCCCGCGGACGACGCTGTACGACCCGGTGGCGGGTGCCCCGGTGTCGACGGCGTACGCGGACCCGGCGTTCCCCGAGGAGGCGCGGGCGCACCTGGCGGGCTGGGGCGAGGGCTGGTTGCACATGGCGCCGCTCGTCGGGGAGGCGGTGGCGGCGTCCGGCGCGGACGTGCTGCTGGTCTCGCTGGGCCTGATCGACCTGGGCTTCTACACGAACAGCGACCAGACGACGGAGAACGTCCGCGCGTTCCTCGCGGCGGCGCGGGCCGCCAACCCGGACGTGCGGGCGGTGCTGCTGCCGGTCATCCCGAACGTGCGGGCCGAGGAGGAGCCGCCCTTCGCGGCGGAGTGCGCCCGCTTCAACCGCCTCCTCGCGGCGACGGCCGCCGACCTGTCCACGCCCCGCTCGCCGCTGGTCATGGCCGCGCCGCCCGCCGGCTACGACCTGCGGACGGACACGTACGACGGCACCCACCCGGGCCCGACGGGCGAGCACAAGCTCGCCGCGGCCTTCGCCACGGCCCTCCACCGCGCCTGGGGGTGGACCGCCGTCCCGCCCCGTCCGTCGCCGGCCGGGGCGGGACGTCTCACCGCGCTTACGGCGTGATGAAGGCGTAGTAGGGCCTGCTCTCGTCGCGCCAGGACGAGTGGGGCGCGACCTGGGCGTCAGCGACCGCTCCGTCCGCACAGGACGTCCTACTGAGGTAGATGGTCTTGTTCGTCCAGTTCTGTCCCGCCACCGCGCGGTCCATGTAGTAGCAGGAGGCCGGCTGCGGGTGGTTCACCCAGCGCTTCGTCTCATCGCCGGAGTAGTAGTCCTTCTCGATGTAGTGGAAGTAGCAGAGACCCGTCGACGGGCAGAGGGCCTCCTCGGTCGGCTGGTTCGTGGCGCGTAACCGTGATCAGGAGCACGCCACGATCGAGCAGTTGATTGAGCAAGCCGAGCAAGCAGGCAAGCAGGCCGAGCAGGCCGAGCAGGCCACCGATAAGGCTGAGGAGGCCTCCGCCAAGGCGGTTGCCGCAGCGGCCCTGGCTGATGAAGCCGCGCAGCGGGCCGCGCGGGAGACCGAGGCGGCGAAGGCTGATGCGAACCGGGCCTCTATCAAGTCGAAGCAGGCCGCTGATGCGGCGCGGGCTGCGGCTGATGCGGCGCAGACCGCAATCGGTGCGGCCGACGCTGCTAACCGTTCTGCGCGTCGGGCTGCCCTGGCGGCGGCGCAGACTGCGAACGCAGCCGTAGCTGCAGCAGACGCTGCTGCGCGTGCTTCAAACGCAGCGATCGCGGCAGGAAAGGACCGGAGTAAGGCGCAGGAAGCCGCAGATCGTGCGTCCGATGCACGCAAGGCCGGTGAGCTGGCCCGACGTGCCGCGAAGGCGGCAGAGCAGGCCGGTCTGGCATCGCTGGCGGCGGCCGATGCCGCCGCGGCATCCAGGTCCGCGACGAACAATGCGAACAGCGCGGCAAGCGCGGCCGATGAAGCGGCCAGCTATGCGGAAGCGGCCGGTGGCTCGGCTGCAGAGGCGAGGGCTGCGGCGGCGGAGACGCGCCGGCATGCGAACGAGGCGAATCGTGCGGCCTCTGCTGCTGAGGCACTGGCTCGCAAGTCGGCCACGGCCGCGAATGAGGCACGAGATGCTGCGAACTCGGCAGCCAATCATGCCGACAAGGCCGCCGATGCGGCTGAGGATGCGGCCAAGTATGCGTGGGCGGCATCCGAGCAAGCAGCTAAGTCCACTGCACAGGCCAACCTCGCAGACGCAGCAGCCGACACCGCCGAGCAGGCCGTGGCCACCGCGAAGAAGACCTTCGCTCTCGCCCGCGACACTGAGGCCGAAGACCTAGTCACCCGTACCAACGCCGCCATCGAACGCGCCAGGACACAGCAGGCTGTCGCCAACGAGTTCACCAAGGACGCGGCAATGTCCGTGGCGGAAGGCGAGGCGATTGAGGACGACACCAAGGCGCTGGCCGCTGAACTTGCTCAACCCGACGCCGACAGGACAGCCATCGTCAAGAAGGGCCGCGCCCTCGCGCTTCGCGCGCTGCAGTACTTCGGATCCTGGAGGAAGGACGCCGCAGCCCAGGCCCTTGCAGGCACCGACGAGGACGTCCTGGAGTACCTTCGTACCGGATGGCAGGAGGGCGTTGCATACGAGATTCGTCAGCAGGTCGCCGACCTTTCCACCACCAGCCCCTATGAACCTGTACGTACCGCAGCGGCCGAAGCGCTCAAGGGTACCGATCAGCAAGTTCGTGACTTTTACACCTCGGGGCAGTATAAAGTCGCCGAGACCAGTTACCGTGCCGAGATCACCCGCATCTACAACACCGGTGGTACCAGCACGAAGAGTGCCGCGAAGAAGGCCCTGCTGGACGGCAGCATCGCCGCGCTGCGCATCTTCCTCAACAACACCCAGTACAGCGCACGTAACACCGATGAACGGGCTGTGGCCAGCAAACTGTTCAACGATGGCGGCCCCGAGGTAAAGGCAGCCGCGAAGGTCGCACTGAACGCGCCCGCCGACGAGCTCCACACCTTCATCCAGGTCGGCCAGTACATGGCCGACCGCAAAGATCAACTCTCCTATACTCACATCGCCCAGGTCGATCGGCTCATCGCCGAAGGCGAAAGTATTGCCATCAAGGCCCGCGAAGACAGCTACCGTGCCGCCCAGGCAGCGTTCCTCGCCAACAAGGCAGATGACAAAGCCGAACAGTCACGGCTTGCCGCTGAAGAAAGCGCCAAGCTCGCAGCTGGCTACGCAACTCAGGCCGACGCCGCCGCCGACCGTGCGGAAGCCAGCGCCGCCCAGGCAAAAACCTCCGCTACCACCGCACGCAACGCGGCCAACCGCGCCAATCAGGACGCCATCAAGGCCGAAGAATCTGCCGCACAGGCAGAATTTTCAGCCCAGTATGCACGTATCTCTGCTACCGAAGCGCGACAGTCGGCTGACGTAGCCCGAAAGGATGCCCTCGCCGCAGGGAAGAGCGCCGAGGAAGCCGAAGCCGATGCGTCAGCAGCCTGGGAAGACGTCCTCAAGAAGCGCGAGGCCGAGCTAGCCGCGATACGTCGGACCGCGGAGGAGCAGCGCAAGGAAGAGCGCGAAAGTAAGCCCAAGTGCCACATACCCATGAACAGGGATAACCTCCCGCCATGCGCCTACGGCGCAGCGGATGGCGACGGCGAACTCGTCTTCTACAAGCCCGACGCGGTGATGACCGAGATATTCTGGGAAGCCACCGGGCTCAACGACATAAAGAAGTGTATCGAAAATCCCGCTCTTAGTGACTGCCTGTGGGCAGTTGCATCAGCCCTCCCGGTCGGTAAGGCAAAGGCTTTCGCGAATCTGGATGACATTGTTCGCTCTGCGCGGGCAGCAAGGTATGCAAAATGCCCAGATCCGAACGTTACGCGCAATGCAGCATTCCGGAGCAGTTTGCCGATCGCGAACTGTGTAGACGCGATGCTGGATGATCTAAGTGAGGCATATGTGCGAAGTAAGCACATGCCGGGGGGATCTCTTGCCATCTCAGAAAAGAGCATATTCGAAGCGCACGTAGACCTGGACGCCCTCGTTGATAGGGCGAACATGTGCGCATGCGGCGGTCCGAACGAAAAAGGTTTCTATGAACGTGATGTAGACTTTGGCAGCATCGTAGGAAACCTGTCAATAGACTCGGGCAGCATGCCCACGACCTGGTATCGGGTCGTCCAAGACAAGTACGGGACGGTAAGGACGATGCACCCGATTCCGAAGCCGTAAGCAACAAGAGGGAAACGTAAGGGGGTCGATTCCAGGGAATTGACCCCCTTAAAAATTAGGAGGTAGAGCATGGGGCTTTCCGTATACGTCGAGAATCGCATTCACGAGCGCAAGCATGTGAGGGGTGCGGGAGCATCGCTTGAGAGGATCATCGATAGGGCTACTGAAGGAACCATCTTCTCGGCGATCGATCAATACGGCGACACGATGTTCAATTCGATTCAGTCTGCTGCTCTAATTCGCGAGCTGAAGCTAATGAGGCATGGGAACGCCGACCTCGATGCGGACATCAGGGCAATCGAGACCCTAGCGAACGAAGTGGTCCGAACATATGGCTATATCTGGGTTTCGGGCGATTAAACTTTACATCGCCCATTCGATGTCGAGTTCCTACAGCGCTTCCTGCTGCTCCGGTGTAAATCTGTCCCTCGCCACTCGGGTGCTCTGAAGCCGCACCGACATAGAGTAAAAGCTCCAACTGGCAGGCCGCCCTGCTGATCTTTTCGTAATTTCGGTGGGTGTGGTGGGCTCATTGGTAGGAGTCTGGCGTCATGTCTTTCAAGCCTTCGCCTGTTGTCTGCGGACCCGTCGTTCCTCCTTTGATGCGACCGCAGGTGGCCGAGGCCCGGCGTGTGCGGGCGGCTGAGTTGTTCGATCAGGGACGTTCGAATGCCCAGATCGCTCGGATGCTGGAGGCCGGTGACGAGAGCGTGCGGCGGTGGAAATGGGTCTGAGAGGCAGGCGGCACCGATGCCTTGCGCCGTCGCCCGGCGACCGGTCGCCCGCCCAAGCGGTCCGGCCGGGCCCCTCGCCCGGCCGGGTCCCTCTCCTCTTCAGTCGCCCAGCTCCGGGGCGACGACGTAGTCCCCGATGTCCGTCCTCGCCGGGGGGATCCTGGTCAGGGCCCGCTGGATCGGGACCTCCAGGCGGGCGCCCTTCTCCGCGTCCCGCGCGGCACGGCGGGCGGTGAACTCGGGCATGACCTCCTCGGCGAACAGGCGCAGGGACTCGCAGATGTGCTCGTGCCGGTTCTTGCCCAGTTGCGGGGCGAAGATGACCTGGTCGACACCGGCGTCCTCGTACCGGCGGACCAGGTCGGCCAGTTGCTCCGGCGTGCCGATGCCCTGCCCCAGGGACGCCATCTCCGCGAGCCGCGCCCCGGGGGTGCCCGGCGCGGGGGGTTCCTGGACGGGGCTGCGGGACAGGCCGTGCTGGTCGCGGGTCTCCTGGAACTGGCGCCACATGTCGCTGCTGCCGGGGCGGTGCCTGCCGAGGAAGTAGTAGTACATGAGGCCGTACGACCAGAAGTGGGCGCCGTCGACGCCCCGGTCGAACGCGGTCTCGGGGTCGGGGTGGCACATGAACGGCAGGGCCACCGCGAAGTTCGGGTTCACGGCGAGCCCGGCGGGCACGCAGTCGTCGGAGGAGATCACCCGGTAGTACAGGTCGACCCAGTCCTTCGCCTCCTCCGGCGTGGTGAACGACAGCGCCAGGGCGCCCAGGCCGGCGCGGGCGGCGGCCTCGATGGTCGGTCGGGCGGTGCAGGCGACCCACAGCGGCGGGTGGGGCCGCTGCTTCGGCTTCGGCACGACGTTGCGCGGCGGTACGTCGATCCAGCGGCCCTGGTGCCCGGTGAACGGCTCCTCCGCGAGCATCCGCGCGACGACGCCGATCGCCTCCCGCCACTGGTCCCGCTTGGTGGTGCGGTCGACGCCGAAGCCGTCCAGCTCCATCTGGGAGCTGCCCTGGCCCGTGCCGAACTCGACGCGCCCGCCCGATATCAGGTCGAGCGTGGCGATCCGCTCGGCGACCCGCACCGGGTGGTTGACGGACGGGGCCAGGGTGACGATGCCGTGGGAGAGCCGAATCCGTTGGGTACGGGCGGCTGCGGCGGCGAGGAACACCTCCGGGGCGGAGGAGTGGGAGTACTCCTCCAGGAAGTGGTGTTCGGTCGCCCAGACGTGGTCGTAGCCGAGCCGGTCGGCCAATTCGATCTGCTCCAGCGCTTCGTGGAAGAGACGCTCCTCGCTGTCGCCGTCCCACGGTCGGGGCAACTGGAGCTGGTACAGAAGTCCGAATCGCATGTGGGGGAACTCCTCAGGTCGGCATCCGTCACAAGGTGCTGTGAGCACCCGTGGCACCTCCATATGCCGATCTTGAGCCGCCCCCAGCGCCCGCGCGCATACTAAATCGGCCCTGTTTTGGCTGGTAGCCGTCGGCGGTTCGTCTTTCAACAAACGTTTCTTCGAAGGTGGTTGACCGAAAAGGGCACGTCCGCCGCACCCCGGCCCCCGGCGCCGGGGGCCGTCCCGTCCGGCCGTCCCGTACGACTGTCCCGTACGGCGGTTCTGCCTTCAGCCGGGACACCCGGGGGCGCACGGCACGGACCCCCGGATCACGTCGCGTGCGGCCCCCCTGTCCGGCGGGGCGCCCCGCTGACGGCCTCACGGGCCTCCAAGAGGATCAGGTGCAGCAGTTCCGGCTCCACGAAGGGCATGGCCCGGGTGGGTCGCGAGCGCCAGTCCAGCGGCCACGTCAGCCCGTCCAGCGCGGGGACGCCCACGTACGCCTCGCAGCCGCTGCTCCGCGTCAGCACGCGCGCGTCGCCGGGCGGCCAGCGGTACGAGGCCGCCGTGCCGGGCGGCAGCAGGAAGTACATGTTCCGGCAGCCCGTCAACTCGCGTACGACCGGACCCGCCTGAAAATCGGTGAACGTCATCAGGCGGTACGCGACGTCCTCCGCGAGCATTCCCGCGATCCGCACGGCGTCGAAGTGCACGCCCGCGTGACGCAGCGCGTGCCCGGAGGCGGGTACCCAGGAGGGCGTCCTGTCAAGTGCCTTGGGGAGATTCATGCGGCCAGCTTGCAGCCTGCGCTACTACTGTGACCAGCGCCACACGGCGCTCGTGCAGGGCTGTGTACCTGGGAAAACGGACGGTGAACTCTGTGTACAACGGTAATGGGACGCCCGGAGCCGCCAAGGCGTTCGGGCGGCTGCTGCGGTTCTACCGCGAGCGGGCGAAGGTCACGCTGGAAGTGCTCGGCAAGCACACCTCGTACTCCAAGTCGCAGGTGGCGATGATCGAACGGGGCGAGCGCAAGCCGAAGGGCCACTTCGTACAGATCGCGGACGCGGTCCTGGGCGCGGACGGCGCCCTGCTGGAGGTGGCCAAGGAGGTCACGGCGAGCGGAGTCGCGGCGTGGTTCGAGGACTACTTGCTGGAGGAGGCGAAGGCGGCGGGGATCCACATGTACGCGAACCACGTGATCCCCGGGCTGCTGCAAAGCAAGCGCTACGCCGAAGCGATCTTCAGGTGTGCCGTTCCGGCGTTAGACGAGGACGAGATCGAGTCCGGAGTCGCCGCGCGCCTCGCGCGGCAGCAGGTGTACCACCGCACGCCCCGGCCGCACGTCACCTTCGTCCTGGAGAAGATCGCGTTCACCCGGCCCATCGGCGGACCGGACGTGCTCAAGGAGTGCCTGCTCCACCTGCTCGACATCGCACGGCTGCCCAACGTCGAGATCCAGGTGATGCCGGAGGACCGGCACACCCACGCGGGGCTCAGTGGCCCCTTCGTCCTGTTGGAGACGGCCAAGCGCCAGGGGCAGCTCGTCTACGTCGAGGGGCAGGGCGGACGCTACTTTCTCAGCGAACAACCGGACCTGGGGGACGTGTTCGCGCGCTATGGCACCATGCGAGCGCAGGCCCTGTCCCCGGAAGTTTCCGCACAACTCATCGAACAGGTGGCAGAAAAGCTATGAGCACAGACCTCAACTGGTTCAAGAGCAGCTACAGCAGCGGCCAGGGCGGCGACTGCGTCGAGGTCGCCTTCACGTGGCGCAAGTCCTCCTACAGCAGTGACCAGGGCGGCGAGTGCGTCGAGGTGGGCTACGCGTGGCACAAGTCCTCCCACAGCGGTCCGCAGGGCGGTGACTGCGTCGAGGTCGCCTCCTGCCCGCACGCCGTGCACGTACGGGACTCCAAGGACATCGCCCGCCCGGGCCTCGCCGTGGCGCCGGAGGCGTGGACGGCATTCCTCCACACCGTGGGGGAATGACCCGGTCCGCTCCCCCTCGCCGTGACGACCTCCTGAGCCGTCCCGCCGGCCGGGCGCCAACCCACCGCGACGGCTCAGGAGTCGGCACGACCGCTCGCCCCGGCCGCTGCGGCGGTGCCGCCCTGGAACCGACCGGCCGGGCCCCGGGGTACCGCGGACGCGTCCGGCGGCATGGGGCGGCGTGGGGCGGCGTCCGGCGGCGGGTGTCACTTCTCGGCTGTGCCGAGCTCCCCGCGGAGGGATTCCTGGTAGGCGTCCGCGTAGGTGGGAGAGTCCTTGATCAGGTCGTCGCAGAACGCGGCGACGTCACTGCCGATGAGTTGCAGGACCCCCTTGCCCGCGGCGGCGCCCTCTTCGAAGAAGTCGACGATCCCGGGGAGCAGGGGGCCGTCGGGCAGGTCGACCGGTCCGACCTTGAACAGGTACCTCTGCATCTCCTTGTAGACGATCTGGTAGTCCGGCGGGAGCGCCTTGACCCGGGCCATGTGCGCCCGCCACTGCTTCTTGCCCTCGATGATGTCCTGGATGCCCACGTCAGCCTCCCAGCCGGCTCAGTTTCCTGGCGACGTTCCTGTTCAACTGCTCGCGCCACCGGTCGCGGTAGGTGCGGGCCCCTTCCCCACCGGCCAGCGCCGTGCAGAAGCCCCGGACGTCGTCGCCGAGCACCTCGCGGACGCCCTGCCCGTCCGCCGCTGTCTCTTCGAGCAGCCCCAGGGCGGCGTCGAGGATCGGCATCAGGTTGCGGCCGGTGAAGTCCGCGTGGGGCAAGAGGTGGCCCTTGATCTGTTCCCACGCCGCCCGGTGGTCGTCCGGCAGGGCCGCGGCCCGGGCCTCGAACGCCTTCCACTCCCTGGTGAGATCGCTGCCCGTGATGGTCTCCCAGAAGCTCATCTCCCGCCCTCCCTGAGCCTGTCGATGCGTGATGAGACGTACTGCCACTTCGCCCAGAACCTCGCGAGTTCCTCGCGTCCGGCTTCGTTGAGCGCGTAGAACTTGCGCGGCGGACCGACCTCGGACGGCCGTTTCGTCACCTGGACGAGTCCGTTCCTCTCCAGGCGCAGCAGGATGGTGTACACCGTCCCCTCGACGACGTCGGTGAAGCCGAGCTCGTTCAGCCGCCGGGTGATGGCGTACCCGTAGGTTTCCTCGCTGCCGATGATTTCGAGCACGCACCCTTCGAGCGTGCCCTTCAACATCTCCGTCAGGTCGTCCACCGCGATCCCTCCTCAACCCCCTTGGTACTCCGTGCCACTGAGTACCGCTATACAGTACCACCAAGTAGTGGCGGGGGGCGTCTCTGGCGGGCGCGAACCCGGCGCCCCGGCCCGGCGGCCCCCGTCGCCCGGACCGGGGCGCGTCGCGCCGCGTCGCGTCGAAACCGGTGTGAAACGTTTCCCCGGGCCCACCGGGTCGTCCTAGTGAGGGGGCGTACGGGCCCCATCGACGACAGGGATGGACGGGGAGGGCATGAAACAGTCCCGCGCGGACGAGTTCATGGAGTTCGCGGCCGGGCGCACGGGGCACCTGATCCGTTCGGCGTGCCTCCTCACCAGCGGCGACGTGCACCTCGCCGAGGACCTGGTGCAGGAGACCCTGCGACGGCTGTACGTCGCGTGGGGGCGCCGCCTGGGCCGCCGGATCGACAACCCCGCCGCGTACGCCCAGACCGTCCTGGTCCGGGTGTTCCTCACCCACCGGGGCCGCCGCTCCTCCGACGAGGTCGTCCTCCCGGAGCTCCCGGACGGGACGGCCGCGCAGGACGGCGACCCGGACACGCGGCTGGCGCTCCTCCACGCCCTCGCGCAACTGCCGCCGAAGGACCGGGCCGTGGTGGTGCTGCGGTACTGGGAGGACCGCAGCGTCGAGGAGACCGCCCACGCCATGAACACCAGCCCCGCCGCCGTACGGACCCGGTCCACGCGGGCACTGGCGCGGCTGCGGACCCTCCTCGGGCCGAGCCTGGCCGAGTTCACCGCGGTCTGACCGCCGCCCCACGGGCCCCACCCCCTCGAACCCCTACGCGAACTGGTGAATCCCCATGCCCTTTGAGGACGAGCTCGGCGAGGCGCTGCGCCGCGTCGGCGGCACCTTCGACACTGACCGACAGGAGATCCTGGTCATGACAGCCACCGAACAGGGGCGCCGCAGCGTGCGCCGCAGACGTTCCCTCGCCGTCGCCGCGAGCGTCGTCGCGCTGGGCCTGCTCGGCACGGGTGCGTACGCGAGCGGCATCCTGCCCGACCTCGACCGGGACACGTCGATCGCCGACGAGACGCCGGTGCTGGGCGGCGACCGGGTCTTCTCGATCTTCGAGAAGCTGCTGCCCGACGGGACCCTCAGCCAGAAGAAGGTCCTTCCGCGCGGGCCCGGCGAGTACGTGCGCGTCTCCTTCCTCTACCGCCCCGACACGGGCGGCGACAGGCTCGTCGAGTTCCGCATGGGCGTCGCGGACGCGAGCCGCGGGGACGACGGCGGCCGGAACCTCACCCACCTCAACCCCACGAAGCCGACCACCGCGACCGAGACCGGCTCGTGCCGGCGCCAGGTGATCACCCCGGAGGGTCACTTCATCGACCTGGTCCTGTGGAACTCACCCGACCCGAAGAGTCCCGAAGGCACCCGCCCGGCAGCGGGGCTGTCCTGGGAGGCGACGCGGTTGACGAACGCCAACGAGTGGCGCAAGGAACTCGCCCGGTTCCCGAAGGTCGACCCGCTGCTCGGCGAGAAGCCGATGGACCCGGCCTGGGTGAGGCCCCCCGCCACCGTGTCCGGCCCGGGCATGGCCGCCACGCTCCAGTCGCTGCTGCCGAAGGGCACGTACAGCGCGCGGGCCGGCCGGGGAACCGACCACCCGCTCGGCCCGGCCGGATCCCTCCTGTACGACGACGGCAAGGGCGCGGCCCGGGTCGAGGTCACGGTGTACCGCGTCGACCGGAACGGCGCCTCCGTCCGGGAACACACGCGGTGCCGCTCCCGCGCCTGCGAGCGGAAGACCCTCCCGGACGGATCCCTGATGCGCGCGCACGAGCTGCGGCACAACAAGGGCACGAAGCAGCGCGTGGTCACCTACGTCTCCGCCTCCGGGGACATGGTGGAGGTCACCGCGTGGAACACCCCGGACGAGAAGAGCGAGGTCGTCCTGAGCGAGCCGCCGCTGACGATGGAGCTGCTGAAGGCCGGCCGGGACGAGCCACCGCTGACACCGGAGCAACTGAAGGCCGGCCGGGACGAACCGCCGCTGACGATGGAGCAACTGAAGGCCGTCGCCATGTCGTCCGCGTGGCGGCCGGCGCTCAGCGCGCTGCCCGTCGCGCCGGACGAGGAGGTCAGCGGGCCCACGCGCCCCTCGCACTGGTTCCGCAACATGGACCTCATCGCCACCGGGGAGAAGACCGTGTGGAACGAGGACGGCCTGGGGGACGGCCTCGTCGAGCTGCGCGTCGACCGGAACCGGCGGCACACCGGGGACGAACCGCTGCTGGAGGTCCGCCAGGAGCGGGTGGACCGGGGCGGCAAGGGCGTCATCCGCTGGGTCCTCACCGGTGCGCAGCCGGGCGGCGCCCGCATCACCGTCACGGCGTACAACGCGCCCGCCCCGGACGCCGACGCGACCCGCACCACCCCGCCGATCAGCCTGCCGTGGCTGAAGACGGTGGTCCTGTCCGACAACTGGAACAACAAGAACTTCCAGCGGAGCCTGGAGCTCCGGAAGGAGCGGAACTGACCTCCGCCTTGGCAGGAGCTGCGCTGAGCTTCCGGCAACTTGTAGCCGCAGGTCAAAGGGCTGGTATGAACGGGCTGGTACGAACGACGCTCTGGGTGATCGCATTGGCCGTTGGAGGCAGTCCGTGCAGCACACCCTCTGTCAGCGGTCGCCTTCGAGGTCGTCAGGACGAGCAGGCACGCAGGGGGCGGGTCGCGCGGGAGGCGGATCGCGAGGGAGGGGCCGGTGCGGAGTCCGGTGAGGGGCCGCCAGTTCTTCAGGTGGACATCCGAATACAGGCAACGCCGGCGCTGGGACTACGCATTGGTGGTGGCTCGACGTCGCCGGTCAACTCGATTCCGGTGAGAGCCGTGCTGCGCGGGAGGCGAGGTGGCGCCGTTCGGGTGAGCTGGTGGCACGTCGGGCGGCATCGCGGTAGGCGTCCACCGCTGCGTCGTGTCGACCGAGCATCTCCAGGAGGTGGGCCCTGGTGGCGAGCAGGCGGTGGTGGCGTGCCGTGCGCTTGTCGGACTGCAGGGTCGTAAGGAGGTCGAGTCCGGCGGCGGGACCGTGGACCATGGCGACGGCGACCGCACGGTTGAGGGTGACCATCGGGTTCGGAGCGAGGCGTTCCAGCATTTCGTACAGCGCGAGGATCTGCGGCCAGTCCGTGGTGTCGACGTGGTCGGCCTCGTCGTGGACGGCGGCGATGGCGGCCTGTAGCTGGTAAGGGCCGACCTGCCCCCGTGGCAGGGTCTTGCTGATGAGGTCGATTCCCTCGGCGATGAGCCGGCGATCCCACTGGCCGCGGTCCTGCTCTGCCAGCGGCACCAGATCGCCGCCAGGGCCGATGCGGGCGGGGCGGCGCGCGTCGGTGAGCAGCATCAGCGCCAGCAAGCCTGCCGTTTCGGCATCGTCGGGGAGCAGGCGGTGCAGCAGTCGGGTGAGCCGGATGGCCTCGGTCGACAGAGCGGGCGCGGTCAGGTCGGAGCCGTCTGTGGTGGCGTATCCCTCGTTGAAGATCAGGTACAGCACGTGCAGCACCTCGTTCAGCCGCTGACCGCGGTCTGCCGCCCCGGGCATGCGCAGCGGCATGCCCGAGGTCCTGATGGTCTGCTTGGCCCGGCTGATGCGCTGGGCCATGGTCGCCTCCGGGACCAGGAAGGCAGCAGCGACCTGGGCGGTGGTCAGGCCACCGACCGCGCGCAGCGTCAGCGCGATCCGGCTCGGCGCGGACAGCACTGGGTGGCAGCACAGGAACAGCAACGCGAGGGAGTCGTCCCGGTCGGCGTCCGGCTCGGCATCGGCGGGACGGCTGAGCAGTTCCGCCTGCGGGGTGGCCAGGGCGATACGGTCCTCACGCCGCCGCCGTGCCTGCTCACTGCGCACGTGGTCCACCAGCTTGCGTGAGGCGACCGTGACCAGCCAGCCCCTCGGGTTGTCCGGCGTACCCTCGGCGGGCCACTGCAACGCCGCGGCGAGCAGGGCTTCCTGTACGGCGTCCTCACACGTGTCGAAGGCGGCGTACCGGCGCAGCAGCGCGCCGAGGACCTGCGGCGCCAGCTCGCGCAGCAGGTCCTCGACGCCGTGGTCCACGCTCACACGTCCGCCGCGGACTCGTGCAGGACGGGCCACAGCTCGACCGGCTCCACATCGGCGAAGGGCATGTCCGCCGCGATCTGCTGCGCGCGCTCCTGGCTCTCGCAGTCGAGCAGGTAGAAGCTGGCGATGTACTCCTTGGCCTCCAGGTAGGGTCCGTCGGTGACCGCGGGAGCCCCGTCCTTGCGCCGCACGAGCCGGGCGTTGGCCGCATCCGCCAGGCCGTAGGCGCCCAGGAGCTCTCCGGTCTCCTGGTACTTCTTGTTGAACCGCTCCTGCTTGGCGATGGCTTCCGGCCATGCCTCGGCAGGGAAGGAGTCCCACTTGGCCTGGTTGCCGTAGATCATCGCGACGTACTTCATCGTGTGCGTCCCCTCAGCCCCGCGCGCCCCGTCGGCGCGCTGTCACCCCTCAGTCGGAGCCGGAAGCGGCCGCTCGACATCCGACGACAACTTTCTTCGCTTTTTCTTCCACCGGGCCCAAGGCTGTCCCCACGCCCCCATGACACAAATGATCAACCTACCTGTCCCCTCATCGACGGGGGCAGCCCTGTGGGCACTCGCACGCACCTGGCCCGGCAGTCGGCGCCGGCCCTCACTCCGCCCGGAGCGCCGCCGTCTCGGAGCGGAAGCCGTGGCCGAGCTCCGGGCCGAGGCCGTAGTAGTGGCGGAAGTTGTAGACGAGGGGGCTCCACAGGTCCGGGTCGACGTGCTGGGTGCCGGGGACGGTGACGGCCGGGTCGGCGTGGACGTGGAGCACCTCCGCCTCGACGGTCCAGAAGGAGCCGTCGGCGCTGGGGGTGCGCTGCACTACGCGGGCCTCCAACTGGAGCGGGCACTGCGCGACGCGCGGCGGGCGGACCCGTACCGACGCCTGCGGGGTCAGCCCGGCGGCGGCGAACTTGTCCGGCTCGTACCGGTACACGGCCCGCTTGGCGGGCGGCACCGGGTCGGCGCCGGTCAGCGGGGCCAGGCGCTCCACGGCCTCCCACAGGTCCGGCGACGGCAGGTTGACGACGAGGTCGGGGCGGTCGGCCAGGTTGTGGGCGGTGCGGCTGCCCTCGCCCATGCCGAGGACGACCGTCCGGCCGAGCGCCCAGGCGGACGACATGGGCGCCAGGTTGGGGGTGCCGTCCGGGTTCTCGGTGGTGAGGAGGACGACCGGCGTGCCGAAGTACAGGATGCTCGGGGTGATGGTGCGGTGCCGCCGGGCGGGCGGGGGTGGGGGCGTGGGCGTGACCGGGGGTGCCGGTGCGAACGTGGGCGCGATTGTGGGTGCGGGCGTGAGCGGGGCTGTGGGTGTGGGCGTGGCCGAGGGTACGGGCGTGGGCGTGGGTGCGGGCGTGGCCGGGGTCGTGGGTGCGGCCGTAGGGGTACGCGTGGGTGCGGCCGTGGGCGTGGAGTTCATGGTCCACGACCGTAGGCGGCGGACAGTTCGGCGGCGGCCGAAGTGTGACCCGCCCACAATGGAGCGGTGAGCAGCCCCTACGCGTACGAAGACGGCCCGGACCTCGCGGCGCTCGCGGCGCTCCTGGCCGACCGCACCCGCGCGGCGTTCTGCCTGGCCCTGCTGGACGGGCGGGCGTGGACGGCGGCGGAACTGGCCCGGCACGCCGGGGTCGCCCCGTCCACGGCGACCGGGCACCTCCACCGGCTGGTCGCCGGGGGGCTGCTGACCGAGGAACGGCGGGGCAGGCACCGGTACGTGCGGCTCGCCGGCGCCGACACGGCCGAGATGATCGAGAGCCTGGCGTCGCACGCCCCGTACCGGCCGACGCCCGTGCGCTCCCTGACCGACGCCCACCGGCGCCGCGCCCTGGCCCGCGCCCGCACCTGCTACGACCACCTGGCGGGCGCGCTGGGCGTCGCGGTGACGGACGCGATGACGCAGCGGGGTTACCTGGACTGGCACCACGGCCCGGCGCTGACCGCCGAAGGGCTGCGCTGGCTGCGGGAGACGGGCGTCGCGGACGACCGCCCGGCCGGGTCGCGCCGGCCCCACGTACGCACCTGCCTGGACTGGACCGAGCGCCGCGACCACCTGGCCGGGGCGCTCGGCGCGGCCCTGTTCCGGCACGGCCTGGATGCCGGGTGGCTGACGGTGCGGACCGGTTCGCGGATCGTACGGGTCACGGAAGCGGGCGCCGAAGCCCTACACACCCTCCTCGACCTGCCGGACACCTTGGACACGGCCGTGACCTCCGCTTGACTCCGGCCCTCCACCAGTGCAGAAACCCCAGCACCCGCACAGCCTCCTGCGCGTCCGGCGACCAGGCTTGCAGGACCCCACCAGTTCATTCACGCGCTCTCAACGAACCTGAACCCGAAGCGCTTCGGTTCAATAGGCGGCCAGCGGAAATAGGGATAGCGGCAGCGGCCAGTCCGGCGATCCCCAAGGAAAAAGCTTCGATGAATGCCGGTAGGTATGCGGGCTCGTGCAGCGGCCATGCCCACCTTGCAGGGGTTCCGTGGCGAACCCCGAAGGCGGCGCAAGCAATCGGAAAGAGCGTGACAAGTGCGGCCGCGACATGAGAGCTGATGAAGATACGCAGTAGTAGCGCGAGTCCGAGGTAGCCCATGAAATTACGGGCCATTCCTGCGGCAAGGATATGGCCGGTCATGGACGACACGAGCCAGCCTCCAGCCAGCATCACTGTCGTGCAGGCCGTCATGAACCCGGTGTCCCACCGTCTTACAGGTCGCGCGGCCGTCACCTCGGTGGCACTGTCTCCACGGGACTGCCCGTACAAGATGAGACATACCGGTGCGAGTGGCAGCAGGAATGGTAGGGGGAACGAGAAGGAGAGTCCGCCTACCACAACCGGCACGGGCACCTGGATGGAATCGGTAACGGCACCAAGTACCAGACAGGTGACGAGGCTGGCGCAGACTGCGGGCACTCGGCGGACACGAAGCCACCAGTCCATGAACTTCTCTCTCTGTCAGTTTGCTCGTGGTGGCGGGTTCAGGAGCGCTCGGAGTTGAGGAGGGGTTGCAGGTCGCACCGCTTGAGGGTTTTCACGTTCTGCTGGAACCAGGCCTGCTGGACCTGGTGGGGACGTTCGAGAATGCGGGTGGTGACTTCGACTTCAGCCGGCGCGTAACGGGATGCGACGACTTGGAAGTCCGCCCCTGCGGTGACGGCAAGCCACATGCTGAGCGGCCCGTACGCCTGACTTCCAGGCCATTCGCCATACTTGGCGCAGGTCGGGATATCTTCGGGTAGAGCGCTCAATGCGACAAGAGAGCGAACATCATTGGACGTCGGCATGGATGACCGCGGCGACAGCTCCGCGGCGGTGGTGACGCCGAGGGAAGCCAGACGGGTGTGTGCGTCTGTTGCCCATGCGACGACGTCCGGGGCGGCGTCGCGCTGTTCGGGCCAGAGGCAGACCCGCGGCTGCACGCCCGAGCAGGTACGCAAGGCAGTGGAGCGGGATTCGGCCGCGCTGTATCCAAGGGGATGGGCAATCCATGCGGAGAGGGCCACTACAACAGTCAGGGAAATGGGGGCCAGGATCCGCAGACTCCACCGCCGTACTGTCACCAGTCGGGCGGCCAGGAGCAGACCGATCGAAACAAGCATCGGCGCCAGAATACTGCGGGGCGCTACTACTTGGTCGAGCGCACAGCACTCGGCGAGGTTCGTACCGTTCAACTGCCGGATCCAGAAGGTGTTCATTGCCGCTGGATAAGCCATCCATACGAAGCTGCCCACCAGCGCCACAGGAACGGCCAGCAGTCGAGGCAAGCTGAGCCCGATGACGTATCCGATGGCGGTATGCGCCGCGACAACCAGCAGTTCCAAACCGACTATTGCCACGGTGGTCCAGCCGGGACTACCTGCGGCCTGCGGCAGGAGCAGACCGAGGGATACCGCCACTGCAAGGGTCCCCAGGATGAGCGTAGGTGTCAGGGCGGCAAGTGACACGCTGCTGAAAGTCCGCACTGGTGCTCCTTGCAGAGCCCGGGACTGCCGGACGCGCACCCCCTCCCAAGCACCGCAAGCGGCCACGGCCGGCGCTGTCCAGACCAGCAGGGAAGCACTTTGCGCGGCAACCGACTCCCAGTACCCGTGAGTGACCAGTTCGGTGACCTTGCTGCTGTACGCAAGCAACCACAGGAGGAGCAGAATGCCGATGCGGGGGGCGACGGACACCCGCAGCACGATGCGCCACGGCATGTTTACACCTCCTCCCTGACCAGGCCGGCGTAGGCGGCCTCGGCCCGACGCTCCTGCGCCACCTGACGGGGCGCGAGGTCGAGAAAGGAGTCGGTTGTCCCCTGAAAGAGGATGCGACCTCGATCGAGGAGGATGACCGAGTCGTAGCTGTCCGCCAAATCCTCTGTCTGGTGAGTAGAGACCACGAAGCTCGCCCGACCCTTGAGATTCTCCAGGAGGTCGCGGAACACCCTTCGCTGTGTCGGGTCGAGGCCGGCGGTCGGTTCGTCCATCAGTACCACTCGCGCCGAATGCACCAGCGTTTGAGCGATACCGAGGCGCCGTAACTGGCCTCCTGACAGACGGGCGGCGGAGCGTTCGGCCAGTTCTCCCAATCCGACCCGCTTGATCGCCTCCAGAGAGCCGTCCCATGCGTCCCGTCGCGACATGCCTTTCAGCCAACCGGCATACGCTGCCTGTTCCCTGACCCGCAGCCCTGGGACGGGAGACACCTGCTGCGGCAGCCAGCCGACCTGCCGTCGATACTGCTTCAGATCACCACGCCTACGCGTGTCAAGATCACCGAGCGTCACGCTCCCCGCGTGAGGGGTGAGCGCGGACGCGAGAAGTGCCAGCAATGTCGACTTCCCTGCGCCGTTCGGCCCGAGGAGCACAACGCATCCCGACGGCAGTTCGAGCGTCAGGTCTTCGAGTACGAGATCCCGGCGCCGGTACCCAAAGGAACAGCGCGAGATATGGATGGTCATCCTGGTCTTCTACCGCTTCCATGAGAGATGCGGCCCCCCGGAAGAGCAGGGGGCCGCAATCGGCCCGATTACTTTCAGTAACGGGTGACGACGCTGCTGACGTTGAGCCTAGTCGAGCCTATGTAGATGAAGTAGAAATCTGCGGCCCCCACTTCGCCCCAGGACACCGTGTTACAGGTGTTGCTCCTCGTGCCGTGGCTCACGTCCGGAAGGAAGTCTCTGACGTGATCGAGTTCAAGGGTCGCGCTCGAGGGTCCCCCGAAGTTGCAACCCGAGAAGCTTACAGTCGTGCTGGCCTTGTCGTTGTGGTTGTCCGTCCAGCGACGGGATTCATTGCCGCTCAGCCAGTTGGATATGGAGCTGCTCCAACTCCCCTCGGCAGAGGCCGGAGGGGACAGGGAGAAAGTCGCAACCAAGGCAGCCACTGCGACGGCCCCTACCCGATTGATCTTCATGTTCATGTCATTCCACTTCTTGTGGGTGTAACTCCAACTTTTCGCTCGTCTCCGGATTGCGCGAAGGATCCGTGACTTCCTGGAACATACGTTCCCGGCCGCGGTCCGCCAACAGGTTGGGAGTCAAGATCGGCCATACTGTCGACGGGGGTGAAACTTTAAGGAAATGTCGGGAAATGGCCACTGTACATTACTCGATTACTGTGCTCGTGGTTACCGATCCACCGTCCAACCGGACACATGACCGATACTAGGTGGTTGGGGCGCTGTCAACGCGACGCCGTAGAAGGCGCCCAGGCCTACTCCTGAGCGAAGGGGGGCATCGCGACTTGGAGCTACCCCTCAGGTTGTCGCTGCCGGAGTTCCTCGAGGAAAGGCAAACTGCGCTTAAGGGCTTGCGAGATCATTAACACTTCGTCTTGATCTTTTCGCCGGGTTCGCCGGTGACTGAAGTTGCTCTCGTGGTGTCGTAGTGGCTGACGGCCGGTTGTCCGCTGAGGTGTCACCGGTGCATACGGCATCCACCAGGAGGGTCTGCCAGTCGAACAGGGCTGTTTCGTAGTCGGTGGTGACGGTAAATGCTCCTCTGCGACCATTGAGCGTGCATGATGCGAACACACTGGTGGAAACGGTGTTTTCGGGGTTGCCGACGCTGGTCATCGAGGGTGTGGCGGACGGCGGCGGAATAGTCCGGGCTACGGCTCGGACCCGGGATGTTCTCGTTCCCTGTCCGGAGTGCGGGGCCGTGACGGGAGCCACGGGTATCACGGCCGGACGGTGCGGGATGTGTCGGTCGAGGACCGGCAGGTCGTGGTCCGGGCGAGGATACGACGGCTGGTCTGTCCGGTCCTGGACTGCAGGCGGCAGCCTTCCTGGAACTGGCCCCCGGGCTCCGATGTATGGCCGCGCGGACTTCCCCCTCCTCCGCCACCATCGACTACGGAACAGACCCGAACGATTTGCAGTCCCTGCCCACCCGGCCCGAGTACGATGTGCTGCTTCTACTGCTCCGGCGCCCCGTCTTGGCGAGCGGTACTGGTTGAGCTTGCTTCGGCTGGGCCGCGTATGGGTGTCGCGAAGCCCGCGCGAGGCCGGTCGTCAGTCTCCTCGCACATGCGGGAAGACCGACGACCGCGGCTGTTGGACGGCGTGGGGAGGCACTCGGGCGGGTTCCCGGCTCCCTCTTCGAGGCGTTGGTTCAGTGTGAGGGATCATGCGCTGCCAACTCGACGGGGCGCCGGCGCCCGCGGACGGGGCGGTCCGCAGGTCATGGCCGGAAGGTACTGGTCAAGGGCAGCGCCCGCGACTATCTCGTCGTGGAACGTGTGTGATCAGTTTTCCTTCAGAAGCTGGTCTGCGCCGTCGTACACGTGTCCGTTGAGCGAGTCCACGCGCCAGATGTCCGCCATGCCGCTCGTCTGGATGTCGGGTGCCGGTTGCCGAGTACCCTGTGAGATGTTTACGAGCCACGTGGGGCGCCAGATGCCATCCCTGTCGACGGCTTTGAGCGTGAACGCTTTGATCGTCATGTCATCCGGCACGCCACCGCGATCGGCGAGTTGCTCGGCCAGTGCTTCTCGGACCAGCGACTCCGCCTTCTTGGCGTCCAGCTTCGGCTTGTCGAGGTCCAGATGCTCAGGTCCGAGGGAGACGTCTACCTGTGAAACGGTACCGACACGGCTGACCTGTACATCCAGCATCCTGGGCATGAGGACACCGTCGTCGATCCACCGCCAGCTGGTGATCCACCCGAGCTCCGCTTTCCCGCCCACGGGGTATGTTTTGTGAACTGTGGCGTCCGCGCCCCATGGGTAGCGTTCACGCATGTATGCCTGAGCAACCTCGTAAGCAGCATCGTCAGTGGTGGGCGGCTTGCTACCAGTGACCGGATAACCCATCGCGCTGGGCCGGTCACTGTCCTGAAGGAGCACGTTGAAGCGGTTCTTGTCCGGCCAGGAGAGGGTGCCGTTGGCAAACTGCTCCGGATGTGCCGTGTCCCGGCTCAGTAGTGTGAAGGCGACGTTTCGACAGGGTACTCCGACACAGGGCTGGTCGTAGACGGGGCCCAGCTTGTAGCGGTCGCCGAAGGCTTCCTTCACCGCATGCTCTACGGCTTGCCGCTGATTGTCGTCCGCCTGGGACAGCCCCGTGCCGTCGATGTGGGTGAAGGCCATAGCCGGGTAGGCGACGCCGGATCCCAGAAGCACGACGGCGAGTGAGGCGAACAGGGAGGCCCTGGCCGCGCCCTTCCACTCGATCGTTTCGAGCTTGAGGAGTACGAGCACCGCGACGGTAAGTCCAATGAGGCCGCCGAGAATGTTCATCTGTGCGTCGGCGCTATCGCACACTCGTCCCAGGCCGTCGACCTCCGCCTGGACGACCTCAATACCCAAGGGAAAGGTGACCACTCCGACGAGTACGGGCAGCGGGCACCTGACTGCCATGAGCGCGAAGAAGCCGAGTGGAACCGTCATGGTGAGATTCCATAGGCCTTGGGTAGTCCGAAAGGGCTCGACCACGTCGTGGTTGATGACGCACTGGCCACTGGCAGGACCGCTGCCCATGAAGGTGACGCTGAGAACTCCGGCAACTGTGGCTGCGAGGCCGGCGAACCACACGCCGTGAGGACTACGCAGACGACGGGCGAGCAGCCAAGCTCCGATCCCGAGAGCGAGGGCGGCCAGAGTGCATGCGGCTAGGTAGCCATAGTGGTCTTGGAAGATGGCGGTAAACACGGTCGGTTCCTTGCTGAAGTCAGGCCAACAGAGCGTCGCGGGACTCCGCCTGGACAAGGACGGAGTCCCGCATGCTGCCGGTTCAGCAATGGGCGGCGGGCGTCTGGTAGCTACCGGCGGAGTAGTTCAGGATGCCGACGCTGCTCAGGCACAGCGCGCTGGCGCTCGCCGTCCACGACCGTGTCACCGTCTGACCAGAGCTGATGGAGAAGTAGGACGAGTACGTGGTGGACCCGCTCATGGTGTAGCCGAGGCGAACGCTGACGGCAGAGCCACCGGACTTGTAATAGGTGGTGTGAACGCCGGTGCCGTGCGTCGGGTACAGGTCACGCTTGCCATGGCTCAGAACACCGTTGGACAGCTTGGTGCAGCGCAAGCTGGGGAAACCTCCCTCGGTGTAGCCCGAGGAACTGCAGTACGTGTTGGCCGAGGCGGTCGGGGCGCCGACCAGGATAGAGCCGGCGGCCAGGGCCGCCGAGATGACAGCAGCGCTCGTCTTGGATCGCACTCTGATTCCTTTGTCTCGGGCGTGTCAAGCACCTCCTGGAGTCGATGGAGGCCGGATCACAGACGGATCCCACTTGACGGCCCCTCGCATGGGGGCCCGAACTAGATCGAACATTCGACACCCCGCGAGATCCACCACTGGACGACATGATGGCGTAAAATAACCAACTTGTGACTCTAAGTAGCCTAAATCAATCATGCGCTTGCCCGGCTGTAGCAGCAGGTCAGGGAGCGGTGTAGATCCGGGGAGCAGTCCCTGCAGCGGTCGAAGTGCCGGTGACGTCCCCTCGCCGTCCCGACGACCCTCAATCCATCTGGCTGCCGTCACACCCAGGCTCGTCGGCACATCCGTAAGTGCGTGCGGCTCAACCCGAACATGGGCCAGTGGAACTTACCCACCCCACTGCTCCCCCAGCACGATCGAGGCGGCGAGCTCTTCGTCATCAGCTTCCAGTTCGTCCGCGAGGTTTTCGAAGATCTCGTCACCTTCATGAGGTTGACGGACGCGACGGAGCACCCCGTGCGCTCCTCCCCTCAGGATTTCTGCCGCGTGTTCATCGGATCGGGTGCTCCCCTGTGTGGCGCGGGGCGGGGGCCCGGCGGGCGGGGCGGGCGGGGCGGGGGCCGTTCTCGCCGCTCCTGCCGGGGGAAGCGATGCCGGGGGAAGTGGCTCGGCGGAATTGTCCGTCCGGGCCGGGGTTGCCGCACCACGGGCGTGGTGAAAGACTGATTCAACGCCCCAGCCGGCGGCATGCGGAAAATCGGTGCCAGCCCGTTCCAGAAGAATCCGAGAAGAGCCGGGTGGAATCCCGGCCCACTGGGCCGGTGTCGTTCTCAGGGACGGACGCGTCCCCGTTTCAGGTCGTCGACGAGGCGGTTCCCGCATCGCGGATCCTCGACACCCCACCTGAAGGAGGACACCGTGCCGGAAGAAGAAGAATTCACCATGCCGGTCAGCAGGACCGACGATCTCGGTGCCCCGCCCGAACGGACCCAGGACCGGAAGTCCAGCTTCTCGGTGCGTCGGCCGTACCAGGCGGAAAAGGCACCGGACGCGCTCATCGAGCAGGGGGACCCATCGAAGCCGCCCCCCGCCTCAGGGCGTTCCTCGGGCGCCGACGAGCCTTGAGGCCCGGAAGGGGTCATCACGATGTTGCAGTACGTGAACAGCTGTCCCTTCCCCGTGTCGGTGGCCATCATGCGTTACACGCCCAACTGCGTGGACGGAGGCGACTGGACGAAGGAAGGCTGGTGGAACATTCCCCCGGGGGAGTCCCGGATTCCCTTCGGCGGCAACCTGGGCAGTGTTTACCCGTGGTGGTGCGACTACATCACGGGAAACGGCCAGGTGTGGCCGGGCTCGGGAATCTACAGGTACTTGACGTTGAGAAGGTTCAAGTGGTGCGAGTGGACCAGCAGTAGCGACGCCTTCCAAGCGAACATGTACCTGTTCAACGTCGACGGCAACGCCGACAAGACGTGGAACATCGTTCCCTGAGAAGGGCCTTCCCGGGAAAACCCGGGGACCCAGTCACAACAAGTGCCCGTCGTGACACACCGCGCACCGGGCCCGGCGGGGCGGGAGACCGACGCCCCGGCGCCCGGTGAGCGGTGAGTGGTGGGCGGTGGTACGAGGCGGCCCGGGGTGCGGGAGAGGCGCGTCGGGCCGCAGCGCTGTCCCGTGGGGACGGGAACAGGGGGCGCGCCGTCATGGGGGGGGCGCCGTCATGGGGAGGCGGGGCCACGAAGGCCCGACTGCGAAGGCGGGGTGACGAAAGCGGGGTGACTGGGGCCGGGTCACGAGGCGGGGTCACGGGGGCCGGGTCACGAGGGTGGGGTGACGTGGCGCAGGCCGAAGAAGTACGTCGCGACGAACCCCTCCGCGTACCCGGCGAAGAGGCCCGCCGCGTAGGCGCCGACCGTGGCGAGGGGGCCGCCCGGCCCGTCCAGCAGGGGGAACAGCGCCCAGCCCGACGGGCCGATCGCCGTCGAGCCGACCTTGTCGCCCCACATCCCGAACAGGCCGACCACTCCCCCGCCGACCGCCCCGCCCACGCACGCCGTCACGAACGGGCGGCCCAGCGGCAGCGTCACCCCGTAGATGAGCGGTTCGCCCACGCCCAGCAGCCCGGCGGGCAGCGCGGACCGGATCGTCCGGCGCAGTTCCTCGGCGCGGCGGAGCCGCACGTACACGGCGAGCGCCGCACCCACCTGCCCGGCGCCCGCCATGGCGAGGACCGGGAGGAGGACCGTGTACCCCTGCTGCTCGATGAGGGTGGCGTGCAGCGGGATCAGCGCCTGGTGCAGGCCCAGCATGACGAGCGGCAGGAACAGCCCGCCGAGGGCGAACCCGGCCGCCGCGCCGCCGTGGGAGAGGAGCCCGTCGACGGCGGTGCCGACCGCCGACGCGACCTTCCCGGCCGCGTACATCAGCCCGTACACCGTCGCCAGGCCCGCGACGAGGACGGTCAGGGTGGGTGTGAGGAGGACGTCCAGGGCCTCGGGGACGCGGCGGCGGCACCACTGCTCGACGCGCGTCGCGAGGAACGCCGCCGCGAGCGCGCCCAGCACGCCGCCCTGGCCGGGTGACAACTGCTGCCCGAACACCTCGATCCGGGCGACGCCCGCGTAGACGACGATCGCGGCGACGGCACCGCCCAGGATCGGGGTGCCGCCGAACTCCTGCGCCGTGTTGTAGCCGACGAAGACGGCGATCAGCGCCATGAAGCCGGACGCGATCGCGGTGAGGGCGGGGGTGAGGGACGGCAGGGCGCCGAGGTTGGTGAGGAGGCCGCCCAGGCCGGCGATGACGCCGCAGCCGATCAGGGCGGGGATGAGGGGGACGAAGACGTTCGCGACGCGGCGCAGGAGGCGGCGTACGGGCCGCGCGTCCCCGGCGGCCACCGGCCCCCCGGGGCCGGTGGGGCCGGCAGGGCCGGCGGGGCCGGCAGGGCCGGCAGGGCCGGCAGGGCCGGCAGGGCCGGCAGGGCCGGCAGGGCCGGCAGGGCCGGCAGGGCCGGCAGGGCCTCCCTGGGCGGCGGGGACGGCTGGGCCTCCCGGGGCGGCGGGGTCGGCTGGGGCGGCGGCGCCCGGGGCGGCGGTGCTCGGGACGGCCAGGTCCGGGGCGGCGGCAGGAGCGGGGGCGGGAGCGGGGGCGGCGGCAGGAGCGGGGGCGGCGGCGGGAGCGGGGGCGGTGGCGTTCGCCTCGGCGACCAGGGCCTGGAACTCCGGGGTGACCCGCGCCACCCTCCCCGGGCCCAACACGATCTGGTACGTCTCCCCGTCCTCCACCACGCCCAGCACCGCCGGGTGGGCGCGCAGTTCCGCGTCGCGCACGAGGGCGCGGTCGCGCAGGGCGAGGCGCAGGCGGGTCATGCAGTGGGTGACGGAGGTGACGTTGGCGGCGCCGCCGACGAGCGGCAGCAGCGCGGCGGCCGTGGAGCGGTGGTTCGACGGGCGGGGGTCTTCGGTCGTCGTCATGTGGGGGGCCTCGCGTGCGGGGGTGCGTCAGGGGGACGCCGCTGCCAGCGCGGCGCGCAGATGACCGTGGTGCTCCGCGAGGAGGCGCGCGGCGGCCGGGGCGTCCACCCCGCCCAGCAGGACGAGGATGGCGTGCTTCACCTCGCCGCCCGTCGCCTCCAGGGCCCGCGCTATCTCCTCGTCCGCGGCGCCCGTGGCCTGCGCGACGATGCGGTGGGAGCGGGCCCGCAGCTTGGCGTTGGTGGCCCGCACGTCGACCATCAGGTTCCCGTACGTCTTGCCGAGGCGGATCATCGTGATCGTCGAGATCATGTTGAGGACGAGCTTCTGCGCCGTACCGGACTTCAGCCGCGTCGAGCCGGTGAGGAACTCGGGCCCGACGACCACCTCGATCGCGTGGTCGGCGGCGGCCGCGAGGGCGCTGCCCGTGTTGCAGGCGAGGCCGACGGTGAGGGCTCCCACGTCGCGCGCGTACACGACGGCGCCCACCGCGTACGGGGTGCGGCCGGACGCGGACACGCCGACGACCGTGTCGTCCGGGGTGAGGTCGAGGGCCTTGAGGTCCTCGTGGGCGAGGGCCTCCGAGTCCTCCGCGCCCTCCACGGACCGTACGAGCGCGTCGGGGCCGCCCGCGATGAGGCCGACGACCTGCGACGGGTCGGCGTTGAAGGTGGGCGGGCACTCGCTGGCGTCCAGCACGCCGAGCCGCCCGGCGGTGCCCGCGCCCGCGTAGACGAGGCGCCCGCCGCGCGCCATGCGGGGCGCGATGGCGTCGACGGCGGCGGCGATCCGGGGCAGTTGCGCGGCGACCGCGTCGGGGACGGCCCGGTCCCCGGCGTTCATGGCGCGGGCGATGTCGAGGGTGGGCCGCATGTCGACGTCCGCGAGGTCGGGGCGGAACTCCTCGGTGGTGAGGGCGTCGAGCTGGGTGCGGAGTGCGGCGGGGTCCCGGGCGGGGTCGTTCATGGCGCGGCTCTCTCGGTGCTCAGCGGGTTCGACGGGGGCTCGGCGGGTTCGGACGGGGGCTCAGCGGGAGGTCGTGCGCTGGCGCGGCGCCCTGCGGTGGGCGAGCGCCTCGTACGACGCGGACAGGGCGGGCGCGGCCGTCGCGTACGTACGCTGGGTGACCCCGGTGAACAGGCAGTCCACGACGAGGAGCTGGCTCGTCCGGGACGACATGGCGGCCGGGCGCAGCTCGCTCTCGCGGGCGGTGGACGTGGTCAGGACGTGGTCGGCGTACTGGGCGACCGGCCCGTCCGGGCGGCCGGTGATGGCGACGGTCGTGGCGCCGCGTTCGAAGGCGACGCGGAGCGGTTCGATGACGTCGGCGGTGGCGCCCGAGTGGGTGATGGCCACGGCCACGTCGCCGGAGCGGAGCTGCACGGCGCCGGTGACGGCGACGTGCGGATCGCTGTGGGCGTGCGCGACCAGCCCTATGCGGAGCAGCTTCTGCGCCAGGTCCTGGGCGACGAGGCCGGAGGCGCCGATGCCGTACACGTCGGTGCGGCGGGCGTCGGCGAGGGCCGTGACGGCGGCGGCGAGCTGCGCGGTGTCGAGCGCGGCGGCCGTGTCGGCGAGGGTCTGCTGCTCGTCGCGGGCGAGCTTGGCGACGACGGCCTCGATCGGGTCGTCGACGGCGATGTCGGAGGTGACCGACGGGGAGCGGCCGGAGGTCCGCTGGGCGGCCAGCCCGGCGAGGGCGAGCCGCAGGTCGCGGTAGCCGGGGTAGCCGAGGACGCGGGCCGTGCGGACGACGGTCGCCTCGCTGGTGCCCGTCCGCTCGGCGAGGCCGGTGACGGTGAGGGCGGCGCAGCCCGCCGGGTCGGAGGCGACGACCTCGGCGACGCGCTGCATGGACCGCGTCATGGACGGGGCGAGGGTGCGCACCCTCGCGGCGAGCGGGTCGGGAGCGGCGCCGCCCGCCGTCGTCACCGCGCCACCGGTGAAAGTTTCCTTCAGGTACTCGGTCACGCCTGAAACGTATTTTCAGCGATGGTGACCGTCAACCCCGCACGTCAGAATGGCCGTATGAACATGCTGGACCCCGTGGAGCAGGCGCTGCACGCCGCACGCGCGCTGGTCCTCGCCGATCTGTCCGCCCGGGACGTCGCCGAGGCGGAGATCGTGTCGCTGGTGGAGGACGCGGTCGCGGGGCGCCGGTGGTGGGTCGAGCAGTGGCCGGAGGGCCTCCCGTACGTCGCCGGGCTGATCGCGCAGGACGTGCAGGACGCGCTGCTGGAGCGGTACGGGCGCTGGCCGCTGTGCCCGGTCTGCGACTCGGGCGCCCCGCACGCCCTGGACGTGGAGCCGGAGCTCGGCCCGGACCCGCACTGGGTGTGCGGGCGGGCCGGTGTGGTGGTCGCCCCGGTCGGCGGCCTGACGTGACGCTGTACATCGACCCGCCGAACTGGCCGGGCCACGGCCGCATGTGGTCCCACCTGATCAGCGACGCGTCGTTCGAGGAGCTGCACGCGGCAGCCGCCGCGCTCGGCTGCCCGCCGCGCGCCTTCGACGGCGACCACTACGACATCCCGTCCGACCGGTACGCGGACGCCGTGGCGGCGGGCGCCGTGGAGATCGGGTCGAAGGAGCTGGTGCGGCGCCTCACCGCGGCCGGGCTGCGCCGCCCCAAACGACGTCCGGCTCCTTCCGCGTGACGCCGCAGGCCGGGGCGGCGGCCCTGCCGGCCCGACCGATCCCGTCGACGGGGGCGGTGCCCTCGGCGGCCGGGACGGTGGTCCTGTCGGCCGGGGCGGTGGTCGCCGGTCCCGGCCCGGCCCCGTCGGCGGGGGCGGTGACCCCGTCAGCCGGGGTGGTGGCCGCTGGTCCCGGCCGGGACGGTGAACCCGCCGACCGGGGCGGTGACCGCCGCTCCCGGCCGGGACGGTGGCCCCGTCAGCCGGAGTGGTGGCCGCCGGTACCGGCCGGGGTGGTGGCCGCCGGTCCGCCCGACGCCGACACCGACGCCGACGCCGACGCGCCCATGACGACGCGGCTGGGCGTACGGCCCTCCCGGCGGTGCAGCCGCAGCGCCACGGCGACCGCGGCGAGCGCGACCAGCGTCATCGCGGCGCCCGCCCACGCGGTCGCCGGGAAGCCGAGGCCCGCGTCGATGACGGTCCCGCCGAGCCACGGCCCACCCGTGTTGCCCAGGTTGAACGCGGCCGTCGTCGTGGCGCCCGCGAGGGTCGGGGCGGCCCCGGCCACGTTGAACATCCGGGCGTTCAGGGCGGGCGCCGTGTAGAACGCGGACACGCCCAGCAGGAACGACAGGGCGACCGCCGCGACCGGGCTGCCCGCGAACAGCGCCAGCGCGGCGAGCAGCACCGTCGACGCGGCGATGCCGCTGAGCAGCACGCCGAACAGGTGCGCGTCCGCGACCCGCCCGCCGATCGTCGTCCCGACCAGCGCGCCGACCCCGAACAGGCCGAGCACGGTCGGCACCCAGCCGGAGTCCAGCCCGGCCACGTCGGTGAGCAGCGGAGCCAGGTACGAGAACGCGCAGAACACGCCGCCCGCCGCGAGCGCGGTGACGACGACGGCGAGCCACACCTGCCGGTCCCGGTAGATGCCCAGCTCCCGCCGGAGCGCGGGCTTCTCCTCGGGCAGCGGGATGTGCGGGATCCGGGTCACCACGCCGACCAGGGCGACGGCGGACGCCGCGCCGACCGCCCAGAACGCCGAGCGCCAGCCCAGTTGCTCGCCGAGGAACGCGCCCGCCGGGACGCCCAGCACGTTCGCGATGGACAGGCCGCCGATCATCACGGCCATCGCGCGGGCCCGCGCGCCCGGCTGGACCATCGCGATGGCGACGGCCGCGCCGAGGGCCCAGAACCCGGCGCACGCCAGGGCGCTGACCACGCGGGACGCGAACAGCACCTCGTACGACGGCGCGAGGGCGCCCGCGACCTGGCCGAGGCCGAACGTGGTGATCAGCGCGACGAGCGTCGTCTTGCGGGGCAGCCGCAGCGTCGCCACGGCGAGGAGGGGCGCGCCGATCACCATGCCGATGGCGAAGGCCGATATCAGCAGCCCGGCCTGCGGGATCGACACGTCCATGTCGTCCGCGATGGGCGGCAGCAGCCCGGACAGCATGAACTCGCTGGTGCCGAGCGCGAAGACGGACAGGCCGAGGATGTACACGGCCAGCGGCATGCGGGCCGGGGACGGGGCGGTGGGGGACGGGGGCGTAGCGGAGTGATCAAGGTTGGGCGGCATGCTGGGTGAGAACACCACCCGGGCGATCTAGATTCCCAGCCGCTCCAGCTCGGCGGCGAGGTTGCGGCGCGCGGCGCCCTCCCAGCGCTCGGCGCCGTACGGGGTGCGGAACAGCCTCGGCAGGGCGAGGAGCTGCCGCAGGACGGCGGCGCGGCCCTCGCGGAACGCGTCGTCGGGCACGAACCCGTACTCCTCGCGCACGGCCGCCGCGTACGCCCCGTACGCCTCCGGGGGCCCGGCCAGCACCGCCAGGTCGGCGTCGCACAGCACCTCCCCGTCCCGGTCGCCGGGCGCCGGGTCGTGGGTGACGGTGAGCCGGACCAGCCGGGCGACCTCCGCCGTGCGCACCGGGTCCACGTCCAGCTCCGGCAGCGCCCGCTCGGCGAGCCGGGCGCTGCGCTCCTCGTTCGTGTCGCGGTCGGGCAGGTAGACCGCGTCGTGGAACCAGGCGGCGAGCCGTACGGCGGCGAGGTCGTCGGCGTGGCCGGCGAGGTCGTCGACGCGGCGCAGGACGGCGAGGAGGTGGTCGGTGGTGTGGTAGCGCCGCTGGGGTTCGGCCCAGCGGCGCAGGAGGTCGTCGGCGTACCGGTCGACGTACGGATCGGCCGGGTGGTCCTGGCCGGAGGGGCGGGTCGGGTCGACCGGGTGGTCCGGGGCGGGCGGGATGGCCGGGTCGACCGGGCGGTCCGGGATGGCCGGGGCGGACGAGTCGAACAGGACGGACGGGGCGGACGGGTGGTCCGGGGCGGGTCGGCCGCCGTCCTCGGCGGGGCGTCCGCCCCGGGCCAGGCGGACGGTCTCCGCCCAGCGGCGGCGCAGCTCGTCGTGGGCGGGGTGCGGGGGCGGGAGGACGGCCATGGGCCCCATTCTGCCGGTGCCGCACTGTCCCGGGCGGCGCTGTACCGGTGGTCGCCGCACTGGTGGCCGTACTGCGCCGTGGCCGCGCCGCACCGCCCCGTGGCCGCCCCGGGACCGTGCCGCACCGCACCGCCCTGGGACCGCGCCGTCCCGTGGCCGCGCCGCCCCGTGGCCGCCCCCGGACCGCATCGCCCTGGGACCGCACCGCCCCGGGCGGCCACGTGCCCGCCCCGCCGGGTCACGCGCCCGCCCCGCCGGGTCACGCGCCGGTCCCGCCGGGCCGTGCCTCCCGGGCCGCCCGTCCCGCCGGGTGGTTACGCGGCGGCCTTGAAGCCCCGCAGCCGCAGGCTGTTGCCGACGACGAACACCGACGAGAAGGCCATGGCCGCGCCCGCGATCATCGGGTTCAGGAACCCCGCCGCCGCCAGCGGCAGGGCCGCCACGTTGTAGGCGAACGCCCAGAACAGGTTCCCCTTGATCGTGGCGAGGGTCCGCCGCGACAGCCGGATCGCGTCGGCCGCGGCGCGCAGGTCGCCCCGTACGAGCGTCAGGTCGCCCGCCTCGATCGCCGCGTCCGTCCCGGTGCCCATCGCGAGCCCCAGGTCGGCCTGGGCGAGGGCCGCCGCGTCGTTGACGCCGTCGCCGACCATGGCGACGCTGCGGCCCTCGGCCTGGAGGCGCTTGACGACGGCCACCTTGTCCTCGGGCATGACCTCCGCGACGACGTGCTCGGGGTCGATGCCGACCTCGGCGGCCACGGCCCGCGCGACGGCCTCGTTGTCGCCGGTGAGCAGCACCGGCGTGAGGCCCAGGGCGCGCAGCCGGCGGACGGCCTCCGCGCTAGTATCCTTCACGGCGTCCGCGACCTCCAGCACCGCGCGGGCCTCGCCGTCCCAGGCGACGGCGATGGCGGTGCGGCCGGCGGCCTCGGCGGCGTCCTTCGCGGCGGCGAGCGGCGCGGGCAGGGCGATGGACCACTCGGCGAGCAGCCTCTCGCGCCCGACGAGGACGGCGTGCCCGTCGACGACGCCCTGGACGCCGAGGCCGGGGACGTTCGTGAAGTCCTCGGGTACGGCCAGGTCGCCCACCTTGTCGGCGGCGCCGGCGGCGACGGCGCGGGCGATGGGGTGCTCGGAGGCGTTCTCCAGGGCACCGGCGAGGCGCAGGACCTCCGCCTCGTCCGCCGTCTCGGCGGTGTGCACGGCGAGGAGGGTCATGCGGCCGGTGGTGACGGTGCCGGTCTTGTCGAGGACGACCGTGTCGGCCTTGCGGGTGTTCTCCAGGACCTCGGGGCCCTTGATGAGGACGCCGAGCTGGGCGCCCCGGCCCGTACCGACCATGAGGGCGGTGGGCGTGGCGAGGCCGAGGGCGCACGGGCAGGCGATGATCAGGACGGCGACGGCGGCGGTGAACGCGGCGGTCATCCCGGCGCCGGACAGCAGCCAGCCGACGAGCGTGGCCAGGGCCAGGACGATGACGACGGGGACGAAGACGGCGGAGATCCGGTCCGCGAGCCGCTGCGCCGCCGCCTTGCCGTTCTGGGCGTCTTCGACGAGCTTCGCCATGCGGGCGAGCTGGGTGTCGGCGCCGACGCGGGTGGCCTCGACGACGAGGCGGCCCCCGGCGTTGAGGGTGGCCCCGGTGACAAAGTCGCCCACCGCGACCTCGACGGGCACGGACTCGCCGGTCAGCATGGACGCGTCGACGGCGGAGGTGCCCTCCACGACGGTGCCGTCCGTGGCGATCTTCTCGCCGGGCCGTACGAGGAACCGGTCGCCGACCCGCAGCCGGGCGGTGGGCACGCGCACCTCGCGGCCGTCGCGCAGCACGGTGACCTCCTTGGCGCCCAGCTCCATGAGCGCCCGCAGCGCGGCGCCCGCCTTCCGCTTGGAGCGGGCCTCGAAGTACCGGCCGGCGAGGATGAAGGTGGTGACGCCGGCGGCGGCCTCCAGGTAGATGTTGGCGCTGCCGTCGCCGCGGGCGATGGTCAGCTCGAACGGGTGCCGCATGCCGTGCATGCCGGCCGTGCCGAAGAACAGCGCCCACAGGGACCACAGGAACGCGGCGGCCGTACCGACCGAGATCAGCGTGTCCATGGTCGCGGCGCCGTGCCGGAGGTTCGTCCAGGCCGCGCGGTGGAAGGGCCAGCCCGCGTAGACGACCACGGGCGCGGCGAGGGCGAGGGAGAGCCACTGCCAGTTGTCGAACTGGAGCGGCGGGATCATCGCCATGGCGACGACGGGGACGGACAGCACGAGGGCGGTGAGGAGCCGCTGCCGCAGGTCGAGCAGCTCGTGGCCGTCCCCGCCGTCCCCGCCGCTCCCGGCCCCCTCCTCCGCCGCCTCCGCCTTCGGGGCGGGCGGCCGGGCGGTGTAGCCGGTGGCCTCGACGGTGGCGACGAGGTCCTGGACGGACACGTCGGCACCCCGGTAGGTGACCTTCGCCTTCTCGGTGGCGTAGTTGACGGTGGCCTCGACCCCGTCCATGCGGTTGAGCTTCTTCTCGATGCGCGCGGCGCAGGAGGCGCAGGTCATACCTCCGATGGCGAGCTCCACCACGTCGGTGCCGGGGGCGGTCGCGGGACCACTCATCTCATCCTCCAATACCCATGGGGGGTATACCAGGAACCCCAGTGTATACCCCCCTCGGGTAAACGAGGGACCCCCATTGACGCCCTCCAAGCATTAGCATTGGACTAGACCTGTAAACAGCCGCCCGTCGAGATTGGGGTCCGATGAACAACCGTGCACTCCTGGAGGTGATCGCCCTCGACGCGGAGGACGCGATCGCGGCCCAGGCCGGAGGAGCGGACCGCCTGGAGCTGGTCGCCGACATGGCCGCCGACGGGCTCACCCCGCCCCGCGAGACGTACGCCCGCATCCGCGCCGCCGTGGACATCCCGCTCCGCGTGATGCTGCGGCTCGCCGACGGCTTCGCGGCGGGCGACGTGGACGCGCTGGTGCGGGTGGCCGGGGAACTGCGCTCCGAGGGCGCCGACGAGTTCGTGCTCGGCTTCCTCGACGCGGACGGCCACCCCGACCTCGCGGCGCTGGAGCGGGTCGTCGCGGAGCTGGACGGCTGCCGGTGGACGTTCCACCGCGCCATCGACCACTGCGCCGACCGGGACGCCCTGCGCAAGCAGCTCGCGGACTTCCCCGGCCTCGACACGTACCTGACGGCCGGCTCGGCCGCCGGGGTCGACACGGGCCTGCCCGTCCTGGCGGCGGAGGCGGCCCGGCAGGGCGAGACCGGGTACGGCTCCCGGCTCCTGGTCGGCGGCGGCCTGCGCCTCGACCACGTGCCGGCCCTGCTGGCGGTGGGCGTGGACGCCTTCCACATCGGCGGCGCGGCCCGCCCGGCGGGCTGGGCGTCCCCCGTGGCGTGGGGCGCGGTCAGCGCGTGGCGGCGCACCCTGGACGGCGAGGCGGCGACTGTCGGTGCCGGGGTCTAGCCTCCCGGCATGACTGCCTCAGCGGACTTCCTCCACACCACCCGGGCGGGTTACGACGCGGTGGCCGCCGACTACGTCGACCATCCGCGCGGCGAACCGGCGGCCGTACGGCTCGAACGCGCCATGCTCAGCGTGTTCGCGCAGTACGCCCTGCCCGGGCGGCCCGTCGCCGACGTGGGCTGCGGCACCGGCTGGGCCACCGCGCGACTGGCGGAGCTGGGCCTGGACGCGTACGGCATCGACCTGTCGCCCGGCATGCTCGCCGTGGCCCGCCGCGACCATCCGGGGCTGCGGTTCGAGGAGGGCACGATGACGGCGCTCGACGTGCCGGACGGGTCGCTGGGCGGGCTGGTCGCCTGGTACTCCCTGATCCACGTGCCGCGCGACCGCGTGCCCGGCGTCCTGGCGGAGTTCCACCGCGTCCTGGCCCCGGGCGCCCCGCTGCTGCTGGCGTTCCAGGTGGGCGAGGACGTCCTCCACCTCGACGAGGCGCTGGGCCACCGGGTCTCCCTGGACTTCCACCGCTGGACCCCCGGGGCCCTGGCCCCGCTCCTGGAGGCCGCGTCCCTCCCGCTCCACGCCCACCTGCACCGCGAGCCCGACCCGCACGAACGCACCCCCCACGCCCACCTCCTGGCCCGGAAACCCGCGTAGGCGCCGACGGCCCCGGCCCGAAGGCGCCGGGCCGCCGACGGCGGGGGCGGGGGCCGGAGGCCGGGGAAGGCTGCCGGTACCGACCGGACAGCGAAGGCCGCCGTACGCTCCGGCCGGACGGTGAAGGGGCGGTGTCCGTGGTGGCCGGCGGTACCGACCCGGCACTCCGCAACGGTCCTTCGCGGCCTCGGACCCCCTCCCACCCGCGGTGGACGACGAAGTGGGGCCAGGATCACCCTGGCCCCACTCCTCGGTGCGGACGCGTCACTGGACGGGCGCGTCACTGGACAGGTGCGTCACTAGAACTGTGCGAAGAACCTCCAGATCTCCGCCTTGGTCCAGGTCGTGACGCCGCTCTCGCCGGAGGAGCCGTCGACCGGACCGGGGATGTGGCCCCCGTCGAACGCGGCCCACTGGACCGGGTAGCCGGCGCGGCAGCCCGAGTAGGTGGTGGTGATGTGCGTCCGGCTGCCCGGCGCGGGCTCGCGCGGGCTCTGGGGGGTGCAGCCGTTGTTGCTGACGAACTTGTCGCGCAGGGACCGTCCTTGCGCGATGGTGAGGACGGAGTCGCTGATGCCGTGGATTCCGAAGTAGGCGACGGGCTGGGTGCCGCCGCTGCACCCGCTGATCAGGCCGCCCGAGATGACCGCGACGGCCCTGAAGACGTTCGGCCGGGCGCAGGCGAGCGCGTAGCTCATGCCGCCGCCCCAGCTGAAGCCCGTGGCGAAACGCTGGGCCGGGTTGACGCAGAGGGAGCCCTCGATCCGCCGGATCATGTCGTCGACGAAGGTGACGTCCTCACCGCCCGTGTTGGCCCAGCCGTTGCCGAGGCCCTGGGGGGCGACGAGGATCGCGGTGTTGTTCGACTGCTCCTGCTGGCCGTAGTAGGCCCAGGCCCTCCCGCTCGCTCCGCCCGAGGCGACGTCGGTGGCGGTTCCGCCCCGCCAGTGGAACGCGAAGATCAGCCGGTAGGGGCGGCTGCTGTCGTAGTTGTCGGGAACCCTGAGGATGAAGCTGCGGCTCTTGCCGCCGCTCTGGATCGTGTGCGTACCGCTCGTCAGGGTGGGGGCGCTGCCGCATCCGCCGGCGCCACCGGACGACAGTTTGATCATCTGCCATTGCTGGTTGGCGCCGCCCCAGTCGGTGTACTGGACGACGTTGCCGCCGTCGGCGGTGGAGCCGCCCTGCACCTCCACCGCCTTGCCGCTGTTGCGGTTGATCAGCCGGACGTGGCCCGCGTCGGAGTCGGCCAGGCGGAACTGCTGGTTGGCCCCGTTGCCGTCGGCCCACTGCTGGATCGCGGCGCCGTCGGCGGTCGAGGCGCCGGACACGTCGAGGACCTTGTCCGAATGCCGGGCCTTGAGGCGGTAGAAGCCGCCGCCGGAGTCCACGAACTGCCACTGCTGGTTGGTCCGGTCGTTGCGCGTCCACTGGTTGACCCGCGCGCCGTCGGTGGTGGACGCGCCGGAGACGTCCAGCGCCTTGCCGCTGTTGCGGTTGACCAGGACGTACCAGGCGTTGGTGTCCACCGCCGCGGCCTCGGCGGGCGCCGTCACCGCCTGGGCTGACCCCGTCATCGTCGCGGCGAGCATGCCGGTCGCGAGGGCCGCCGCCACCACGGCGGTGATCCGGGACCACCAGCGGTGTCGTGCCGGAGGGGCGGGGGGAGCCGCACCGTGGGTCCTCATCGATTCGCTCCTTCGTCCGTGGCGTTCCCCATCAGGCGCGGGTCCAGCGCTGGTTGCTGGTGTTCCAGCAGGAGTAGAGCTGGATCAGGGTGCCGTTGGCGGTGCCGCCCGCGACGGCGTCGAGGCAGAGGCCGGACTGGACGCCGACGATGGACCCGTCGGAGGCGAGGCGCCACTTCTGGTTGTCGCCGCCCCAGCAGCTGTAGATCTGGACCTTGGCGCCGTTGCCGGTGCCGGCGGCGTCCAGGCACTTGTTGCCGTAGACCCTGAGCTCGCCGGCGGCGGTGTGCGTCCACTGCTGGTTGGTGCCGCTGTGGCAGTCCCACAGTTGGAGCTGGGTGCCGTCGGTGGTGCTGGCGTTGGGCACGTCCAGGCAGCGGCCCGAACCGACGCTCTTGATCGTTCCGGACTCCGTGGGGGGCGGCGTGGTGGAGCCGCCGTTGAGCGCGTTGAGGACGGCCGTGTAGGCGGGCTTCTTGCTGCCGTCGCCGTTGAACAGCAGGGGCGAGTGCTCCGGCCGCCAGGAGTCGGTGTCGCGCACGCCCCAGACGGTGATGCCGAGGCAGCGCGGGACGGCCAGGCAGTCGTTGACCACGTTGGCGTAGGTCGTGGACGGGGCGCCCTGGATGTCGAGCTCGGTGATGGCCACGTCGACGCCGAGGGCGGCGAAGTTCTGCAGGGTGGTGCGGAAGTTGCTGTCGTAGGGGCTGCCGCTGTTGAAGTGCGACTGGAAGCCGACGCAGTCGATCGGCACGCCGCGCTGCTTGAAGTCCCGGACCATGGCGTACATGGCCTGGGTCTTGGCCCAGTTCCAGTTCTCGACGTTGTAGTCGTTGTAGCAGAGCTTGGCGGCCGGGTCGGCGGCGCGCGCGGTGCGGAAGGCGACCTCGATCCAGTCGTTGCCGGTGCGCTGGAGGTTGGAGTCGCGCCGGGCCCCCGAACTGCCGTCGGCGAACGCCTCGTTCACGACGTCCCACTGGGCGATCTTGCCCTTGTAGTGGGCCATCACGCCCTTGATGTGGTCGATCATCGCCTGGCGCAGCGTGCTGCCGCTGAGGCTCTGCATCCAGCCGGGCTGCTGGGAGTGCCAGGCCAGGGTGTGGCCGCGCACCTGCTTGCCGTTCTGCACCGCCCAGTTGTAGACGCGGTCGGCGGCGGTGAAGTTGAACTGGCCCCGCTGGGGTTCGGTGGCGTCGATCTTCATCTCGTTCTCGGCCGTCACCGAGTTGAACTCGCGGTTCGCGATCGTCGCGTACGTCGAGTCGCCCAGCCTGCCCGAGGCGATGGCGGTGCCGAAGTAACGACCGCTCTGCGCCGCCGCGGCGCCGAGCGTGCTCTCGGCGGCGTGCGCCGTCGGCGGCGCGACCAGCGCGCCGGTCGCACCGAGGACGCCTGCGACCAACGCCACCAGCAGACCGCGGAACTTCCGGCGGACGGCGGGCGGGGGAATGGCGTACGAGCCCATGGCTGTGCCTCCAGGGTAGAAATCACGGAAGGACTGAAGTGCGGCGGAACGCGTCGTCCGCTCCCGCTCGGCAGGCGGACGAGGCGGGCCGAGATCCGGAGATCGCGGGATCACCGGACGTCGTGGTCGTGACACCGGGACGGTCCCGACCTGTGCGGACGGCACCCGGGCGGCCTCCGGGTGACGTATGGGGCGCCCCGGAGCGAAGGAGTACCGGAGCGAAGGAGTACCGGAGCGGCAGGTCGCCGCCGGACCGTCCGGCGGCCACGCCGACGCCCCCGGGCCCTACCCGCCTCCGCGGGGCAGGCCCGGCGGAAGAGGTCCGGCCGGCGGACGGCCGCGCCCGGTTGACGGACGGCTGCGCCCGGCCGGCGGACGGCCGTGCCCGGTTGACGGACGGCCGCGCCCGGGCGCAGCCCACCCCCGCCGCTCCCGGCCGGCCGCCACCGCGACCGGACGACGAACGCCACGGGATCCGAGAGGCAGAGCTGGACGACCACGGCCGTACACACCGGACGCGGGGAGGCGGCGTCGTTTCGACAGGGGCATGGGGGTACTCACATCGCGGCTCGGCCGGGGGACCGCCACGTGGCGCCGCCCGCCCCTCCGACTGTGCGAAGAGTCAGGATGCGCTAGTGCGAACCTCACCGGAACGGAAACGGGATGGTGCGGGTGCTGCGGTACGCGGATCTGTCGTGCAGCACAGATCACTTGAGGCCGATATTGTTCGAAAGCTCGAACTGTGACCGGCGTCTCAGACAGGCATGATTGAGGCGTTGACGGTGGACCGTCAATACTCCCCGCAGAAGAAGTTTCCGTTTCCATCCCGAAAATTTTTCGGTATCCCGGCGAGTCGCACGGGGCCCACCGGACCCCAGCACCGCCGTCGACGGAGGCCGCAGGACCGGGGCCCGAGCGAGTGCGCCCACCACGGGTGGAGGCCGCAGGATCGGGCTCCGGACGGAAGACCCGGCCGGCGCGGCGATGGACTCGCGCGGCCCCGAGGCGACGGGGGCCGTGTTCCGGCCGCCGCGCGAGACGGAGTCCCGGCCGGGGCCGGACGCCGCTCACCCAGCTCCCCTCCTCCGCACGGACGCCCTGGACCGGCAGGCCGTACCGCAAACTTCCGGATGATTTCCGGTCGGGAGGAGAGCGCGTCAAGCCCGCAGGGCAGGGTCTGTTTACGGACAGATCAGCGACAGGTCTTGACCGGGAGGCCCCGCATTCCTAGCTTGTGGCGTCAAAGAATCCGAGACGTTCCCGTACGCCACCCGCGTGCCGACCCGTGTGCCGACCTCCGTGCCCACCGAAGAGGGCACCGTTCACCGAAGAGGGCGTCACCGCCCACCTGCGCGACGGCCTGACCGCCGTGACCACGCCCTCCCCCGCCGCTTCCGGCCGCCACCTGCTCGACACCGCCGCCCGCGCGTCACCGTCCGCGCATCCGCCGTCCGCGCGTCCACCGTCTACCGTCCGCGCATCCGCCCGTCCGTACGCCACCCGCCCGTACGCCACCCGTACGTCACCCGTGCGTCCGCCGCCGGGCTCGCACCGAAGGCCGTACGCGAAGCCGACTTCCGGCGCCGCCCCAAGCGAGTCGCTTACCGTCACGGGACAGGCACCGGCGACACGGGAGGGACAACATGAGCGGTACGGGCGACTGGGTCAGCACGTCGATGCCGTATCTCGCGCCGCGCGCGAAGGGGCAGGGCGACGCCTGGGCCGAGGAGGCCGCCGCCCACGGCCGCAGGGGCACCCAGCGCATCGTCTTCGCCGGGGAGCTCCCGGCCGGGGAAGAGGTCGCCGCGTTGCTCGGGCTGACTGCCGGCGAGCCCGTGGTCGTACGCCGCCGGATCATCGAACTCGACGGTGAGCCGTGCGAGTTGACCGACACGTACTACCCCGTTGACATCGCGCGCGGCACTCCCCTCGCCGGTACGGCGAAGATCCGCGGCGGTGCCGTGACCCTGCTCGCCGCACTGGGCCACGCCGGCGTGCGCGTCCGCGAGGACGTCACCGCCCGACTGGCGACCGACGAGGAGTGCGACCTCCTCGAACTGTCTCCCGGCCAGCCGGTGTTGCGCCTGGCACGGCAGACCCTCGACGCCCGGGACCGCCCCGTCCAGGCAGACCTGATGACCATGCCCGCCCACCGGCAGAGGCTCCGCTACGAGATGAGGATCGGATGACCGCACGCGCCGGCGGGGCCGGGCCCCGCGACCACCGCCAGAGCCGCGTCCCCGAGATCGGCACGTACGGCGAACCGGTCGGCCGGGCCGGTGGCTTCTTCGAGACGCCCAGGTTGCAGACGGATCGGGCCTGACGTCCTGAGCCCCCGCGAACGCGGGGACACGGGGACGCGGGGACGAGAGCGGTCTGGCCATGCCGCGCCGCGCACCGGCAGGGTCACGAGCGGCGGGCTCGCCAGAACAGGTACGCCGCCGTCGCCAGGGCCGCCGTGCGGAGGGTCCACGGCCAGGTCTCCTGCAGGGCCTGCGTGAGGGCCGGGCCGCCCGGCGGGATCGGCTCCCCCCAGCGGCCGTCCAGGCGTCCCCACAGCCAGACCACCGCGCCCGCCGCCACCGCGCCCGGCAGGCCCAGCACCCCCCACTTCGCCTGGGCCCTGCTGAGGCGGCGCGTCGCGTACGCCAGGAGCCAGCCCGCCGCCAGCGCGATCCACGAGCCGGTGACGGTGCCCAGCACCAGGCACCCCGCCGCGAGCAGCAGGACCGGGTCGCCGAACCGTCGCGCCCGCGTCGCGGAGGGGGTCGGGGCGGGGGCCACCGGGGCGGGGGCCGCCTTCCGCCCGCGGAGGAGCAGCCGGCGTACGCGGCCCCGGCCCGCACCCGACGCCGGGCCCACCGCCGTGCCCGCCGCCTCCGCCGGGCCCGATGCCGTGCCCGCCGCCTCCGCCGCGCCCGGCGCCGCGCCCGACCCGGTCCGTGTCGTCTCCGCCGCCGGCCGGGCCGCGCCCGCCCGGCCCAGCAGGCGGCGCGGGCCCCTCCGCCGCGGGGGCTCCGCGGCCTTCTCCACCGGGTCCTCCGCCGGGTCCTCCGCCGGTTTCGGCGGCTCCAGCAGCTCCGGGACCTCCACCCCGCCCGTGAACCCGGGCACCACGCTCCACCAGTCCGGCTCCGGTCCCTCGTCCGAGCTCCAGGACTCCGAGCTCCGGGGCTCCGAGCTCCGGGGCTCCGAGCTCCGGAACCCCGGTCCCCCGTCCGGCCCTTGGGACTCCGGACCCTGCGACCCCGCGTTCCGGGACTCCGACCCCCACGGCTTCGAACCCCATCGCTTCGAACCCCGTGGCTCCGGCCCCCGGGATCCCGGGCCCCCGGACTCCGGGCCCCGCCCGGTGCGCTGCCCCGGCACCGACAGTCCGCCGCCCTCCACCGCCGCCACGATCGCGTCCGGCGAGCCCAGGCGGGCCAGGATGCGGCGGACCGCGGCCGGGCTGTCCGCGCCCTCGCCGTCCTCCCGCTGCCGGTCGATCTCGTCGCGCAGCGACGCCACCAGGCCCATCCGCGCCTTCGACGGCAACTGCCGCTGCTGCGCCAGGTCCCCGACCCGGCTCAGGTAGTCGAAGACCAGCTGGTCGCTCTCGATCCCCACCGTGCCCTCCCTGCCGCCCGTCGCCCGACCGACGTCCCGACGTCCCGACGTTAGCGCCTACGGCGGGCGGCAGGGGGCTAACGTGGTGCGGATGGCGACCGGTGAGACCGAGCGGGAGGCGTACGTGCCCGAGGACCAAGGCAGTACGGCGGCGCCCCGCACCCTCGCGGAGGCGCTGCGAGCCCGGGGCGACGAAGGGCTGGCCGCGCTGCTGCGGGCCCGCCCCGACCTCCTCGTGCCCGTACCGAACGACCTGACGCAGCTCGCGACGCGGGCCGGCACGCGCGCGTCCGTCGTCCGCGCCCTGGAGCGGCTGGACCGGTTCGCGCTCCAGGCCGCCGAGGCGCTGGCCGTGGCGCCCGACCCGGCGCCGTACCCGGCGCTGCTCCGGCTCATGGCCGGCGACGCCGGCGACCCCGGGGTCGAGGCCGCGCTGCCCGGCGCCGTCGCCGTCCTGCGCGACCAGGCCCTCGTGTGGGGCGGCGACGACCGGCTGCGGCTGGTGCGCACCGCGCGCGAACTGCTCGCCCCCTCCCCGCAGCACCCCTCCCCCACCGGCCTCGGCCCGACCGTCGCCGAGGCCACCGCCGGGATGTCGCCGGGCCGGCTCCAGGAGATCCTCCAGACCGTCGGGCTGCCCACCACGCACGACCCGGTGTCGGCGGTCACCGCGCTGACCGGCCTGTTCACCGACCGGGCCCGGATGGACGCCCTCCTCGACGAGGCCCCCGCGGACGCGCTCGGCGTGCTGGACCGGCTGGTGTGGGGCCCGCCCTACGGCGAGGTGACCGCCAACCCGACCCCGCCCGTGCGCTGGCTCCGCGACCGCGGCCTGCTCCTGCCGACCACCGCCCGCACGGTGGCGCTGCCCCGCGAGGTGGCGCTGCACCTGCGGGCCGGGCGGGCCCACCGGACGCCCGAGCCGGTGCCGCCGGCCGTCGGACCGGCCCGCGAGTACCGCCCGCAGGTGGTGGACAGCACGGCGGCGGGCCAGGCGTACACGGCGCTCTCCACCGCCGAGGAGCTGCTGAAGCAGTGGGACGAGGGCGGCCCCGCCGTCCTGCGCGCCGGCGGCCTGTCCGTCCGCGACCTGAAGCGGACCGCCGTCCTCCTCGACGTGCCGGAGCCGGTCGCCGCGTTCTGGTTGGAACTGCTGTACGCGGCGGGGCTGCTCGCCCCGGACGGCGAGGCCGACGAGCGGTACGCGCCGACCCCCGCGTACGACGAGTGGCTCGACCTGCCGGCCGTCCGCCGCTGGGCCCGCCTCGCCGCCGCCTGGCTCACCGCGACCCGCACGCCCGGCCTGGTCGGCGGGCAGGACTCCAAGGGCCGCACCCTGTCCGCGCTCGGCCCCGACCTGGACCGGGGCGCCGCGCCCGAGGTGCGCCGCCGGGTGCTGGAGCTGCTCGCCGCGCTGCCGCCCGGCGCCGCGCCCGAACCGGACGCCGTACTGGCCCGGCTCCGCTGGGAGCGGCCCCTGCGCGGCGGCGCCGGCACGGACCTGCGCGCCCGCCTCGCCACGTGGACGCTCGACGAGGCCGAGGTGCTCGGCGTCACCGGCCGGGGCGCCCTCTCCGGCCACGGCCGCGCCCTGCTGGAGGGCCCCGGCGAGGAGGCGGCCGTCGCGCTGCTGGCGCCGCTGCTGCCCGAGCCGGTCGACCACGTCCTGCTCCAGGCCGACCTGACCGCCGTCGCCCCCGGCCCGCTGCGCCGCCCGCTCGCCGACGCCCTGGGGGTCCTCGCGGACGTCGAGTCCAAGGGCGGCGCGACCGTGTACCGCTTCACGCCCGCCTCCGTACGCCGCGCGCTCGACGCCGGCCGGTCCGCCGCCGACCTGCACGCCTTCCTCGCGGCACACTCCCGCACGCCCGTGCCGCAGCCCCTGGCGTACCTGATCGACGACGTGGCCCGCCGCCACGGCCACCTCCGGGTCGGCGCCGCCTCCTCGTACGTCCGCTGCGACGACGACGCCGTCCTCGGGGAGATCCTCGCCGACAAGCGGTCCGTCCCCCTGGGCCTGCGCCGCCTCGCCCCGACCGTCCTGGCCGCCCAGGCCGACCCGGCGGCCCTGCTGGAGGGGCTGCGGTCCATGGGGTTCGCGCCGGCCGCCGAGTCCGCCGAGGGCGACGTGCTGATCACCCGCGCCCACGCCCGCCGCACCCCGCCGCGCACCCCGCCCGCCCCCGTACCGGACGGCCCGCCGGTACCCGACGACACGCTGCTCGGGGCGGCCGTCCGCGCCATCCGCGCCGGGGACCTCGCCTCCACCGTCACCCGCAAGGAGCCGGAGACGGCGGCCCCCCGCGTCGACGGCTCCCTGCCGCGCACCTCCGCCGCCGAGACCCTGGCCACCGTCCAGGCCGCCGCGCTCACCAACTCGGCGGTCTGGATCGGGTACGTCAACGCCGACGGCGCCGCCAGCCAGCGCGTCATCGCGCCGGTGCGCGTCGAGGGCGGCTACGTCACCGCGTACGACCACACGGCCGACGAGGTCCGCACGTACCCGCTGCACCGCATCACGGGCGTCGCGGAGCTGGCCGACGAGTGAGGGGGCGGGCCCGGGCGGACGCGAGTGGACGTGGACGGGCCCGGAGGAACTCGGGCGAGCACGAGTGGACCCGGGCGGACACCAGTAGACCTGGGCGGGCGCCCGGCCCCTCCCGTCTTCGGCCCCTCCCGCGCCCCGTCCCCGGCTCCCTCCCGTCCCCGCCCCCGGCCCTTCTCCCGTCCCCGGCCCCCGTTCCGGGGGCGATGCGGCAAACTGGAGAGCTGGCCGCGTCCCGGGGCCGTACGGAAAGGGTGAGGCGTGAACGGACCGCTGATCGTCCAGAGCGACAAGACACTCCTGCTGGAAGTCGACCACGAGCGGGCCGACGCCTGCCGCCGCGCCATCGCGCCGTTCGCGGAGCTGGAGCGGGCGCCCGAGCACATCCACACGTACCGCGTGACCCCGCTCGGCCTGTGGAACGCGCGGGCCGCCGGGCACGACGCGGAGCAGGTCGTCGACGCCCTGGTCGAGTTCTCCCGCTACCCGGTGCCGCACGCGCTGCTCGTCGACGTGGCCGAGACGATGGCCCGGTACGGGCGGCTCTCCCTCGGCAAGCACCCCGTGCACGGCCTCGTCCTCACCACCACCGACCGGCCCGTCCTGGAGGAGGTGCTCCGGTCGAAGCGGATCAAACCGCTCGTCGGGGAGCGCATCGACCCGGACACGGTCGCCGTCCACCCCTCCGAGCGCGGCCAGATCAAGCAGACCCTCCTCAAGCTGGGCTGGCCCGCCGAGGACCTCGCCGGGTACGTCGACGGGGAGGCGCACCGCATCGACCTGGACGAGTCGGGCTGGGCGCTCCGCCCGTACCAGCAGCAGGCCGTCGAGGGGTTCTGGCACGGCGGCTCGGGCGTGGTGGTGCTGCCCTGCGGCGCGGGCAAGACCCTCGTCGGCGCCGGGGCCATGGCGAAGGCGAAGGCGACGACGCTGATCCTCGTCACCAACACCGTCTCCGCCCGGCAGTGGAAGCACGAGCTGGTCAAGCGGACCTCGCTCACCGAGGACGAGATCGGCGAGTACAGCGGCGCCCGCAAGGAGATCCGCCCGGTCACCATCGCCACGTACCAGGTGCTGACGACCAGGCGGAAGGGCGTCTACCCGCACCTGGAGCTGTTCGACTCCCGCGACTGGGGCCTGATCGTCTACGACGAGGTGCACCTGCTGCCCGCGCCGGTCTTCAAGTTCACCGCCGACCTCCAGGCGCGGCGGCGCCTCGGCCTGACCGCGACGCTGGTGCGGGAGGACGGCCGCGAGTCGGACGTCTTCTCCCTCATCGGCCCGAAGCGGTTCGACGCGCCGTGGAAGGAGATCGAGGCGCAGGGGTACATCGCGCCCGCCGACTGCGTCGAGGTCCGCGTCGACCTGACCGAGACGGAGCGGCTCGCGTACGCCACGGCGGAGACGGAGGAGAAGTACCGGTTCTGCGCGACGACGGACACCAAGCGGCGGGTCACCGAGGCGATCGTCCGGAAGTTCGCGGGGCAGCAGATCCTCGTCATCGGGCAGTACATCGACCAGTTGGACGAGCTGGGCGAGCACCTCGGGGCGCCCGTCATCAAGGGCGAGACGCCGAACGCGCAGCGCGAGAAGCTGTTCGAGTCGTTCCGGAACGGGGAGATCAGCGTGCTGGTCGTCTCGAAGGTCGCGAACTTCTCCATCGACCTGCCGGAGGCGACGGTCGCGATCCAGGTGTCGGGCACGTTCGGGTCGCGGCAGGAGGAGGCGCAGCGGCTGGGGCGGGTGCTGCGGCCCAAGGCGGACGGCCACCAGGCGCACTTCTACTCGGTGGTCGCGCGGGACACGATCGACCAGGACTTCGCCGCGCACCGGCAGCGGTTCCTGGCGGAGCAGGGCTACGCGTACCGCATCGTCGACGCGAGCGAGCTGCTGAGCGAGGCATGAGCCACCGGGCCCGGACCCTGGACCGCGGGCCTTGGGCGCCCGGCTTCCGGGGACGGGCCCCGGACCGCGGACCCTGGACGCTCGGTTTTTGGGGTGGGCCCGGACCCTGGACCGCAGACCCTGGACGCCTGGCTTCCGAGGACGGGCCCGGACCCTGGACCGCGCAGGCCCTGGACCGCGGGCCTTGGGCACCCGGCTTCCGGGGGCGGGCCCGAGGACCCTGGACCGAGCGGGCCCGCTCGGCGCGGTCCGGTCCGCCTGTCCGGTGCGGTCCGGCCCGTCTGCTCGGCGCGCCCGACACGGTCTGTTCCGCGTGCCCGGCGCGGTCCGGTCGGCGCGGTCCGGCAGACACGGCGTGATCCGTCCGGCGCCCGCCGGGCCGACGACGCCTGACGTTCCGTCCCGCCCGCACACCGGGCCGGCGACGACCGACCCCCGTCCCACCCGCTTACCGGGTCAGCGTCGCCTGACGCCCACCGCGTCCGCGTCGTAGTCGCCGAGGACCGCGACGCCGAACGCCGCCGTCGCGAAGACCCGTACCGCGCGCAGCGCGCCGCCGAGCCCGGAGACGGGCCGCTCGGCGGCGCCGGGCGCCTGCGGGACACGGGGGCGGGGGCCGGGGAGGTCGGCCGTGGCAGGGGTGAAGGTCGCTGCGCTCATGCCTCCATGCTGGTCTCCGGACCCCCGGTTTCCATCGCCCCGCGGACGGAACCCGCACCCCACCCGCGTACGACCCCAGGCATACGTCGTCCCCTACGGGTCGCCCACCCCACACACCGGCCACCACACCCCGGAGCGCCGACCACCGCGCCCGCGCCCGGTCGGCGGAGCCCCGTGGGGCCGGTGCGAGCAGGGCGCCCCAACGGCTCGGGGACAGGTCCAAGGCACCAAGAGGCCAAGAGGCCGAAGTCGGCTGGAGCCCTTCCGCCGGGCGCTGGCCACGGTGGTGTTCGAGTCCCGCCTCCGAGCGACGCTGCCCCGCCAGGTCAGCGGATCGCCTCGTCCATGAGTACGTAGAGCAGACCGACCAGGGAACCGCTGCTGACGATCTCGCGGCGGTCGATCATGCCCCGCACGTCGGCCAGCGGGATCCACTCGATCCGGTCCGACTCGTTCTTCTCGGTCGGCGGGCCCTCGTACGTCGCCCCGTCGGCCCGGAAGACGTGGTGCTGGGAGTCGGTGATGCCGTTGGCGGGCTCGGCGTAGATCAGCGGCTTGACGGGACCCGGGCGCCAGCCGGTCTCCTCCAGCACCTCACGGGCCGCTGCTTCTGCCGGGCTCTCGCCCTCCTCGACCAGGCCCATGGGCAGCTCCCACGCCCAGGCGTTGGTGATGAAGCGGTGCCGCCACATCATCAGGACCTCGCGCCGTTCGTTGACGACGGCGGCCACGGCCAGGTGACGGAGCTTGACGACGTGGTGCTCCCAGCGGTTCCCGTCCGGCGTCTCGACGTCGGTGAGCCACAGGTTCACCCAGTTGTTCTCGTAGATCGGACGTTCCCCGTGGATCTTCCACTGCATCACCGCGGCCCCTCTCGATCGGCCCCCAGCATCGCAGAGCAGAGGCTGACCAGGGCGAGGACCATCTCGTCGACCGTTGGGGCGACACCCCGTGTCCTCGGAGGTCCGAAACGGCGGCGTGGGCAGGGGTCACGACGGGCGGCCGGGCGTGAGCCTCTCGTACACCGTCACTCTCCGGCCGCGGACCTGCTCGTCGGCCACCGGAGTGAAGTACTTCCGCAGCGTGGAGATCTTCGTCTTGTCCCGGACCGAAACCGTCGGCCTCGACACCTCCGCCGCGTCGGTGACGAGAACGACGCGCTGTTGGGCGAGTATCTCCGTCCGGATTCGTGCGGGGTCCCACTCCACGCCCTTCAGCGTTCCGGAACGCTCCGGGGTTTCCTCCAGGGCTATGTCCTGGAGACCTGTGAACGCGTCCGGGGAGACCATCCTGGTGTCCCGCCGCGCTGCCGGGACGAAGAGCACGGCGTCCTCGGGTTCCTTCAACCGCTTCACCTGCGCCGCCACTGCCATGACGTCGTCCACGCGGCTCTGTGGCGAGCGCTTCGCCAGCGCCTGCGGCAGCAGAGCGGCCGACACGACGGCGACCGCGACGGGAAGGACCCACCGTGAAGCGCTCCACGACCGCCGTGACACCGCCCGCACGAGCGCGCCGAGAACGACACCGATCATCAAGGCCAGGCCCAACAGGCTGAACAGGACGTACCGGTCCACGAACAGTGGCTTGAACAGGGAAATCCCGACGAGGCCGAGTTGCGGAACCGCAAGCAGCGGCAACCCTACGGTCGCTGCCGAAAGCCGTCCCGTCCGGGGCTGGTCCAGAAGGGCTCCGAGACCGGCGATCGCCAGCAGGACCGTCGGTCCGATCAACATGTGCCAGGTCAGGGGCGGTATCCAGGACACCTGATCGGACTGGGCCCGGCTGAAGAGGATCAGCGGTGCGGCGCCTGCCGTCACGGCCGCGGACGACACGACCCAGTGGATCCACGTCCCGCGCGTGACACGTGCCCACGCCAAAGTCGCCAGATGCGCGGGCAGAATCAGTAACGAGAGCCAGTTCAGCAGGCCGCACACGAGGACCGTGCAGCCGTAGCCGACCCAGTACGCCCACCGGTCCCGTCGTCCCTGCAGCATCGCCACGAGCAGCAGTGTCGAGAGCCCGGCCCCGGCCGCCACCAGGGCGTACGGGCGACCCTCCTGCAGGTAGAACTGCACGGAGGGGAGCAGCCCGAACACCATGCCTCCGCCCAGGCCCACCGGACTCCCGGCCAGCCGCCGCCCGAGCTCCGCCACGCATGCCGCTCCCACTGCGACGGCCAGGACGGAGGGCAGGCGCAACACGGTGGTCGAGGGTCCGAAGCACTCGAACAGTCCGTGCATGAGCAGGTAGTAGAAGCCGTGCACGACGTCGACGTGCTCCAGCATGCGCACGATCTCGCCGGTGGACCGGAGGGCGACCTGCCAGGTCGCGGCCTCGTCCCGCCAGACACTGTGCTGCCGCGACAGCCCCCACAGACCGAGCGCGACGGTCCAGAGGAACGGAACCAGCCGGACGAGAAGGCAGGAGCGTCGAGGACGGACAGCCGCGAATTTCGCCAATTCCACTCCGCCCCCGGCGTCCAATTCCACGCGATCGTTCGCGAGATGCGGCGTTCGGCGTGAATCCGAATGACGGTAAGGCCGGCAGCACGGACGTGACCTTACCGGGAATTCCCCCTTTGCGCGCCCTGTGTGAGGCGGATCACGGGAGGGCCTGGCGGCGCCAACTACCTTGCCTGAACAGGGAAGTAGGCGGAGGAGTGAGGCGGGGCAGCCACGGACCACCCGAGGGCGACGCTTTCGCGTCAACAGCGGCACCGAATTGGCGGGAAACGAGCGCGCATATCAACGGGAGGATGACCATCCAGCGGAATGGACATTCGCCGTGCCCCATCGTTTCCTTCTTGCGGTGGAGGTGGGCAATGCGGTCGTCTTCGCAGCAAGGGTTCGGATCGAGGTGTGGCGGCAGAACCGTGAAGACGCTGATTCCACGGCGGCGGGCATGGTCGGCGGCTGGGCCGGGGCCGACAACGTCGGGTTCTCCCGCATCCCGACCAACGGATCCTGGCCGAACCGCGTCGAGGCCCGGTTCACCGTCCTGCGTTACTTCACGCTGGACGGGACCGACCGTGCCGTTCACCAGGAACGGGACAGTATGATCCGCCGCTGCATCATCTGGCACCTGCCCGGACGCGCCCGGGCCCGCGTCGACCGCCGAACGCGAGAGCCCCGCGCGGCACCGTGGATGTCCACGGACGTGATCACGTCCAGGAAGTCGGCCGGGGCGACGCACCGGTCCGCGCGTCCGCGGACGGGATGCGCTGAACCCGCTCGTAGCGGCACGGGCAGCAGTCCGCGCCCATTCGGGGGATCAGTGGACCGGACGTGACCCGCCACGGGCCGGAACCCGCGGACCGGGTCAGGTTCCGGGGGCCGCGTGCGGGCGGGGCAGGACCGGCGAGGGGGCTTCCCGCAACCGCCCTCGGGAAAATCGTTCGCGGTCGGCCCGTCGTCCTCACTACAATCTCCCGCCTTGCCCGCCTCCCCGTCGTCGGGAGCGCTGCCCTCCGGTCGGAAACCGGACGGCCGTCATCTGACCCCTTTCAGCGCCGGAGGCACCGCCATGTCCGCGACCGATCCCGACCCCCTCGCCCGCGAGCGCGCGCACCTCGCCGCGTCCCGTGCGGCGCTGCGCGCCATGCGGGAGGACGTCGAGGCGCTGGACATCCGCGACGTCACCGCGAACTGGGTCAACGCCGCCGTCCTGGAACGGCAGATCGAGGAGCGCGTCAAGGCGCTCGCCGACCTGGCCCACACCCCCCTGTTCTTCGGGCGGCTCGACTACCTGCCCACCACGCAGGAGGGCCAGCGGTTCTACATCGGGCGGCGGCACGTCCACGACGCCCACGGCGACCCGATGGTGGTCGACTGGCGCGCGCCCGTGTCGCAGCCCTTCTACCGGGCGTCGAAGCGGGACCCGCAGGACGTGCGGCTGCGCCGCCGCTTCGGCTACACGGGCGGCGACCTCACCGCGTACGAGGACGAGCACCTCACCGACCCGGCCGAGGCGGAGACGACGAGCCGGCTGCTCCAGGCGGAGATCGAACGGCCGCGCGTCGGGCCCATGCGGGACATCGTGGCGACGATCCAGCCCGAGCAGGACGAGATCGTCCGCAGCGGCCTGTCGGGGACGGTGTGCGTGCAGGGCGGGCCCGGGACCGGCAAGACGGCGGTGGGCCTGCACCGGGTGGCGTACCTGCTGTACGCGCACCGGGAGCGGCTGGCCCGTACGGGCACGCTGGTCATCGGGCCGAACCGGTCGTTCCTCCGGTACATCGAGCAGGTGCTGCCCGCGCTGGGCGAGCTGGAGGTGCGGCAGGCGACCGTCGACGACCTGGTCGGCACGCACGTCGAGGTGCGGGGCACCGACGACGCGGCGGCGGCCGTGGTGAAGGGCGACGCGCGGATGGCGGAGGTGCTGCGCCGGGCGGTGCGGTCGCACGTGACGCCGCCGACCGAGCCCGTGGTGGTGCGCGGGTCGCGGCGGTGGCGGATCCCCGCGTACGAGCTGGAGGAGATCGTCGGTGAGCTGCTGGCGCGCGACATGCGGTACGGCGCGGCGCGCGAGGCCCTGCCGCAGCGCATCGCGCACGCGGTGCTGGTGCGGATGGAGGCCGCCGGGGAGGCGCCGGACGACCGGGTCCAGGACCAGGTCGCGCGGAACGCGGCGGTGAAGGCGGCCGTCAAGGCGATCTGGCCGCCGGTCGACCCGGCGAAGCTGGTGCTGCGGCTGCTGTCGGACGCGGAGTTCCTGGCGGAGCACGCGCGCGGGATCCTCGACGAGGACGAGCAGAAGACGATCCTGTGGACGAGGCCGCCGAGGAGCGTGCGGTCCGCGAAGTGGTCGGCGGCCGACGCGGTACTGGTCGACGAGGCGGCCGACCTGGTGACCCGCACCCACTCGCTGGGCCACGTGGTGCTGGACGAGGCGCAGGACCTGTCGCCCATGCAGTACCGGGCGGTGGGGCGGCGCTGCTCGACCGGCTCGGCGACGGTGCTGGGCGACCTGGCGCAGGGCACGACGCCGTGGGCGACGGAGAGCTGGGCCGAGGCGCTGCGGCACCTGGGCAAGCCGGACGCGGTGGTGGAGGAGCTGACGGCCGGTTTCCGCGTACCGCGCGACGTGATCGCGTACGCGTCCCGCCTGCTCCCGCACATCGCGCCGGATCTGGCGGAGGTCCGGTCGGTCCGGGAGAACCCGGGCTCGCTGGAGGTGCGGCGGGTGGCTGCGGACCGGCAGGACGCGGAGGTCGTCGCGGCGTGCGCGGAGTTCCTCGGGAAGGAGGGCTCCATCGGCCTGATCGCCGCCGACCCGCGCGTCCCGTGCCTGGCGGAGGCGCTGCGGGAGGCCGGCGTGCCGTTCCTGTCCCCGGGCGAGGAGACGACGCCGGACGTACGGCTGACGCTGGTCCCGGCGTCCCTGGCGAAGGGCCTGGAGTACGACTACGTGGTCCTCGACGAGCCGTCGGCGGTGGTGGCCGCGGAACCGGACGACCGCACGGGCCTGCGCCGCCTGTACGTGGCCCTGACCCGCGCCGTCTCGGGCCTGAAGGTCCTGCACGCCGCTCCCCTGCCGGAACAGCTCGCCACCGCCTGACGCGGGTCCCGTAGGAGAGGGGCCGTCCCGTAGGGGGGCCGTCCCGTACGGGGGCCTGTTCCGTACGGGGACCTGTCCCGTAGGGGAGAGGCCATCCCGTACGGGGCCTGTTCCGTACGAGGACCCGTCCCGTACGGGGGCCTGTCCCCTGCGGGACCTGTCCCCCACGGGACCCGCCCTCTACGGGACCCGTCCCGTACGGGAGGGGTGGGTGCGGGTGAGGTGGGTGAGGCGGGAGGGCTCACGGCTGCGGGTGACGCGGGAACGGCCCCGGTACCGGGCGACCGGCATGCGGGGCCGCGCGACTGCGGGGACGCACACCTGCGGGCCCCGCACGCCCGCGCCCTGACGTGCCCGGGCCCGGACCCGGGAGCTGAAGCGCGGGTGCGCGTGGCTGCGGGGTGCTCAGGCCCCGGCGACCGCGTCACGGGGCCGCGCGACCCCGACGCGGGGCACGACTGCGGGGGCGGCGGTCAGGCCCCCGGGCCCGGGCGGAGGCGGCCACCGTCCAGACCCGGGCGGAGGCGGTCGGGCCCCGCCCCGGCCCGTCTCGGCTCCCGCCCGGACCCGCCCGGGCAGCGGCCGGAAACGCGCCCCGGGCAGAATGCCCCCATGTCCCTCACCGTCGGTTTCGACCTTGACATGACCCTCATCGACTCCCGCCCCGGCATCCACGCGACGTACCGGGAGCTTTCGGCGCGTACGGGGGTGTGGATCGACGCCGACCTGGCGGTGTCCCGCCTCGGGCCGCCGCTCGAACACGAGCTGGCGTCCTGGGTCCCCCAGGAGCGCGTGACGGAGATGGCCGCCGCGTACCGTGAGATCTACCCCACATACGCCATCGAGCCGTCCCTCGCGCTCCCCGGCGCGGGGGATGCGATTCAAGCCGTTCGCGCGGCCGGCGGGCGGAGCCTCGTCGTCACGGCGAAGAACGAGCCGCACGCCCGGCTGCACGTCACCCACCTCGGCCTGGAGCCCGACGCGGTGATCGGGTCGCTGTGGGCGGAGGCGAAGGCGGAGGCGCTGCGCGAGCACGGCGCGACGGTGTACGTCGGCGACCATCTGGGGGACATACGCGGCGCCCGGGCGGCGGGCGCCCTCGCCGTGTCGGTGGCCACCGGCCCGTACGGGGAGGCCGCCCTGCGCGCGGCCGGCGCGGACGTCGTCCTGCCTGATCTGACGGCGTTCCCGGCCTGGTGGGCGGCTTACGCGGAGGGCGCGGTCTCCCGGGCCTGACGCCGCTGGGCGGCGATGGAGCGGAGCACTCCGGCGGCGGCGACGAGGAAGCCGACGCCCATCAGCATCGCCACGAGGTACACGGCCGTGGGGAACGGCTCCGTCCCCAGGAAGAGTGGTGCGACGGTGACGAGCGTGGCGATCGCCCCGATGATGAAGAGGACCGCTCCGACACGAATGAGCCCGTCCCCCGGGAGGGCGCCGCTCGCGGTGGTTTCACTACGCATTCGGCCAGGGTAGTTCCCCGGCCGGAGGAACGAACCGGCGGCGTCTTGTCACGAGGGCCGGGACCATTAGCCTTAACGCCTTGAGCCGTTTATCGCGGACCCATCGAGTACGAGGACGAGGACAGGACGTGCCTACCGGCAAGGTCAAGTGGTTCAACAGCGAGAAGGGCTTCGGCTTCCTCTCCCGCGACGACGGCGGCGACGTCTTCGTGCACTCGTCGGTGCTCCCTGCCGGGATCGACGGTCTGAAGCCGGGCCAGCGCGTGGAGTTCGGCGTGGTCGCCGGGCAGCGCGGCGACCAGGCGCTGTCGGTGACGGTCCTCGAACCGACCCCCTCGGTGGCGGCGGCGCAGCGGCGGAAGCCGGACGAGCTGGCGTCGATCGTGCAGGACCTGACGACGCTGCTGGAGAACATCACGCCCATGCTGGAGCGGGGGCGGTACCCCGACAAGGCGCACGGCAAGAAGATCGCCGGCCTCCTGCGCGCGGTCGCCGACCAACTGGACGTCTGACCCCTGCGGGGCCCGCGGCGCCGGTGCGTCGCGGGCCCGCGTCCCTCCCCGAGACCCTGTCCGGGGCCCCACTCGGTTCCCCTTCGAGCCCTCACCCGGGCCCCTCCGGGCCTCCTGAGATCCCCTCCGGGATCTCCTCCTGCGCCTTCTCCGGGCCCCGAGAACCCGTCCGGGCCCCTAGAGACCTCTCCGGTGCCTCTCCGGGTCCTCCTCCGAGCCTCCCGAGACCCCTTCAGGGCCTCGGCGTGCCCCTCCGGGCCCCGGCCGGCTCGGAACGCCGTGCCCCGCGAACGGCCACGGACAGCCGCGGACAGTCGCGGACGGCCGCGCCCGTGCCCACACGCAGTGCCCGCATCCGTGCCCACTCGCCGTGCCCGCCCGCAGCGCCCACGTCCGTACCCACCCGCCGGGGCCACCCGAGCGCCCACCCGCCGGGGCCACCCGAGCGCCCACCCACCGGGGGCCGCCGCCGGGGCCGCCCCCGCCGGCCCGCGGCCTACGGGAACGCCAGGGCCTCGGGGGAGACCTCCGGGACCAGTCCGTGGGCCGCCGCGCGGGACAGCAGCGTGCGGACCGCGTCGTACCCCTCGGGGCCCAGGTCCTCCGTGTACGCGTTCACGTACAGCGCGATGTGCCGCTCCGCCACCTCGGGGTCCATCTCCTGCGCGTGCGCCCGCACGTACGGCAGCGGGGCCGACGGCGACGACCACGCCCGCCGCACCGACTCCCGCGCCGCCTCCGCCAGCCCCCGCAGCGCCTCCTCGCCCAGCGACCGCTTCGCGATGATCGCGCCCAGCGGGATCGGGTGCCCGGTCGTGGCCTCCCAGTGCTCGCCCATGTCCGCGAGGCGGTGCAGCCCGTACTTCTGGTACGTGAACCGCGCCTCGTGGATGACGAGCCCCGCGTCGACCTTCCCGTCCCGCACCGCGGGCATGATCTCGTGGAAGGGCATCACGACGACCTCCCCGACCCCGCCCGGCACGGCCTGCGCGGCCCACAGCCGGAACAGCAGGTACGCCGTCGACCGCTCGCTCGGCACGGCGACGGTCCGGCCGGTCAGGTCGGCGCCGGGCTCGCGGGTGAGGACCAGCGGCCCGCAGCCGCGCCCGAGCGCACCGCCGCACGGCAGGAGGGCGTACTCGTCCAGGACCCACGGCAGCACGGCGTACGACACCTTCAGGACGTCCAGCTCGCCGCGCTCGGCCATGCCGTTGGTGACGTCGATGTCGGCGAAGGTGACGTCCAGCTCGGGCGCCCCGGGCACCAGCCCGTGCGCCCACGCGTGGAAGACGAACGTGTCGTTCGGGCAGGGGGAGTACGCGATGCGCGTCACCACTGGCCCTCACTCCTCCCTGAAGATGCGGGTACTGAGCGGTTCGAACGCCGTCCGCAGCGCGTCCAGCGCCTCACCGATCCGCCACGCGGCCCGGTCGCGCGGGCCGACCGTGTTGGAGACGGCGCGGATCTCGACGGCCGGCACGCCGTGCGCGGCGGCGGCCTCGGCGACGCCGAAGCCCTCCATGCCCTCCGCGCCCGCCCGCGGGTGGCGGGCTGTCAGCTCGGCGGTGCGGGCGGCGGTGCCGGTGACGGTGGAGACGGTCAGGACGGGCGCGAGCAGACACGGCAGGCCGGTGCCGCGCACCGCCTCGGCGAGGCGGGCCGTCAGCGCGGCCGGCGGGGTGTGGACGGAGCGGCCGAAGCCCAGCTCCTCCACCGGCAGGTAGCCGTCGGGGGTGTCGGCGCCCAGGTCGGCGGCGACGATGCTGTCGGAGACGACGAGGGACCCGAGCGGGGCGCGCGGCGCGAAACCGCCGCCGATCCCGGCGGCGACCACCAGGTCGTACGGGTAGGGCGCGGTGGCCAGCGCGGTCGCGGCGCCGACCGCCGCCGCGGCGGGCCCGACACCGGCCGCGAGGACGTCCACGGCGGGGGCGGCGGACCCGGTCAGGCGGGCGAGGGCGTGCCCGGCGAGCAGGTGGCTCGTCACGGTGTGACCGCTCGGCAGGGGCCGTGAGGAGCGGGCGGCGCAGCCGACGAGTCCGCCGGCGACGGAGTGCGCCTCCGCCGCCACGGCGGTCACGACCAGGACGCGCAGGGTCACACCTTCTTGAGGACGAAGCGGTAGACGCCGATGGCCTTCTTCGTCTTGGTGTCCGTCTCCAGGATCGACACGCGGACGCTGCTGGGGGACTGGCCGCCCATCGCCGGCCCGGCGAAGAACGAGCTCGCGCTGATCGAGCGGTACGTCTTCGTGTACGGCTCCTGCTCGGCGCGCTCACCGTCCAGGAAGATCGTCCAGCCGTTCTCGGCGATCTCCGGGTCGACGCCGAAGCGGATCCGGTCGTCCACGGACACCTCGACGGGCTTGCCGCCCTTGGCGCTGAGGCACTCCTGGACGCGGGACTCCTTCAGGCCGCCCTCGTCGTAGCAGTTTTCCGCCGCCTCGGTGTTGTACGAGTCGGAGCCGACCGTCACGGTCGCGATCGGCGTCGGCTTAACCCAGCCGCAGGCGGAGAGGACGAGCAGGCCGGCGGAGACGGCACCCAGAGCGACGCCGGCCCGGCGGGCCTTTCCGGAGAAGAACGCAACGGTCATGGGGCGAAGGCTATCGGTCCCGGCGGCCACAGGCGCATGGGGGGCTCGCGCGACGCGCGCACGCTCACTGCGCGCGCCGGGAGTTCCGCGTGACGCGCGGCCGGCCGGGCGCCCCTCCCCCGTGCCGCGCCGCGCCGAGGAGGCCGCGTCCGGCGACGGCGACCCCGGTGGCGAGGATGGCCGCCGCCACGGACATCCCGAGCGTGCCGTTGAGCGGCAGGACGATGCCGACGGCGCCGCCGACCACCCACGCCATCTGCAGCAGCGTCTCGGAGCGGGCGAAGGCGGACGTGCGGACGGCCTCCGGCACGTCCCGCTGGATCAGGGCGTCGAGGGACAGCTTCGCCAGGGCCTGCGCCAGTCCCGCGACCGCGCCCAGCAGGGCGACGAGCAGCCCGCCGAAGAAGACCGCCGCCACGACCGTCGCGGCCAGCACCAGCACCAGCATCGTGGCGATGATCGCCTCGGGGGCGCGGTCCCGGAGCCAGGCGCCGACCGCCGTGCCGCAGGCGTTGCCCGCGCCGGCCGCCACGCCGACGACGGCGAGGGAGACGGCGGCGCTCTGCCCGCCGATCGGGTGGACCCGCAGCAGGAACGCCAGGAAGAAGATCAGGAACCCGGACAGTCCGCGCAGCGCCGCGTTGGCCTGGAGGGCGTGCAGGACGGCCGGGCCGACCGTGCGCAGGCTGGGCTTGCGCTCGCCGTGGGTGAGCATGTGCGCCTTGCCCTCGCCCTTCGCGGAGTCCACCGCGGGGGGCAGGCGGAACGCCAGGACCGTGCCCGCCGCGAACAGCGCGCACGCCCCGTACAGCGGCCACTCCGGCCCGATCCGGTGCAGGCCGACCGCGACGGGCCCGGCCGCGCCGGTGGCGAGGAGCCCCGCGAGGGTGACGCGCGAGTTCGCCTTCACGAGGGAGAAGCGGGGCGGCAGCAGCCGCGGGACGACGGCCGAACGGACCACGCCGTACGCCTTGGAGGCGACGAGCACGCCGAGCGCCTCCGGGTACAGCTCCAGGCCGCCCGTGGCGACCGCGCCCGACAGGGCGAGCGCCAGGAGGGCGCGGACGAGCATGGCGCCCGCCATCGCCGCGCGCCGGCCGTGCGGCACGTGGTCGAGGAGCGGGCCGATGACGGGGGCGAGGAGCACGAACGGGGCGAGCGTGATGGCGAGGTACAGGGCGACGCGGCCGCGCGCCTCGTCGGTCGGCACGGAGAAGAACACCGTCGACGCGAGCGCCACGGTGATCATCACGTCGCCCGCGCCGTTCACGGCGTGCAGCTCGATCAGCTTGCCGAGGCCGGACTCCCCGGCGCCCTGCGCGTGGGTGGCGCGGCGGATGCCGCGGGCGGTGGACGTGAACGGCAGGTGGGCGGCGCGGGCGAGGCGCCGGCGCACCGCGCGGAGCCGTCCAGCGCGCCCGTACCCTCCGGCGCGCTGCGACGGTTTCCGGGACCACCGCGCGGATGCCACCACGTCATAGTGCCCCACCTCTCCCCTTTACAACGGGTTACTTGGGGCGGCCATGTGGGCGGCGGGCTGCGGAAGGGGTAGCGTGCGTAGCGCGCCACCGGCGGAAAAGGTCTCGGCCACGCGTCTCTTCGCCATCCCTCAGAATGGATGGCATGAGGTGTGCCCGAGCACGTCGGGCGCGGACGTCGATGCGGTCCCCGGGTCCGCTCCGTCCGCCGCCCGTGCAGTCGCGCATCGGCCGGCGCACCTGTGAGACGGCGTAGGAGAGAAGCGAACCTGTGAGTGCTGCGACGACGCGAAGCCGTGCCCGGCGTGCCCCCGCCCTGGACCGCCTGTGCGCCGAGGCGGTGGACCTCGCCCGGGAAGCCGCCGAAGAGGCGGCGGCGCCCGGCGTCGTCGGCGCGTACGTGGAGGCGGTGGCCGAGGGCGACCGGGTCGTCACCCACTTCTTCGAGTGCGCCGAGCCCGGGTACCGGGGCTGGCGCTGGGCGGTGACGGTCGCCCGCGCGTCGCGCGCGAAGAACGTCACGCTCGACGAGACGGTCCTGCTGCCGGGCCCGGACGCGCTGCTGGCACCCGAGTGGGTGCCGTGGAGCGAACGGCTGCGCCCCGGCGACATGGGCCCGGGCGACCTGCTGCCGACCGAGGCGGACGACCTGCGTCTGGAGCCGGGGTACTCCGGGGAGGACGAGCCGCCGCCGGTCTCCGCCGTGTCGGAGGAGATGACGGACCGGGCCGACGCGGAGGACGCCGAGTTCGTGTCGCGCACGCCGTCGCGGGGCACGATCGCGGCCGTCGCGAACGAGCTGGGCATGCGGCGCGCGCGGGTGCTGTCCCGGTACGGGCTGCACGTGGCGGCGGACCGCTGGGAGGAGGCGTTCGGGGCGAAGACCCCGATGGCCCAGGCGGCGCCGGCCTCGTGCGTGTCCTGCGGGTTCCTGGTGGCGATCGGCGGGTCGCTCGGACAGGCGTTCGGGGTGTGCGCGAACGAGTTCTCGCCCGCGGACGGCCGGGTCGTGTCGCTGGACTACGGGTGCGGCGGGCACTCGGAGGCGGCGGTCATGCCGAAGCCGCCGCGCCCCGCGGAGCCGGTCCTGGACTCGATGGCGGCCGACGAGTTTCCCCTGCACCGCACTCCGTCCCCGGGTTCCGTCCCGACGGCCCCGGACCCGGCCTCCGAGGACCTGGGCCACTCGTAGGCACCCTCCGCCCGGGCCCGTGCCCCCTGCGCCGGCGGGGCGGGCCTGGCCTGGCTGAGCCTGTGGACGGGCCTGCGCCCCCTGTGGGTCGGGCCGGTCCTGACTGAGCCTGCGGGCCGGCCTTGGCTGAACCTGTGCCCCTGCGGGGCGGGCCGGTCCTGACTGAGCCCGTACCCCTGCGGGCCGGGCCTGCGGGCCGCACCTGCGCCCCACGGGCGGGCCGGGCCTGCGCCCCTGCGGGCGGGGCGCCTGCCTCGGCGCCTTTCCCGGACGGGGTCCCGGGCCCGCGCCCCAGCGGGTGGACCGGGCCGCGTACGTCTCGTACGCCGCGTACGCCGCGTACGCCGCGTACGCCGCGTACGCCGAAGGGCCACACCGTGGCGTACGGCGTGGCCCTTCGGCGGGTGCGGCGGGGTGCGGCGGGCGGTCAGCCCTTGAGGTCGAGCGTTTCGCCGCCGGCGTCGCTGAAGACGTCGATCCGCAGCCGGGTGACGCCCTCCGGGAAGGACTCCCCGAGCGAGACGCGCACCTCGTGGACGCGCTCCTGCCCGTCGCCGAGCGCCTCGGCGTCGGGGCCGGTGAGCCGGGCCTCGACGCCGGACGAGCCGGTCGAGCCCACGGCCCGCCAGTCGCCGCCGTCGAGCAGTGACACGCTGACGTCCCCCGGCCGGAGCGCGCCGGACCCGCCGTCGACGGTGACGGTGAGCATGTCGGTCGTGTTCTCGGCGGGCCGCCCGAGCGTGTTGTAGACGGTCGCGAGGAACGTCGTCCCGTCGCCACCGGTGCGCAGGACGGTGGTCTCCCCCATGTCCCCGTAGACGATCGTGACCGTACGCGACGGGGGCGTGGACTCCTGTTCGGCCGATGGTGGGGGCGCTCCGCCGACGGGCGCGGACGGTGGCGTGGTCGTGGTGCCGGCCTTCGCGGGCGGGCTCGTGCTCGTGGAGGCGGTGGCGCCGGGCCGGGCGCTCGGGGTGGCGCTGGGCGACGGGGTGAGCGACGGCGGGGCGGACACCTGGGCGGGCGGAGTACCGGCGACGCCCGCCTGGTCGGGGCCCTGGAGCAGCGACACGGCGGCCGTCCCCACCAGGGCCACGGAGGCCACCGAGGCGGCGAGGGCCAACACGAGCGGCCCCCGGCCGCGCGCCGCCCAGTTCGGGGCGGGCGGGCTGGCCGGACGCAGCGAGTGGTGGGTGAGCTGCCCGGCGCGGGCCGCGAGGGCGCGGACGAGCAGGTCCTCCGTCGCGGTGAGGTCACGGCGGTCACCGGCACCGTACGGGTCGTCGGCACCGTACGGGTCGTCGGCGGGGCGGAAGGCGCCGTACGGACCAGACGGGCGCCGGTCGGGGTCGTACGGGCCGGTGGCGGACCGATCGGGGTCGTACGGGCCCGTGGCGAACCGATCGGGGTCGTACGGGCCCGTGGCGGACCGGTCAGGGGCATCCGGGCCGGTGGCGGACCGATCAGGGTCGTACGGGCCGGCCGGGGGCTGATCGGAGTCCTGCGGGCCGGCCGGGGGCCGGTCGGGACCCTGCGGGCCGACCAAGTGTTGGTCGGGGTCCTGCGGGCCAGGGGCCGGCTGATCGGGGTCCTGCGGACCGGTGGCGGACCGATCGGGGCCCTGCGGGCCGACCGGGCGCCGGTCAGGGGCATCCGGGCCGGTGGCGGGCCGATCGGGGTCCTGCGGGCCGGCCGGGGGCCGGTCGGGGTCCTGCGGGCCGTGGTCACGTGGGCCGTTCATCGTGCGGTCCTCCTCTCCTCGGCTCGGTCAGCCGTTGTCCTGGGCCTTCATGGCCCGTTCCAGCGCGTCCAGGGCGCGGCTGGCGGTGGACTTCACCGCCCCGCGCGACAGTCCGAGCGTCTCGGCTATCTGGGCCTCGCTCAGGTCGGACCAGTAGCGCAGGACGAGCACCTCGCGCTGGCGGGGGGTGAGGCCCTGGAGCGCGTCGAGCACCCGGCGGTGTTCGTCGCTGAGCAGGGCCTGGTCCTCGGCCGACGCGGCGTCCGCCTCGTGCGGCGGCACGTAGGCGCGGGCGGTCCTGCGGCGGCGCAGTACGGAACGGGCCGTGTTCACCACGGACGTGCGCAGGTAGCCCAGCGCGTTGTCCACGTCGTCCAGCCGTTCGCCGTGCCGCTTGTACAGCGCGACGAACGCGTCCTGGACCACGTCCTCCGCGGTCGACTGGTCGTCGACCAGGAGGACCGCCATCCGCACCAGCGACAGCCGGTGCGAGTGGTAGAGCTCGGTGACCGTGGGCCGGGCCTGCCCCGGTGCCCCGGCCGGCCCGGCGGCCGGGTCCTGCCGCCGGGCGGTCCGCTCGCGCCCGCCGCCCAGCAGCCGGAAGCGGGGGCGCGCAGGCCGTGCCGCGCTGTCCTCCGCCTCCGGGCCCGCGGACAGGGAGCGGAGCAGTCGCCGCCAGATCCCGGACAGGGACGGCACGGGGGCGACAAGGGCCGTGTTCATGGTGTCGGGTCCTCCGGAGCCACACAGGGTTCGTGCTGTAGCGTCCGGTGATCCCCACCCCCGTGACCTTCAGCCCCCGCAGGCTACTCGACATGATCACTGGTGGGACGGGACGGGTCAGGCGGCCCGGCGGCGGGCGATGAACAGGGCGGCGGCGCCGCCCGCCACCAGCAGGCCGGTGGCCCCGACCAGCAGGGGGGTGCTGTCGGTGCTGCCCGTCTTGGCCATCTCGCCGGCCGGGGTGGTCGCGGAGGGCGAGGCGCCCGTGCCGGACGGGGCGGCCGTGCCGGTACCGGTGCCCGTGCCGGGTGCGGCGGACGGCGACGCGGTGCCGCCACCGGCCGGGGCGCCCGTACCCGTACCGGTGCCGGTGCCCGTGCCCGTGCCGGTGCCCGTGCCCGTGCCGGTGCCGGTGGAGTTGTTGAGCGTGAACGGCAGGCGCTTGCGGGTCGAGGTGAGCTCCGCGCGGGCCTCCAGGTCGACGAAGAAGGACTTCGCCTTCATCTGGGGCGTGGCCACGATCCGCAGCCGGTAGGTGGCGCTCGCGCCGGGGGCGAGCTTCGGCTGGGACGGGGTGATCACGGCCTTCAGGTGGCCGCCCTCGTCGGAGGTGGTCAGCTCGGAGGGGAACCAGGTCCGCGGGGTGATCGCGTACTGCTCGACGCGGATCTCGCCGGCCGTCATGCGGCGCTTGACGTCCTGGTCGGTGATCTCCATCAGGACGTGCATGCGCTGGGAGATGTTGCCCTTGTTGGTGACGGTGGCGGTGAACTCCTTGGCGACGCCCTTGTCGATGCGGGTGATCCCGTCGGCGCCCCTTACGGCGATGGCGAGCTCGCGGCTGACGTCCGGGTCGTTCGTGTCCGGGGTGCCGTGCTCGACGCCGTACGTGAAGGAGGCCAGGCCGTTGCCCGCGAAGAACGTGAAGGTGCCCTTCTCGGCCTTGCCCGGGTAGTACTTCGTCGCCGCGAGGCGGAGCTGGTACGTGCGGGACTGGCCGTTCTTGAGCGGGGCCTGGTCCAGGTCGCCGGTCACGACCCGGTCCTGCTTGCCGAGCCGGACGGGGACCCAGGCGCCGGCGGAGGTGCGGCGCTCCACCTTGACGTGCTCGGGGTCGAGGTCGACGCCCTCGCCGTCGATGAAGAAGTAGTCGTTCGGGTTCAGGTCCCGGCCGGTCCGGTTGGTGACCGTGGCGGTGAACGGGACGGCCTTGCCGCCGGTGTCCAGGACGGGGCGGCCGTTCAGTCCGCCGAAGGTGACCTCCGCGTCGTGGGCGGTGATGTGGCGCGGGATGCCGAAGCCGATCGACCTCGCGCCGGTGCCGTCCGCGTACCCGGCGACGGAGACCTCGCCCATGGTGACGGACTCCGGGACGGACCGGTCGACGGTGACCTGGAACTGGCCCCACACCGTGTCGCCCGGCTTGACGTCGCCCATCGGGAAGGTGCCCTGGAGGGCGCCGCCGGCCCCCTGGGTGAGGGTCAGCTGCTGCCAGGAGCCGTTGGTGCGGTAGCGGACGGTCACCTTGGAGGGGTCGGCGGGCACGGCCTCCAGGGCGGCGTTGACGTGCTTGCCGTAGGCGACCGTGAAGCGGCCGGTGGCGTTCTTGACCGTCTCGGTGGAGCGGTTGGTGACGTGGCCGCGGAAGTTGTTCGGCTCGCCGAGGACGAACGGGGCGTCCGCCTTGTCGACGTCGGTGACGACCAGGGCCTGCGCGGTGGTGGCCGCGGTGGTGGCGGCCGGGTGGGCGGCGGCCGGGGTGGCGGTGACGGCGACCGGCGTGACGACGGTCAGCAGCACGGCGGCGGCGGAGACGACCGAACGGACGGAGACGACCGAGCGGACGGAGCGGACGGAGCGGCGGGCAATACGGGACGAAAGGTGCTTCTGCATGACGGAGTTCCCCCCAGGGAGTACACGGCCTTGGTTGACGGTCGGCTTTGCTCGGCTCCCGTCCCGGTCCCCCCGGTCCCGTCGGCCGTATCGCTGCCTTCACTGGGATAGACGTGCGGCCCCCCCGGGGGTTGCAGGTGACTTCAAAAGTTTTTTGGGAACTTTCTCGTGACCCCTGTGCACCCCCGTTGACCTGGGCGTTCAGGGGGACGGGGGAGTGCGCGGTACCTTCGGCCGCAGACCGGTTCGTACGTCGAGGAGAGCGGAGCACATCGTGAGCGTGAGGGCGACGGCGGCGGGCGAGGGCACCGACCCGTTCGGGACCGCGCGGCTGCGGCGCGGAGTGCTCGACGCGTGGGGCGCCGGTCCCGCGCGGTTCCGGGAGGACGCCAACGCGGAGGAGGAACTGAGCCTCGGCGGCTACCGCGACCGGCTGGTCGTCGAGCTGGCGCAGAACGCCGCCGACGCCGCCGCCCGCGCCGGGGTGCCGGGCCGCCTGCGGCTCACCCTGCACCCGGCCGACGCGGACGGCCCGGCCGTGCTCGCCGCGGCCAACACGGGCGCGCCGCTGGACGCGACGGGCGTCGAGTCGCTGTCCACGCTCCGCGCGTCCGCCAAACGGGAGGGCCACGAGGGCGCGGTCGGCCGGTTCGGCGTCGGTTTCGCCGCGGTCCTCGCGGTGAGCGACGAGCCGGCGGTCATCGGCCGGCACGGCGGCGTGCGCTGGTCCCTCGCGGAGGCCCGCGACATGGCCGCCGACGCCGCGATGGCCAGCCCCGGCCTGGGCGACGAGCTGCGCCGCCGCGACGGCCACGTGCCGCTGCTGCGGCTGCCGATGCCCGCCGAGGGCGCACCGCCCGCCGGGTACGACACGGTGGTCGTCCTCCCGTTGCGCGACGCCGCGGCCGTGGACCTGGTGGAGCGGCTCCTCGCCGGCGTCGGGGACGCGCTGCTCCTCACCCTGCCGGGGCTCGCGGAGATCGTCGTGGAGACGCCGTCCGGCACGCGCACGCTCACGCGCGGCCGGGACGAGGAGTACACGGTCGTCGACGACTCCGCGCGCGGCACGACCCGCTGGCGGACCGTCACCCGTACCGGCCCGATCCCGCCGGAGCTGCTGAAGGACCGCCCCGTCGAGGAGCGGCTGCGCCCCCACTGGTCGGTCACCTGGGCCGTCCCGGCCGACGCGGAGGGCGCGCCCGCGCACCCGGGCACGGCGCCCGTCGTCCACGCGCCGACGCCGACCGACGAGCCGCTGACCGTGCCGGCGCTGCTCATCGCGTCGTTCCCGCTGGACTCCACGCGCCGCCACCCGGCGCCCGGCCCGCTCACCGACTTCGTGGTGGCCCGCGCGGCCGAGGCGTACGCCGACCTGCTCGCCTCCTGGCGGCCCGTGTCGACCGGCACGATCGACCTCGTGCCGGGCCCGCTCGGCAAGGGCGTCCTGGACGGCGCGATCCGCGGGGCGATCCTGGAGCTCCTCCCCCGCGTCCCGTTCCTCGCCCCGGCGGCGCCGTCCGAGGAGCTGACGGCGCTGCGCCCGTTCGAGGCGGAGGTCGTCGAAGGCGCCGGCGACCGGACCGTACGGGTGCTCGCGGAGGTGCTGCCGACGCTGCTGCCCGCCGGTCTGGAGCGCCGCGCGGAGCTGCGCGCGCTGGGCGTGGCGCGGCTGTCGCTCGGGGAGGCGATCGACCGGCTGGCGGGGGTGGAGCGGGCACCCGAGTGGTGGCACCGGCTGTACGACTCGCTGGCGGGCGTCGACCCGGACCGGCTGACCGGCCTGCCGGTGCCGCTCGCGGACAACCGCACCACGATCGGCCCCCGCCAGGTCCTCCTGCCGCTGCCGGACACCCCGACGGACCTGGCCCGGCTCGGGCTGAAGGTCGCCCACCCGGACGCGGCGCACCCGATCCTGGAGAAGCTGGGCGCCCTCCCGGCGACCCCCCGCGCGGTGCTGACGACCCCGCAGGTGCGGGCGGCGGTCGCGGCGTCGCTGGACGCGGACGAGGTGTGGGACGAGAACGGCATGGACGCCGAGGAGCTGGCGGAGACCGTCCTGGCGCTGGTGCGGGACGCGGGCCTGGAGCCGGGCGACGAGCCGTGGCTGGGCGCGCTGGCGCTGCCCGACGAGGACGGGGAGCCGGCCCCGGCCGGCGAGCTGGTCCTGCCGGGCAGCCCGTTCGCCTCGGTGATGCGGGAGGGCGAGCTGGCGCTGTGCGACGCGGAGCTGGCGGCCCGCTGGGGCGAGCAGCCGCTCGCGGCGTGCGGGGTGCTGGCCGACTTCGCGCTCGTGCGGGCGACGGACGTGGTGCTGGACCCGGACGAGCTGGAGCCGCGCGACTCCGACTACGCCGAGCCCGACGACGTGGGCCTGCTGGACGCGGTGGACGTGTGGTGCGAGGACGTGCTGGACCGGTTGCCGGAGACTCCGGTGCCGCCGGTCGCCACGGAGATCGTCGCCGTACGGGACCTGGACCTGGTCGACGACGACGCGTGGCCGCGGGCGCTGGCGCTGCTGTCGCGACCGCCGCTGCGGGACGCGCTGACGCAGCCGGTGCGGGTGCTGCTGCCGGACGGGACGACGGAGACGGTCCGCCCGTACACGGCGTGGTGGCTGCGCGACCACCCGGTCCTGGACGGCCGCCGCCCGGCGGGCCTGCGCGCGGCGGGCGCCGACCCACTGCTGGAGGGGCTGTACGAGTCGGTGGACACGACCGGCTTTGACGACGCGCAGGTGTTGCGGGCGCTGGGCGTCCGCACGTCGGTCGTGTCCCTGCTGGACGAGCCGGGCGGCGCGGCGGAGCTGCTGGGGCGGCTCGCGGACCCGGACCGGGAGGTGACGGGCGCGCAGTTGCACGGGCTGTACTCGGCGCTGGCGGAGCTGGACCCGGAGCAGGTGACGCTCCCGGACGAGCTGCGGGCCGTGGTGGACGGCGAGGTGCGGGTGGTGGACGCGGCGGACGCGGTGGTGGCGGACGCGCCGGACCTGCTGCCGCTGACGGCCGGGCTGCCGCTGCTGCCGGTGGCGCCGTCGCGGGCGGCGGACCTGGCGGAACTGCTCCAGGTGCGGCGGCTGAGCGAGGCCGTGGTGGCGGAGGTGACGACGGAGGGCGAGGAGCACGAGGTGCCGGCGTCGGTGCGCGCGCTGCTGGGCCCGGCGGCCCCGGCGGCGTACGTGGAGCACGGGGAGCTGGTGGTCGGCGGGGTGGAGCTGGACTGGCGGATCACGCCGGACGGGACGCTGCACGCGGCGACGCTGGAGGGCGTGGCGGCGGGGCTGGCCTGGGCGGCGGGGCAGTGGCCGCGCCGGTTCGAGGTGGCGGCGCTGCTGGAGGACCCGTCGCGGACGGAGGAACTGGCCCGGGACCGCTGGTTCGACTGACGGGCCCCGCCCCGGCACGCGCGGTCCCGGTCCGTACGATCCCCGACGGGCCGGGCCCCACCGCCGGAGCGGCCCTCGACGGGCCGGGCCCCACCGGCGGGACCGACCGTGCCGCGGTCGTCGTCGCGGTCGCCACCGCCGCCGTCACCGCGGCGTACCCCCTTGCCCCGTGACAGGGAGCCTGGATCGATTGACAGTGAAGTCGGACCGCTGCCGACACCGTCAGGTTGAGCGGGCGGCGGAGGGCCCCGGCGGTGCGATCGCCGGGGCCCTCCGCGTTCGACGGGCTTCGGGTCAGTTGCAGCAGTCGCAGCCGGGGCGGCAACCACACGGGTCCCCTCCGAGGCTGGTGGAGGACGCTGCCGCGGCGGCCGGGGTGGCGCAACAGCCCTTGCCCTGCCAGGCGTCGCGGCCTTCCTTGACCGCGATGGCGGCGATGACCAGGGCCGCGATCGGGTCGGCCCAGGACCAGCCGAGGGTGGCGTTGAGGACCAGGCCGACCAGGAGGACGGCGGACAGGTACGTGCACAGGAGCGTCTGCTTGGAGTCGGCGACCGCCGAGGCCGATCCGAGCTCGCGTCCGGCGCGGCGCTGGGCGGCGGACAGGAACGGCATGATCGCCAGCGACAGGGCGGCGATGACGATGCCCGGGACCGACCGCTCCGCCTCCCCGGTGCCGGCCAGAGCGCGGACGGCGTCGACGGTGACGTACGCGGCGAGCGCGAAGAACGACACCGCGATGATCCGCAGGGTGCGCTGCTCGCGCGCCTCGCGGACGGCGTGGTCGGAGGCGGAGAACTGCCAGGCGACCGCGGCGGCGGAGGAGACCTCGATGACCGAGTCGAGTCCGAAGCCGATCAGCGCGGTGGAGGAGGCGATCGTCCCGGCGGTGATCGCGACGACCGCCTCGATCACGTTGTACGTGATGGTGGCCGCGACCAGCAGCCGTATCCGCTTGGCGAGGACGTCGCGGCGGGTCGGGGAGGGGCCTGTGCCGATGGATATCTCCACGGTCATCAGCAGCAGCCCTTCTCGTCCGCGTCCGCACACGTCTTGTCGGCTTCAACGGCGACCACGGCGGCGCGCAGGTCGTCCAGCGCGTGCCCGAGACGTTCGTCGGTGAGCTCGTAGCGAGTGCGCCGGCCCACCGGGACCGCGACGACAAGGCCGCAGTCGCGCAGGCACGCCAGGTGGTTCGACAGCCGGGTCCGGGAGATCTCCAGGGCGTCGGCCAGGTCGGCGGGGTGGGCCGGGGCCTCGCGCAGGGCGAGGAGGATCCGGCAGCGGATCGGGTCGGCGAGGGCACGGCCGAACCGCGCCAGCACCTCGATGTCAGCAGCGAGAGTCAGCACACCCACGACAGTACACGGATAGCTGAATTCACTAAAGCCTGTACTGTCGGGATCCTCTGCCGCCTTCGCAACGGTCCGACTTCGATGGCGATCGGTCCAGGTTCCCGGTCACAGGACAACCCTCGTACCGCGCCGAACAGCGGCTCGCCGCCCCAGGGACGCGGTGGGCCACGCGGACCGGGCCGTCGACGGCCCGCCCCCGAAGCGCCCCTGATGACGAACGCGCCCCTGCCCTCCCCGCCGTTCCGGGGAGGGCAGGGGCGCGTTCCTCATGCCCGGGGCCGGTCGGGCTCGGGCCCCGGGTAGTCGGGGTCGTCCTCGGCGGACGGCAGGGTGTTGCTGCCCTCCCGCCAGGAGTTGACCCACCCGCAGGCCCCGCAGGCGTACCGGCCGTTCAGTCCGGCGATCCGCAGGCCGCACTGGCGGCATTCTGTCGTCGTGATCTCGGGCGTCACAGGTGCGCTCATCTCAGGCTCCTGGTCCGGTGGCCGCCTCGTCGCCATCGCCGGAGCCTACCCGGGCCGAGTCGGACGCGGTCGCCGACCAGCCGCACGTCTGGCTGCACACCCACCCGGAACCCTGCTGGAGCGCGGGCGCGCCACATCGCTGGCAGTTCACGGGGCCTCCTCTCGGTCGTCGGGCATGGCTACCCACCCGGACCGGCGCCGACTCCCGACCGGGCCCCCTCGCCTCACCGGATGCCCACCCGCGGCGGCCTCCTTGCCGGTCACGAACACGCCGGTCAACCCGAGCGACCGGGAGCTGACCGTGTTCGACGTCGCCGGAGCGGACAGGACCACATCCGCCTACGGCCAGATGTCCGGGTCATCCGGACGCTCGTACCCCTGGCGCACCGGGTGCCCGGTCAGCGCGGGCGGCCCGTCGGGGCTCGGCTTCGCCCACCCGTGTCGCCCACCCGTGTGTCACGGCACCTGCCCGTGCGCTGCGGCGGGTGGGACAGGGCTGGCTCAGACAGGGGTGATGACCAGGCTGGCAGTTCCGTTGATGGCCTCAAGGCCGGTCGTGGCGCAGGCGGTCAGGCTCAGTTGGGGCTGGACGACGACTTTGGTGACGGAGCTGCCCTGCCCGTACCCGGAGGTGATGGAGCCCACGGCGGTGGCCACTGTCGTGCCGTTGGCAGCCCGTACCACCGTGGTGCTGGGATAGGTCACGGTGCTGCTCTGGCCGGTGTTCCAGACGAACGTCTGTGAGGTGACGGTGTTGGGGGGCGTCAGGGCGAGGAGGCAGCTCACGTCGCGGACCACGGAGAAGGTGGAGGTGCCGCTGCTGACGCCGGTGGTCAGCGACGTGCAGCTGAACTCTCCCTCGTTCTTGACGTTCGTGGTCCTCAGCGTGTTCGTCAGGGGCGGATCGTAGGTGACGTGCTCCGAGCCGACCGCGCAGACGATGTCCACGCCGGCGGCGTGAGCGGCTGGTGCCGCGAGGACGCTTCCCGCGACCAGGGCGAGCACGGCCGTCGCAGCGGCACACACACGGCGCGGTAAGAGCACGGGTATGGAACTGCGCATGGATGTTTCACCTCTTCCGTTGCAAGGAGTGGTTCCTGCCGAAATCATTGGTGAAGTGGCATGCCCAGTGTTCTGGTGGGCGCTTGCCGAATCCATAGCAGAACCAAGCCAGTTTCATGCTGGCTTGGTTTGGCGCACACGGGCGCGCAGGCCCCACGCCCCGGGCGTGTCTTCCGGAGGTGTTTCCGCTGGACATCACCGTCGCGTTGTCGCGCCGGCGTCACCAGCGCGGCACATCACAGACCGCAGCATGGAGAAGCTGCGCTCTTTCCGGACGTGATCGCCGTTTTTCCACAGCCGGAAACAAGCACGGTGTTTACGTGAAAGGAGTGGCCCGTCGGGTCGTCGTTTCCCTGGAGATCCCGAACTCTGCCGGTGATCGGGCTGCTGGAACAGCACGAGCTCACCGCTCGCCGTCGAATCGACGAGCTGCGTGAGGAGGCCGATCGCATACAGGTCGATCACATTCAGGCCGAACGCGCCGCTGCCGAGCAGGAAGGCCAGAAGCGGGCGGTCAGCCGCAGGCGGGCCGGGACGGTGCTGGGTCCGGACAGCGGCACCGCTGCCGACATCGCCGGGAACCAGACCGTCCGGCTGCCGCCACGGGAACGCGCACGGCACTGGTGCGGCGCGGCCCGTGGGCGACGATCCAGTGGGGCACCGAGGACGCGGTGAGGCTGCCCACGTTCCGCGTGGACAGCCTCACCGACCTGCCCGGGACCGTACGGGAGTTCAACGGGCAAGGACGCTGAGCGTCAACCCCCGACCCGGACCTGCGCCGATTCCCGACCGGGGCCCCTCGCGTCACCGGATGTTCACTCACAGCCGTGCCCTGCCGCCCGGGGCCGCCTTACCCTGGCAGTCCGCAACGCGATGGGGGCACGATGAGCAATACCGCGCACATCGGACAGCGCATCCGCGAACTCCGGAAGATCCGGCAGATGACCGTTCGCCAACTGGCTACGTCAATCCACATCAGTCCGAAAACCTTGGAGAAGTACGAGTCGGGCGACCGTAACCCACCGCCGGGCATCATCGCCCAGCTCGCTCGGTCACTCCATGTCGGACCCGACCGGCTCACCGGGCAGCCGTACCTCAACGGGGCCGAGACGATCGAGCAAGTCCAGGCCGTCATCCCCGAGCTCCGCCGGATACTGCTCACCTACGACAACCCGGACGACCTCTTGACCGCGCCCCGGCCGCTCCCAGTCGTGGCCGCCGAAGTGGACCACATCTCACGAATGCGGCAGGACGGTCGCTACGTCCCGATGGGCCCGCTCCTTCCCGGGGTCTTGTCGGAGCTGACCCATATCGCCCTGAGTACCCGTGACCCCCGGGAACAGGCGCAAGCGTACTGGTGGCTGGCACGCGGTTACCGCGCGACGAACTCGCTGGCACATAAGCTCGGCTACCACGACCTCAGTTTGACCGCGATCGAGCGGTTCCGGTGGGCCGCCAGCCATACCGAGGATCCGATGCTCAAGGTGACGGGCGCCTACCTGCGGGCCGGCGCGATGGTCCGCATGGGCGCGTACGGATCGGCGCGAAGGGTGTTGGAGGCGCTGGACGGGGAAATCGAGCGGATGGCACCCGAGGGTTGCTTGCCGCCGGCCTACCTGGCGGTACAGGGCGCCGTCCTGCTGAAGCTGGCTGTCTTGGAGGCGCGCGACGGCCATCCCGAGCGCGCACAACAGCGCCTCGCTGAGGGACGCGCGTGCGCGGAGTTGCTGCGACAGGACACAACGCACTACGAGATGTCGTTCGGGCCGACAAACGTGCGTATTCATGAGGTCGCCGCGCTCATCGATCTGGGGGACACGGAGCAGGCGCTCGCCCGACTGCGGGAGTGGGGCGCTGAGCAGGACAATGACGAGTGGGAGCTGCCGTCCGGCATCGCCGCCGAGCGGGCGAGCCACCACCACATCGATGTCGCGGCCGCGCGGCTGGCCGAAGGCGACCGTGCTGGCGCGCACCGGGATCTGGTTCGTGCTCGCGAGCTCGCGCCGAATCATGTCCGTTTCCACCCGACCGTGAGGCAAACCGCAGCCGCGTTGGTCCGACTGGACCGTGGGCAGAGTGACACCATCGCCGGGTTCGCCCGATGGACGGGCGTCTAGCAACTGTCAAGCGGTTCGAGAGGAAACCATCCCCCCACTTTGTAGGGAACCGCCCCCTCACCACACGGCACGATCCCCGTACTCACCACGAAGGGGATCGTGCCGTGCCCATTTCTCCCACAGCCTGGCTGGCCCAAGCCGACCCAAACCCTGAACGGGCCGAACGCTGGCTCATGCAGGCTCACATCGCACTGTTACCGGTAGGACGCCACTGGGACGCCGTCAAGGTCCCGGAGGCACGCGGCCGGTCCGCCCTGGCACAGGGAATCGACGGACCGGTCCTGTACGACCCGGCTGGGCACAGCGTGTTCTTCCTCGTACCCGCCGGGTGCGAGTGGAACGTGGACGGCGCCCGCCGCCTGAGCATTGGATCCTGGCTCGCCACCCCCATCCCAGAGACTACGACCCCGCCTGGTCCGCACTGGCTGCGACCACCTGACGGTTGCACGCTCATCGACCCGGACGCTCTCCGAGTCGCGCTCGTGATGCCGGAGGCCGACCAGTGACCCGCCATCGGCCGCCGACCGCTGTTCGCCGTGCCCTGCGGTGGGTCAGCGCCCTTCTGAACGAATACCGCCGCCACGCCCCCGCCCACGCGGCGCCGTCCGGGCGTCGTCTCTGCACCGTGCGGCAGGCGCCGCCCGCCTGGAACGGCGCCGTTTCCGCCGGGCGGCGGCCCGCCGCGTGGCCCCAGGTGTTGGTCGAGGACGTCAGTCCCGTGCGCCCGTACGTCCTGTCGTCCGTCGAGCGGGCCCGGGTCCTGGGGGGAGGGGCGCTGTGACGACGCTGTCCGATCAGGCGCAGGTGTTCGCGCCGGTGATACGGCTCGACGTGGAGGTTCTTCGGTCCGCTCCGTGGAGCGAGTTGCACGGCCGGTCGTGCGCCCGCTGCGGGACCGGGCTATCCCCCGAGACGGCGGTGGACCTGGCCCGGCACGACTACAAGATCGACGACTGGGTGAACCACGTCAGCTCGTGCCGGCCGAGGCTGTGTCGGCGCTGCGTACCGCTGCAACTGCGCGACACGGCATCGGCCATCGCGGCCGACGACGCCGAACCGCCCGTGCCGCACCACCTGGCCGCGCTGGTCTCCCGGCTCTCCGTCGCGCTGGGCGCGCTGATCCCCGTCGTAGAGGCGGCGGCCGAACGGCACCCGGCCGGGTCGCTGCGCCGGGCGGGCGCCGAGGCCGGTCTCAGCGAGGCCCGCGTACGGCTCGCGCACCCGCCCCGCCTGGGCGACCGGGGTCGGCGCTTCGCCCACGCGCAGCGTCTCGCGCGTTCCGTGGTCTGCCTGCTCGACCACGTCGCCCGGCTCACCACCGCGCCGAAGGTCGGTGCGTCATGACCGGCACCACCGAGCCCTACGCCGGGTGGACGTGGCTGGCGCAGGCGCACCCGGCGCCCGAGCACGCCCTGCAACTGCTCCTGCGGCACGGCCGCGCCGCCCTGGAGACCGGTCTTCGGTGGGACGCGGTCCAGGTCCCCGAGGTGACCGGCCTGCTCGCCCTGGAACTGGTACGCGGCCCGGCCTTCCGCGACACCAGCCGGGGCGCCGTCCTCTTCCTCGTCCCACCCACGGGCGGATGGGGCGTGCACGGCACGGCCTACCTCACCGACGGGACCATGGTGTGCGTCCCCGCACCCGACACCCGCTCCCCCACCCCCACCGACCCACGCTCACCACAACCCGCCGACCCGCCGGACCTGTACTGGCTGACACCACCGGACGGCTCCGATACCCTCACCGACCCCATCACCCTGTTCGAGGTGCTGGCGGCCTCGACCCCGGACAGGGAGGGCCCCCTGTGGTGCGGGTTGTGCGGCCGGCCCGGACCCACCACCGTCACCCACCGGCCCGGCCCGGACGGGGGCGGCACGCATGTGCCCGCGCACGAGGCGTGCGTCGTCGCCGGGATCGTGCACGGCCGCGTACACCTGAGGGAAAGCCGGGCGGAACGTGAGGGTGAATGACCCCCGGTGGTGGCACGACACCGTGGGCGCCGTCGAGACCGACCTGGCCGCGCTCGGGCTGACCCCCCTCTACACCCGGCGAGACGGCCACCACGCCCGCTCCCTGCCGGACGGGCTCGGCTGGTGCCGGGCCCGGTACGCGCCCGAGGAGGCGTGGCCGCCGGGGGCGGACCTCTGCGTGATCGTGGAGTGGCACCCCGACGTTCGGTACCGCCGGGACCACTCCACCGGGCGCGTCCCGGCCGGCGCCGCCGAGCACTGGCGCGAACGCGTCGCCGCCACGGTGCAGGCCCTGCGGTCCCGGGGGTACGCGGCTGCCGTCACCGGACCGCCGCGCGGCCCCCACCTCGTCCCCCGCGAGGAGATCCTCTGCTGGCGCACCCCGCCCGGCACACCCGTCTGGCACCCCCCACCCGGCGCCTGGGACGACGTACCCCCCACGCGGCCGAACTACGAGCACGGCTTCCACCGCCCGGGCGAGACGGACCCGGTCCGCGACGTGGAAACCCTCCTGGGCCTACGGCTGGAGGACACCACGCTGCTGGGGCCGCGCACGCGCCCGGACCCGCACCCGGACCGGCGCCCGCGGGTGGTGGTGAGGCGGGCGAGTGCCGTGCTGTGGCCGCCGGGCGCCCACCGGTGCGTGCGAGTCGTCTGGACGCCGGCGCCCGCCTACCGCCGGCGGGACGACGGCACCGTCCCCGAAGGCGCCGCCGACCACTGGGACACCGGGATCCGGCGGGTGCACAGCGCCCTGCGGGCCGCGGGCCACCAGGTCCGTACCGCTGCGCGTCCGCGCTCACCGGAGACGCACGAGGAAGTCGGCTTCCTCGCCTGGCGCGACACCGCCCTCAACGCGTGAGACTCCGCACGCCGGGGAGCGCGGCGGGCGGTGAGGCCCCCGGCGGCGTCTCCCCGTGGGCCCGGCGCGGCCTCGGCGTACGGGGTCCGCGAGCGGTGCGCCGGTCGCGCCGGTGGTCAGGGTGAGGCCGCCGGTGGTCAGGGCGGGGCCGCCGGTGCCCGGGGCTCAGGCCGGGATCCGCCGTTCCACCCACCGCCACGCGACCTCCAGCAGTACGGCAGCGGCCACGGCGATGCCGGTCGCCGCCCACGGCACCGTCGTGCCCACCAGCCTCAGCGCGAAGAAGTCCTGGAGCCCGGGTACGGCAAGGACCAGCAGGAACGCCCCGCCCATCGCCGCGACCAGCGCCAGCCGCCACCACGTGTACGGCCGGGCGATGATCGCCAGCACCCACAGCGACACGAGGAACAGGGTGAGCGTGGCCGCGCTGGTCTCGGCGGCCAGGGCACCCGGCCCGCTGTAGTACCGGGCGGCGAGCAGGTACGTGGTGAAGGTGGCCGCCGCCGCGACGAGCCCGGCCGGGAGGGCGTACCGCATGACGCGCCGGACGAAGTGCGGCTGGGCGCGCTCCTTGTTGGGGGCGAGCGCCAGGAAGAACGCGGGCACGCCGATGGTGAGCGTGGACAGCAGGGTCAGGTGCCGGGGCAGGAACGGGTACTCGACGCGGGCGGCGACGACGAGGACGGCGAGCAGCATCGAGTACACGGTCTTCGTCAGGAACAGCGTGGCGACGCGCGTGATGTTGCCGATGACGCGCCGGCCCTCGGCGACGACGGCGGGGAGGGTGGCGAAGCTGTTGTCGAGGAGGACGATCTGGGCGACGGCGCGGGTGGCCTCGGAGCCGCTGCCCATGCTGACGCCGATGTCGGCGTCCTTGAGGGCGAGCACGTCGTTGACGCCGTCGCCGGTCATGGCGACGGTGCGCCCGCGGGACTGGAGGGCGCCGACCATGTCGCGCTTCTGCCGCGGGGTGACGCGCCCGAAGACGACGCCGTCCTCCAGGGCGCGCGCCATGGCGTCGCGCTCCCCGGGGAGGCTCCGGGCGTCGACGGCGTGCTCGGCGCCGGGCAGGCCGAGCTTCGCGGCGACGGCGCCGACGGAGACGGCGTTGTCACCGGAGATGACCTTGGCGTCGACGTCCTGGTCGGCGAAGTAGGCGAGGGTGTCGGCGGCGTCGGGGCGCAGCCGCTGTTCGAGGACGACGAGGGCGGTGGGCCGGGCCCCGCGGACGATCCGCGGGTCGTCGAGCTCGCCGCTGACGCGGGCGAGGAGGAGGACCCGCAGGCCCCGCCGGTTGAGCGCGTCGGTCTCGCCGAGGGCGGGGTCGTCGCCGGGGAGGAGGACGTCGGGGGCGCCGAGGAGCCAGGAGCTGCTCTGGCCGTCGCCCTCGCTGAAGGCGACGCCGCTGTACCCGCGGGCGGAGGAGAAGGGGAGGGCCTCGGTGCAGCGCCAGTCGTCGTTGTCGGGGTAGGCGTCGATGATGGCCCGCAGGGAGGTGTTGGGGCGGGGGTCGGAGTCCCCGATGGCGCCGAGGACCCGTTTCACGTACGCCTCGTCGGAGCCGTCCAGGAGGCGCAGCGCGGTGACGTCCATGCCGCCCTCGGTGAGCGTGCCGGTCTTGTCGAGGCAGACGACGTCGACGCGGGCGAGCCCCTCGATGGCGGGCAGCTCCTGGACGAGGCACTGCTTGCGCCCGAGCCGGATGACGCCGACGGCGAAGGCGACGGAGGTCAGCAGGACGAGCCCCTCGGGGATCATCGGCACGATCCCGCCGACCGTACGGGCGACGGAGTCCTCGACGTCGGTGCCCTTGAGGACGAACTGGCTGACGGCGAGGGCGGCGGCGGTGGGGAGCATCATCCACGTGACGTACTTGAGGATGGTGGAGATCCCGGAGCGCAGCTCGGAGTGGACGAGGGTGAAGCGGGACGCCTCCTCCGCGAGCTGGGCGGCGTAGGCCCCGCGGCCGACCTTGGTGGCGGTGAAGGCGCCGACGCCGGCGACGACGAAGCTGCCGGACATGACGGGGTCGCCGGGCCGCTTCCGTACGGGGTCGGCCTCGCCGGTCAGCAGCGACTCGTCGACCTCCAGGTTGTCGGCCTCGGCGACGACGCCGTCGACGACGACCTTGTCGCCGGGGCCGAGCTCGACGAGGTCGCCGAGGACGATCCCGGAGGTGGGCACCTCGACGGGCTCCCCGTCGCGGCGGACGGTCGGTCTGACCTCCCCGACGACGGCGAGGGAGTCGAGGGTCTTCTTGGCGCGGAACTCCTGGATGACGCCGATGCCGGTGTTGGCGACGATGACGAAGCCGAAGAGGCTGTCCTGGAAGGGCGCGACGACCAGCATGACCACCCACAGGACGCCGATGACGGCGTTGAAGCGGGTGAGGACGTTGCCCCGGACGATGTCGAGCACGGACCGCGAGGACCGCAGGGGGACGTCGTTGACCTCGCCCCGCTCGACCCGCCGCGCCACCTCGTCGGCCGTCAGCCCGCCGGGCCGGTACGGCGCGTCCGCCTCCTCACCGGCCTCCACGATCGCGTCCTCGGCCCTGGCCCGCTGCGTCATGCCTCCGACGGTACGGCCGTAGCCGGTCCGTCACCCTCCGAGAGGGCGCGGGGTCCGGCCCCGGTGGGACAAGAACCCTCCCGTGGCACTACACGGGGGCGGGTCGGGGGGCCGGGGGCCCAGGGGCGAGGGCCGGACCGAGGACGGGGGCGGCGCCGGACCGGGGTCGGGAGCCGGACCGGGGGTCGGGGCAGGGGCAGGCGCCGGGCCGGGGCCCGCCGCCGGGGGCCGGGGCAAGGGCCGGGCACCATGGCCGATCGGGCGCCGGGGCCCAGGGGTCGGGGCTCGGATCAGGCGCCGGGTCGGGGCTCGCCCTCGGCGGCGCGCCGGATGGCGGCGTCGCGCTTGCGCACGTACCAGATGCCGAGCAGGCCGAGCCCCGCGCCGGCCAGGCAGGTCCACACCCACCAGTCGAGGTCGCGGTCGGCGAACCAGCCGTAGAAGGGGACCTGCGCCAGGAAGAGGACGAACCAGATGATCGTGCCGCCGGTGACGGTGGCGACGACCGGCCCCTCCAGGGGTTCGGGCGCCTCGTACTTGGGGGTCCACTTGGCCATGCCCACATCGTAAGCGGCCCCGGAATCTACGCGCGGAGATGGCGATCATCGCCTTATATGTTCATACTGAAAACGTTTGCCGTTGGCTGGTTTTCTTAGTGCGAACGCACGAACCGCCCCTCACACGGTCGACGCCCATCCCCACCTTCCCCGCACCATGAGGTTCCGCATGCCCTCCACGGTCACCGCTCCCCCGGCTTCGCCCGGACAGCAACCGGCCGGCTCCAGCGCGCTGGACCGGTTCTTCAAGATCTCGGAGCGCGGCTCCACCCTCGGCCGCGAGGTACGCGGTGGCTTCGCGACGTTCTTCGCGATGGCCTACATCATCGTGCTGAACCCGATCATCCTCGGCAGCGCCAAGGACATGTACGGCCACCAGCTCGACAGCGGCGAGCTGGTCACGGCGACCGTGCTCAGCGCGGCGCTCTCCACGCTGCTCATGGGCGTCATCGGCAACGTCCCGATCGCCCTCGCCGCCGGCCTGGGCGTCAACACGGTCGTCGCCCTCCAGCTCGCGCCCCGCATGGCGTGGGCGGACGCGATGGGCATGGTGGTCCTCGCCGGCATCGTCGTGATGCTCCTCGTCGCGACCGGCCTGCGGGAACGCGTCATGAACGCCGTCCCCGTGGGCCTGCGCAAGGGCATCGCGATCGGCATCGGCCTGTTCATCATGCTGATCGGCCTGGTCGACTCGGGCTTCGTCTCCCGCATGCCGGACGCCGCCCACACCACCGTCCCGCTCCAGCTCGGCGCGGACGGCCACCTCGGCGGCTGGCCGATCCTGATCTTCGCGGTCGGCACGCTCCTCACCCTGGCTCTGATCATCCGCAAGGTGCCGGGCGCGATCCTCCTCTCGATCGTCGTCATGACCGTCGTCGCGGTGATCGTGAACGCCGTCGCCGAGGTCCCGTCCTGGGGCCTGACCACCCCGACCTGGCCGGGCAACCCCGTCGCGTCCCCGGACTTCGGGCTGCTGGGACAGGTCAGCCTGTTCGGCGGCTTCGAGAAGGTCGGCCTGCTCACCGGCTGCCTCTTCGTCTTCACCGTCCTGCTGTCCTGCTTCTTCGACGCCATGGGCACGATCCTGGGCGTCGGCGACGAGGCCAAGCTGATGGACAAGGACGGCAACTTCCCCGGCATCAACAAGGTCCTCCTCGTGGACGGCTTCGCCGTCGCCACGGGCGGCGCGACCTCGTCCTCCGCCACCACCTGCTTCGTGGAGTCCACGGCGGGCGTCGGCGAGGGCGCCCGTACGGGCCTGGCCTCGGTGGTGACGGGCGGCCTGTTCGGCGTGGCGCTGTTCCTCACGCCGCTCGCCACGATGGTCCCCTCGCAGGCGGCGACACCGGCCCTGCTCGCGGTCGGGTTCCTGATCCTCGCCGGGTCGGTCAAGGACATCGACTGGAGCGACTTCACCATCGCCGTGCCGGCGTTCCTCGCCATGATGATGATGCCGTTCACGTACTCGATCACGAACGGCATCGGCATCGGCTTCATCGCCTTCAGCGTGCTGCGCCTCGCCGCCGGCCGCGGCCGTGAGGTGCCGGCCGCGATGTACGCGGTGTCGGCGGTGTTCGTCTTCTACTACGCGATGCCGGCGCTGGGCCTCACGTAATCCCCGCGACCGCCGCCGGGCCGCCCGGGTTCCCGCTCCGCGGGCCCGGGCGGCCCGGCGGCGTTTTACCCGGCGGCGCTCTGCCCGACGACGTCTTGCCCGGCGGTGGCCTGCCCGGCAGCGTTTTGTCCTGCGGCGCTTTGTCCGGCGACGGCCTGCCCGGCGGCTATCTGCCCGGACAGCAGGCGCAGCGCGTCGGCCGAGGACTCGTTCCGGGGGGTGTAGACCTCCAGCCGGTGATCGGGGCTGTCCGGCTGGAGCCAGACCTGGTAGTCGACGTCGGCGTCCCCGACGGTGGGGTGCCGCAGGCGCATGGCGCCCACGGTGCAGTCCGCGACCTCGCCCCTGGACCACAGCGCGGCGAAGTCGCCGCTGCGCATGGCCAGCTCGCCGATCAGCTCGGCCAGCCTCGCGTCGGTGGGGTACCGGCCCGCCGTGAGCCGCAGGTAGGCCACGTGCGTCCGCGCCAGCTCGTCCCAGTTCCGGTAGAGGTCGCGGGCGAGGGGGTCGAGGAAGAACATCCGGGGGACGGACGGCCGGCGCGCGGGGTCGCCGGGCGCGTCGAAGTCGACGTGTTCCGCGACGAGGGCGTGTCCGGCGCGGTTCCAGGCCAGCACGTCGCCGCGGCGGCCCAGCACGACGGCCGGCGAGCTCTCCGCCAGGGACGCCAGGAGCGCCAGGACGCGCGGGTGCGGCTTCTCGGGCCGGGGCCGGACCAGGCGCGGGACGGCGGGCCGGCGGGCGAGGTTGTGCAGGTGGACCGTCTCGGCCGGGTCGAGCCGGAGCACGCGGGCGAGCGCGTCGAGGACCTGCTGGGAGGCGGTGCCGGCCTGGTCCTGCTCCAGCCGGGTGTAGTAGCCGACGCTCACCCCGGCGAGCTGGGCGAGCTCCTCGCGGCGCAGGCCCGGTACGCGGCGGGCGGTGCCGTAGGTGCGCAGTCCGACGTCGGCGGGGGTGACCCGGCCGCGGTGGGTCTTCAGGTACGTCCCGAGGCTCTCCAGCTCCATGGCCCGAGCGTAGGCGCCCCGGCCGGCCCCAGGGTGCCCCTGCGAGGGGTACCCACGGCACGGGCCTGGTTGCCGGGCGGGCGGCGGCGCACCGTCGGGGCATGGACGAACGACGACGCTCCCCTTCCGACTCTTCCGTCTCTTCCGGCCCCTCCGGTTCTTCCGACTTTTCTGGCTCCTCCGGCCCTTCCGGCCCCTCCGGCTCTTCCGACTCTTCTGGCTCCTCCGGCCCCTCCGGCCCCTCCGGCCCCTCCACCCCTTCCGGCCCTTACGCTCCCTCCCACGGCCCTTCCACTCCCTCCTCCGGTCCCTCCTCCTCTCCTCCCCCTCCCGGTGCGCGCGCCTGGCTGGGCCTGCTGGTGGTGCTCGGCCCGGTCCTGCTGGTGGCGATGGACGGGTCGGTCCTGTTCCTGGCGATGCCCCGGATCACCGAGGACCTCTCGCCCACCGCCGACCAGACCCTGTGGATCCTGGACGTCTACGGTTTCGCGGTCGCGTCCCTGCTCGTCGCGTTCGGCGCCCTCGGCGACCGGTACGGCCGGCTGAGGCTACTGATGGCCGGTACGGCCGTGTTCGGCGCCGCCTCGGCGGGGGCGGCGTTCGCGACCGACCCGTCCCTCCTGATCGCCTTCCGGGCGCTGATGGGCACGGCGGGGGCCACCCTGCTGCCGTCGGCCCTGGCGGTGCTCGGCGAGCTGTTCACCGACCCGCGCCGGCGGGCGAGGGCGATCGGGATCTTCGCGGCCACCTTCGCCGCCGGGTTCGCGATCGGCCCGGTCGTCGGCGGTCAGCTACTGGGCAGGTTCTGGTGGGGGGCGGTCTTCCTGATCAACGTCCCCGTCGCCCTGCTGTTCCTGCTCCTGGCCCCGGCCCTGCTCCGCGAGGTGCGGGCCACCCGGCCCGGCCGCGTCGACGCCCTGAGCGTCCTGCTCTCCGCGGGGGGCGTCCTCCTGGCCGTCTACGCGGTCAAGCACACCGCCGCGGAGGGCCCCACGGCCGCCGCGGGCGTCGCGGGGATCACCGGCGTCACCGTCCTGGGGTGGTTCGTCCGGCGGCAGCGCCGCCTGGAGCACCCGCTGATCGACGTCGGCCTCTTCCGCGACCGGGTGTTCACGATCGCGGTCGTCACCGGGCTCCTGCCCCTGGCGGCGTGGTCGGCGACCGCCTACCTCACGGGCGTCCACCTCCAGACCGTCCTCGGGCTGCCGGCGCCGCACGCGGCCCTCCTCGCCCTGCCCGGCGCCGTCGTGCTCACCGTCACCTGCGTCGTCACACCGGCGCTGGTGGAGCGCTTCGGCAAGCGGGCGGCGCTCGTCACCTGCCACTTCGGCGTCGCCGCGGGCCTGCTCCCGCTCCTGGCGACCGGCGTATCGGGCGGGATCGGCTGGTACGTGGCGTCCACCGTCGTCACCGGCGTCGGCTACGGCATCTCCTTCAGCGTCGTGGCCGACACCGCCGTCGCCGCGGTCCCCGCGGAACGCGCCGGGTCCGCGGCGGCCATCGCCGAGACCAGCAACGAGATCGGCAACGCCCTCGGCATCGCGCTCCTCGGTTCGCTCGCCGCGCTGGTCTTCCGGCTCCAGGGGCCGGACCTCGCCGGCACTCTCGACGAGACGCTCAGGACCCCCGGCCTCGCGCCCGCGGTGGCCGGTGACGCGAAGTCCGCCTTCGTCACCGGTCTGCACGCCGCCGTCGCCGTCGCCGCCGCCCTCCACGCCGCGCTCGGCGCCCTCGCCCTGCGCCGGCTCCCGAAGACCGGCACCGGCACGACCGGCACCGGGGCAGCGAGTACCGGAGCGACCGGCCCCGGGGCGGCCGGAGCCAGGACGTCCAGTACCGACGCGACCGGCACCGACGCGGCCGGAGCCGGGACGGCCAGTACCGGAGCCGCCGGAACCGGCCCCGGAGCGGACAGCGCCAAGACGGCCGGCACCGGGGCGGCCGGTGGAGTCACGGTCGGTTCCGGTGCGGAGTCCCCCGCCCGGGGCGTCGCGGCGGGCCCTACGTCAGGCCGTAGAACTTCTCCGTCTCGTCGACGGCCGCGCTGAAGCGCTCGTCGAAGTCCTCGCGGACGAGCGTCCGGACCACGTAGTCCTGGACGCTCATTCCGCTCCGTGCCGCGTGCTGCCGGACCCGGTCGAGCAGCTCTCCGTCTATCCGCAGGCTGAGCACTGTCGATCCCATGACGGACAGGGTCGCGGCAGCCTCGGCGCCCACGCGCCACTTTTCGTCGGATTATCACTCCTACGAGTGATTCACCCCCCATGCTGGTACTCGCCCCGGGTCGCGAGCCCCTCGGCGGCCACTGTGGTGAAGACCACCGGCGCGCCGGCGGGGACCCGGACCGTCCGGCTGGTCTTTAGGCAGAGTAATGAGTTATGCTAAAGAACATGCCTGACCTGTCCCGCAGCGGCTCCGGCGACGACGCCGACGCGGCTGCTGTGAACGCGCTCCGTTCCGCCGTCATGCGGCTGTCCCGGCGCCTGAAGCACCAGCGCGTCGACGAGTCGCTGAGCCCGACCGAGATGTCGGTGCTCGGCACCCTCGCCCGCTGCGGCTCGGCCACCCCCGGTGAGCTGGCCCGCAAGGAGCACGTGCAGCCGCCGTCGATGACCCGCATCGTCGCCCTGCTGGAGGCCAAGGGACTGGTCAGGCTGGAGCCGCATCCGGACGACCGCCGCCAGAAGGTGGTCAGCCAGACCGAGCGGGCCGAGGCCATGCTCGAGGAGTCCCGCCGCAGGCGGAACGCCTGGCTGGCCTCCCTCGCCGAGGGTCTGGACGAGGACGAGTGGGCCAAGCTGCGCGCCGCCGCCCCCGTACTGGAGAAGCTCGCGCACCTGTAGGACGACCCGATACGAGGAGGCGACCCCGTTTTGAGTACGGGAACCGGAGAACTCTCCGCCCCCGGACACAACCCCCATCCCCCGAACCCCACCACCCGCGCCCCGCACCGCGCCGCAGGCGGCACCTTCGCCTCGCTGAAGGTGCGGAACTACCGTCTCTTCTTCACCGGGGCCATCGTCTCCAACACGGGGACGTGGATGGCCCGCATCACCCAGGACTGGCTGGTCCTGAGCCTCACCGGCTCCGCCGCCGCCGTCGGCATCACGACGGCGCTCCAGTTCCTGCCGATGCTGCTGTTCGGGCTGTACGGCGGGGTGATCGCCGACCGGTACCCCAAGCGGCGCCTCCTCGTCCTCAGCCAGGTCGCCCTCGGCCTGTGCGGACTCAGCCTCGCCGCGCTCACCCTGTCCGGGCACGTCCAGGTGTGGCACGTGTACCTGGTCGCGTTCCTGCTCGGCATGGTCACCGTCGTCGACAACCCGGCCCGCCAGTCGTTCGTCTCCGAGATGGTCGGCCCCGCGCAACTGCGCAACGCGGTCAGCCTGAACTCGGCGAACTTCCAGTCCGCCCGCCTCGTCGGCCCCGCCGTCGCCGGTCTGTTGATCGCGTCGGTCGGCAGCGGTTGGGCGTTCCTCGTCAACGGCCTGTCGTTCCTGGCACCGTTGGCCGCGCTGCTGCTGATGCGCCCCGCCGAGCTGTACCCGTCCGCGCGCGCCCCGCGCGGCAAGGGCCAGTTGCGGGAGGGCCTGCGGTACGTCGCCGGGCGGCCCGACCTGATCTGGCCGATCGCGCTGGTCGGCTTCGTCGGCACGTTCGGGTTCAACTTCCCGATCTGGCTGACGGCCTTCGCGGACGGCGTCTTCCACGTCGGCCCCGGCACGTACGGCTTCCTCAACACGCTCATGGCGGTCGGCTCCCTCGCGGGCGCGCTGCTGTCGGCCCGGCGCGGCACCTCGCGGCTGCGGCTGCTGGTGGGGGCCGCCGCCGTCTTCGGCGCCTTGGAGATCGCCGCGGCGGTGACCCCGAGCTTCTGGCTGTTCACGCTGCTGCTCGTGCCCATCGGGATGTTCGGCCTGACCGTGAACGTGACGGCGAACTCCTTCGTGCAGCTCGCGACGGACCCGATGATGCGGGGCCGCGTGATGAGCCTGTACATGATGGTCTTCGCCGGCGGTACGCCGCTGGGCGCGCCCCTGCTGGGCTGGGTCACCGACACGTACGGCGCGCGCGTCGGCTTCGCGACGGGCGGTGCCGTGTCGTTGGCCGCCGCGGTGGTGATCGGTCTGCTGCTGTCCCGGGCGGTCGGCGTGCGGCTGCGCGTGGAGCTGCGGCCGGGGCGCCGCGTACGGCACCCGCAGGTGCGTTTCGTGCCCCGGGAAGGGCGTGAAGAGCCCGCCCGCCTCGCCGCGACGGCGTGACAGACTCGCCGCATGAGGCTTTTCGCTGCCGTGCTGCCGCCCCGTGCGGCGGTCGAGGAACTCGCGCTCCTCGTCGAGGGGTTGCGGACGCTGCCGGGCGCGGACGGGCTGCGCTGGACGGGCCGCCCCGGCTGGCACTACACGCTGGCGTTCATGGGTGAGGTGGACGAGCCCTTGTTGCCGGAGCTGTCGGAGCGGCTCGCCCGGGCCGCGCGCCGCACGCAGCCGTTCCCGCTGCGCGTCCACGGGGGCGGGCGGTTCGGCCACCGCACCCTGTGGGCGGGCGCGGCGGGCGGCCTCGACGACCTGCGGCTGCTCGCCGAGCGCTCCGACGCGGCGGCCCGGCGCTCGGGCGTCGCGATGGACGAGCACCGCCGGTACCAGGCGCACCTCACGCTCGCCCGCAGCCGCGTCGACACGGACCTGCGGCCGTTCGTGGCGGAGCTGGAGCGCTTCAAGGGGGGTCGTTGGGAGGTCACGGAGCTGGCCCTGGTCCGCAGCAACCTCCCCGCGTCGGGGGTTCCCGGCGAGGCGCCCCGCTACGAGACGATCGCCACGTGGCCCCTGGGCGGGCCGGGCCCGGCGGCCGGTTAACCTCGAAGGGTGGATCCGAAGACCCGAAACCGCATCATGGCCGCCGTCCCGCGCGTGCGCGCCCGCCGCGCCCCCGGGCGCCGGGGACGCGGCGCGGGGACGCCTACCAGGCGAAGGCCTCCGGGGACGGGCCCGGGCCCGGGAAGATCCCGTCCAGCTCCGTGAGCAGTTCCTCCGTGAGGTCCAGCTCCGAGGCGCGGATCGCCGACGCCAACTGGTCCGCCGTACGGGGCCCCACGATCGGGCCCGTCACGCCCGGGCGGGTGAGGAGCCAGGCCAGGGCCACCTCACCGGGCTCCAGGCCGTGCTTCTCCAGCAGCGACTCGTACGCCTGGATCCGCTCCCGCACGTCCGTGTCCTTCAGCGCGTCCGCCGACCGGCCCGCCTGCGCGCGCGGCGACGCGCCGCCCTCGCGCTCCTTGCGCAGGACGCCGCCGAGCAGCCCGCCGTGCAGCGGCGACCACGGGATCACGCCGAGCCCGTAGTCCTGCGCCGCCGGGATGACCTCCATCTCGGCGCGCCGCTCCACCAGGTTGTACAGGCACTGCTCGCTGACCAGGCCGACCATGCCGCGCCGCGCGGCCGCCTCGTTCGCCTGGGCGATCTTGTAGCCGGGGAAGTTGCTCGACCCCGCGTACAGCACCTTGCCCTGCTGGATCAGGACGTCGATCGCCTGCCAGATCTCGTCGAAGGGGGTCCGGCGGTCGATGTGGTGGAACTGGTACAGGTCGATGTGGTCGGTGTTCAGCCGCTTCAGGCTCGCCTCGACCGCCCGCCGGATGTTCACCGCGGACAGCCGGTCGTGGTTGGGCCACGGCTCCCCGTCCGGGGCCATCGACCCGTACACCTTCGTCGCGAGGACGACCTTGTCGCGGCGGTCGGAGCCGCCCGCGAACCACGAACCGATGATCTCCTCGGTGCGGCCCTTGTTCTCGCCCCACCCGTAGACGTTGGCGGTGTCGAAGAAGTTGATTCCGGCGTCGAGCGCCGCGTCCATGATGGCGTGGCTTCCGGCCTCGTCCGTCTGCGGTCCGAAGTTCATCGTGCCGAGGACGAGTCGGCTGACCTTGAGTCCCGTGCGTCCGAGCTGCGTGTACTTCATGGAGGACAAGCCAACTCCTTGGAGCGCACTCCAGGCAAGGGCCCCCGGCCGCGCGCCGCCACCCGCGGACGGCGGCGACCGCGGGGGACGGCGGCGCGGCCGGCAGGCCGCTAGCGGAGGCTCGCCCGGTTCAGCTCCCGCACCCGGGCGCGCAGCACCACGTCCGGCGCGGCGGGCGCCACCGCGTCCGGCGGGCAGTCCCACTCCCGCCCGCCGCCCGGCGGCCGGAGCTGCACGTACCCGCCGACGTGGCCCATCACCTGGCCCACCCGCCCGTCGCGCGCGTCGATCACGTACGCGCCGGTGTCGGGCGTGCGGTCCGCGTCCCCCGACGCGTGCGCCGCCGCGTCCCCCGCCGTGCCGGTCGTACCGCCGTCCGCCGAACTCACTTCCGCGCCCCCTCCAGCGCGGCCGCGAGCCGGACCGCCGTGTCCAGGTTGCACCGTCCCAACTCCACCAGCGGACACGGCGTCTCGCTCGTCGCCGTCACCGGGTCCACCCGCAGCGACGGCAGGACCACACCGACCTTGAACAGCTCGCCCCTCAACTTGGCCACCGCCTCCTCCGCCTCCCGCAGCCGCTCCGTCATGGCACGCACCTCCATACGCAGAGTATTCGTATTCCATACACAGAGTGGTCAAAGAGTCAGTAGCCTGAACAAAGTCGGGGCTCCAACAACCCCATCTGGCTAACGGGAGTTGCGCCATGCCCGGTCCAAAGGATCTGGATCCGTCCTCATCACCCAGGGCCCTGCTCGGCGCCGAGCTGCGCCACGCGCGGGAGAACGCGGGCCTGAGCCAGGAGGCCCTGGGCGCGCCGCTCTTCGTCAGCGGCTCCTTCGTCGGGCAGTTGGAGGCCGGCACCCGGCGGATACAGCGCAAGATGGCGGTCCAACTGGACCAGTTGCTGAAGACCAACGGCTTCTTCGAGCGCAACTGCGAAGTGGCGGGGAAGTCGAGGTACCCCGAGCACTTCGCCGAGGCGGCGGACGCGGAGGCGATGGCGGCGACCATCAAGCAGTACACCCCGCTGCTGATCCCGGGCCTGCTCCAGACGAGGGCGTACGCACGGGCGGTCTTCCGCGCGTACCGGCCGACGGCCACCGAAGAGGCCCTCGACGAACAGGCCGACGCCCGGATGGAACGCACCCGGCTGCTCGACGACCCCACCCGGCCGCTGTTCTGGGCGATCCTCGACGAGGCGGTCGTCCGCCGCCCGGTCGGCGGCCCCGAGGTCATGGCGGAGGCGCTGGGCCACCTCGCCGCGCTGATCCGCCGCCACCGGGTCATCGTGCAGATCCTGCCGTTCGGCGCCGGGGCGCACGCGGCCATGGAGGGCGCCGTCAAGCTGATGACGTTCGACGACGCGCCGCCGCTGGCCTACCTGGAGGGGCTGGAGACCGGGAGGCTGGAGGACGACCCGACCCTCGTCAAGCGCCACGCGCTGACGTACGAGTTGCTCGGCGCCGATGCCCTCTCCCCCGCGGACTCGCTGGCCCTGATCGAAGCGGCGGCCGAGGACTACGCCCTGGAGACGCCCGGCCCGAGCGGCCCTGAACGGCCCTGAGCAGCATGGGCCGGGCCACGGCGGGAGCGGCGGGAGTCTCTGCTGGGGAGCCACCGCCCCCGGGCGCCGCACGGGCCAGACGCTCTCGGCGCCGCACGGGCCAGACCGCGACGGGGGCCGGGCCGGCGGGGGACAGACCGGCCGGGGTCAGCCGGTGCCGGCCGGGCCGGCGGGGTCAGCCGACGCGGTCGCGCGCGTTCCCGTCGGGCCAGCACTCGACGCCCGTCAGGTCCGGGAAGCGGCTCGCCGTGAAGACCGGGTCCCGGCCCGCGCGGCGCTGGGTCTGGTAGTCGTCCAGCAGGCGGAACGCCACCACCGACAGGGGCACGATCGCCGCCAGGTTGACCAGCGCCATGAAGCCCATGAACACGTCCGCCAGGTTCCACACGACGCTCACCGTGCCGAGCGCGCCGAGGAACACCGTCACGAGGGCCAGCGTCCGGTACGCGGGGAGGACCCAGCGCCTGCTGGTCATGTACTCGATGTTCGACTCGCCGTAGTAGTAGTTGCCGATCAGGGTCGAGAAGCACAGCATGAACACGACGACCGTCAACGCGTGCCCGGCCCAGGAGCCGAGCGTCGACTCCAGCGCCGTCTGCGTGAGGTCCGCGCCCTGGCGGCCCGACAGCGTCGGGTTGGTGGTGAGGATGATGAACGCGGTCATCGAGCAGATCAGCAGCGTGTCGAAGAAGACGCCCAGCGCCTGTACGAGGCCCTGCTTCACCGGGTGGGTGACCTCCGCCGCGGCGCCCGCGTTCGGCGCGGAACCGAGTCCCGCCTCGTTGGAGAACATGCCGCGCCGGATGCCGTTCTGGATCGCCGCGCCGACCGCGCCGCCCGCGACCTCGCGGAAGCCGAACGCGCCGCCCACGATGTCGGCGAGGACCCGCGGGACGTCGGTGATGTTCATCAGGACGACGATGGTGCCCAGCGCCAGGTACAGGATCGCCATGACCGGCACCAGCCACTGCGTGACCGACGCGATGCGCCGTACGCCGCCGAAGACGACCAGGCCGAGCAGCAGGGCGACGACCGCGCCGATCACCGGGGCGACGACGCCGGTGTCGTCGACGCCGAGCGAGCCGCTGACGACGGTGGTGATCGTGTTGGACTGCACGGCGTTGAAGACGAGCCCGAACGTCACCGTGATCGTGACGGCGAAGAGGAAGCCCAGCCACGGCTTCCCGAGCCCGCGCCGCATGTAGTACGCCGGGCCGCCCCGGTACGTGCCGTCCTCGTCGCGCACCTTGTACAACTGCGCCAGCGTCGACTCGACGAAGGCGGAGGCCGCGCCGACGATCGCCATGACCCACATCCAGAACACCGCGCCGGCGCCGCCCAGCGTGATCGCGCTCGCGACGCCCGCGACGTTGCCCGTGCCGACACGGGCCGCCGCCGAGATCGTGAACGCCCCGAACGACGAGACGGGCTTGCGGCCCTCGTCCCCGTCCGGCGCGGGCGCCGGGTCCTTGAGCACGCGGAACATCTCCGGCAGCAGCCGTAGCTGCACGCCCCGGGACCGCAGGGTGAACCAGAGGCCCGCCAGCACGACGACCGGGATGAGCAGGTAGGTCCAGAACACGTCGTTGACGTCGACGATCAGGGAATCGAAGGTCTGCACGGGAATCCTCGTGGGGGGGTCGACAGCACAGGGGTCCCCCCGAAGGAAGACCCGGCCCATCTTCACACGAACCGACAATCGGCCCCAGTCGTCACACCGACCTCCGGCCCGTTCCCTCACATCCGGAGCGGGCGACACGGCCCGGCGGGCGGGGCGGAGGGGCACACGGACATCGAGAAGGGGAAAGGCCCCGAAGAGGGAAAACGGAGAGAGCGGCACCCCTGGCGCCAGGGGTGCCGCTCTCTGTCCGTACTACTGGACGGTCCGATCCGCGGGGGATCAGAAGTCCATGTCACCGCCCGGCATGCCGCCGCCGGCCGGCGCGGACGCCTTCTCCGGCTTGTCGGCGATGACGGCCTCGGTGGTGAGGAACAGCGCGGCGATCGACGCGGCGTTCTGCAGCGCGGAGCGCGTCACCTTGGCCGGGTCGATGATGCCCTCGGCGACCAGGTCGACGTACTCGCCGGTCGCGGCGTTGAGGCCGTGGCCCGGGGTGAGGTTGCGCACCTTCTCCACCACGACGCCGCCCTCGAGGCCGGCGTTGACGGCGATCTGCTTGAGCGGGGCCTCCAGGGCGGCCTTCACGGCGGCGGCACCGGTGGCCTCGTCGCCGTCCAGCTCCAGCTTCTCGAAGACGCTGGACGCCTGGAGCAGGGCCACGCCACCACCGGCGACGATGCCCTCCTCGACGGCGGCCTTGGCGTTGCGCACCGCGTCCTCGATGCGGTGCTTGCGCTCCTTCAGCTCGACCTCGGTGGCGGCACCGGCCTTGATGACGGCCACGCCGCCGGCCAGCTTCGCCAGGCGCTCCTGGAGCTTCTCGCGGTCGTAGTCCGAGTCCGAGTTCTCGATCTCGGCGCGGATCTGGTTGACGCGGCCCTGGACCTGCTCGCTGTCGCCGGCACCGTCGACGATCGTCGTCTCGTCCTTGGTGATGACGACCTTGCGGGCGCGGCCCAGGAGGTCCAGACCGGCGTTCTCCAGCTTGAGGCCGACCTCCTCGGAGATGACCTGGCCACCCGTGAGGATGGCGATGTCGCCGAGCATGGCCTTGCGGCGGTCGCCGAAGCCCGGGGCCTTGACGGCGACGGACTTGAACGTGCCGCGGATCTTGTTGACGACCAGCGTGGAGAGCGCCTCGCCCTCGACGTCCTCGGCGATGATCAGCAGCGGCTTGCCGGACTGCATGACCTTCTCCAGCAGCGGGAGGAGGTCCTTCACCGCGGAGACCTTGGAGTTGACGATGAGGATGTACGGGTCCTCGAGGACGGCCTCCATGCGCTCCATGTCGGTCGCGAAGTACGCCGAGATGTAGCCCTTGTCGAAGCGCATGCCCTCGGTGAGCTCCAGCTCCAGCCCGAAGGTGTTGGACTCCTCGACGGTGATGACGCCTTCCTTGCCGACCTTGTCCATGGCCTCGGCGATCAGCTCGCCGATCTGGGTGTCGGCGGCGGAGATGGAGGCGGTGGAGGCGATCTGCTCCTTGGTCTCCACGTCCTTCGCCTGCTCCAGCAGCGCGCCGGAGACGGCCTCGACGGCCTTCTCGATACCGCGCTTCAGGGCCATCGGGTTGGCACCGGCGGCGACGTTGCGCAGGCCCTCGCGGACCAGCGCCTGGGCGAGCACGGTCGCGGTGGTCGTACCGTCACCGGCGACGTCGTCCGTCTTCTTGGCGACTTCCTTGACCAGCTCGGCGCCGATCTTCTCGTACGGGTCCTCGAGCTCGATCTCCTTGGCGATGGAAACACCATCGTTGGTGATCGTGGGGGCGCCCCACTTCTTCTCGAGGACGACGTTGCGACCCTTGGGACCAAGGGTGACCTTGACGGCGTCGGCGAGCTGGTTCATCCCGCGCTCGAGACCGCGCCGTGCCTCCTCGTCGAACGCGATGATCTTGGCCATGTGAAGTGGTCCTCCCGGACTGGGGTGGATTGCTCCGGACCGCGCTGGCGCCCGCGACGGACGGCCCGTGTGCCGCGTGGTTCCTTGCCCCACGCGCCTTGCGGGCCTCACCGACGAGGTCCTTCCGTTGTCACTCTCACTCGCAGAGTGCTAACGCCAATGATTAGCACTCGCCCTATGAGAGTGCAAGCGCCCCACGGTGGCGGCGGGGGCTCGGAGGGGCTCTCGGGAGGGCTTTCGGGGGGCTTTCAAGGGGCTCTCGGACGGACGCGCGAAGGGCCCCGCGGGGGACGGCTGCGGGCGGGCGCACGAAGAAGCCGCGAGGCGCGGCTGCGGGGGCCGGCCGCGGGAGGGCGCGTGAAGGGCCCGCGGGGCCGGCCGCGGGCGGGCGCACGAAGGGCCCGTACCCCTTGACGGGGTGCGGGCCCTTCGTCGAATGCCGTTGGCCGGAACGCGTCGTGCTTAGACGGCGATCTTGACCATGTCCGCCTGCGGACCCTTCTGGCCCTGCGAGATCTCGAACTCGACCCGCTGGCCTTCCTCAAGGGTGCGGTAGCCGTCCATCTGGATCGCGCTGTAGTGCACGAAAACATCCGCACCACCGTCGACCGCGATGAAGCCGTACCCCTTCTCCGCGTTGAACCACTTGACGGTGCCCTGAGCCATGCCTAACTCCCCTATTACTGGCCCTTGCACAGGACCGCACTTCGCGGACCCGGGTCAGACCTCGCCCACTGACAGGGGTGGGCGTGCGCCGGAACGCGTCGACCGCGGCTGAATGTATCTGCCCAACTGCCCTCTGCAACAGGTCAATCGGACGAGAAATCCAAGCGCCGGTGAAGGGAAATGATGGCCGGAACGGCCATAACCCCGGGCAAGTCGGGCCGGGCAAAGCGCGCAAACCGCGCATCGGGCGGAGGCACTTTGGCTACTTCTTGTCGGGCCCCGGCGCGTTCTCATATGCAACCGGCACGGACGGCGGCGGGGGGTTCCCCAACTCTACCGCCTTCAACCCTCCAGAATCGCCGCCTCCGCTTTCCTCGGCGCCCGTTCCGAAATGAACGAGCCGCCCCTTTCGCCGACGGACCGAAAAACCCGAAAGGCTCCGTCCGCCCCGCGCGCCTACCCCGCCGGACGCCCGGCGAACACCGGCACGGGACCTGCGGGGGACGGTGGGGGCCTCACGGGGCGGGGTGGGGACGCACGGCCTACGGGGCCTGCGGGGGGACGGCGGGGGCTGCCTACGGGGCCTGCGGGGCCCCTCGGGACCAACGGGTCGGCCCCCGCCAGAGGTGGCGGGGGCCGGGACGCCGGAACCGGGCGGAGAGGCACCGGTCAGTCGTGCACTGGACGGTCGGGCGGCGGACGGTCAGGCGCCGGACGACCGGCCACCGGACAGTCGGCTCAGACGACCGATACCGGACGACCGGACGCCGGACGGCCGGACAGTCGGGCACCGGACGACCGGACATCGGGCAGGCGGCGCCAGGCAGTCGGGCACCGGACGACCGGACGCCAGACGATCAGTGCCAGCCAGTCAGGCACCGGACGGTCAGGCACCGGGCCGACACGGTCCGAGAGGGCGTACGGGCGTCCCCCGTCGCCGGAGGGGACGCCGGAGGGGTTCAGCAGCCGCCCGCGACCGCCGGGATGATCGAGATGCCCGCACCCTCCGGGGTGGCCGTCCCGAGGCCCTGCTCGAAGCGGACGTCGTCGTCGTTGACGTAGACGTTCACGAAGCGGCGAAGCTGGCCCTGGTCGTCGAGGACGCGCGCGGCGATGCCCGGGTGGTTCTTCTCCAGGGACTCGATGACCTCCGCGAGGGTCGCACCCTCCGCCGGGACCTCGGCCTGGCCGCCCGTGTACGTGCGGAGGATGGTGGGGATGCGGACGTTGACGCTCATGGTTCGTGTCTCCCGGGGGTTTCAGTTGGCGAGGCCGGCGTCGCGGAACGCGTCCAGGCTCGGGCGGATCGTCGCGGTGGGGCCGGTCGTCGGGGCGACCGCGTCCAGGGTCTTCAGGCCGTCACCCGTGTTGAGGACGACGGTGGTCAGGGACGGGTCCAGCAGGCCGTTCTCGATCAGCTTGCGCGTCACGCCCACGGTCACCCCGCCCGCCGTCTCGGCGAAGACGCCCTCCGTGCGGGCCAGCAGCTTGATCGCGTCGACGATCTGCTCGTCGTTGACGTCCTCCACCGCGCCGCCCGTGCGACGGGCGATGTCCAGGACGTACGGGCCGTCGGCCGGGTTGCCGATGGCGAGCGACTTGGCGATCGTGTTCGGCTTCTGGGGCCGTACGACGTCGTGGCCCGCCTTGTAGGCCGCCGACACCGGGGAGCAGCCCTCCGCCTGCGCGCCGAAGATCTTGTACGGCCGGTCCTCGACGAGGCCCAGGCTGATCAGCTCCTGCAACCCCTTGTCGATCTTCGTCAACTGGGAGCCCGACGCGATCGGGACGACCAACTGGTCCGGCAGGCGCCATCCGAGCTGCTCGCAGATCTCGTACGCGAGGGTCTTGGAACCCTCCGCGTAGTACGGCCGCAGGTTGACGTTGACGAAGCCCCAGCCCTCGCCGAGCGGGTCGCCGATGAGCTCCGAGCAGAAGCGGTTGACATCGTCGTACGTGCCCTCGATGCCGACCACGTCGCCGCCGTACACCGCGGCCATGACGACCTTGCCCTGCTCCAGGTCGTGCGGGATGAACACGCAGGAGCGCAGGCCCGCCCGCGCGGCGGCGGCGCCGACCGCACCCGCCAGGTTGCCGGTGGAGGAGCACGACAGGGTGGTGAAGCCGAAGACGCGCGCCGCCTCCAGGGCCTGGGCGACCACCCGGTCCTTGAAGGAGTGCGTGGGGTTGCCCGAGTCGTCCTTGACGTAGAGGCCGCCGGTCACGCCCAGTTCGCGCGCGAGGTTGTCGGCCTTGATGAGCGGGGTCCAGCCGGGGTTGAGGTTCGGCTTGTCCGCGACGTCCGCGGGGACGGGGAGGAGCGGCGCGTACCGCCAGATGCTGGTGGGGCCGGCCTCGATCCGCTTGCGGAGCTGCTCCGGGTCGCCGGCCGGCAGGTCGTACGCGACTTCGAGGGGGCCGAAACAGTGCTCACAGGCGAAGATCGGGCTGAGCGGGAAGCGCTCGCCGCACTCGCGGCAGGAGAGCGCGGCCGCGGGGCCGAGGTCGACGGAGGGGGTGGTGGGTGCGGTGGTCTGCACAGCCATGGAAGGCGAGGCCCTTTCTCCTCATCTTTCTCACTGGCGCGTGTCGCCGTGAGACGGATTTGGCACCTTCCCTAGCCGGGGACCTCGCGTGAACGTGCGAGAACCGGCTGGAGGGTTGCCGGGGCTTCATCGGGCCGTGTCCCTCTGCCCCTCTGGATGAGCGGTATGTGGTTGTCGGCACGGGGACCCCGGCATGCGGTGGTCTCGCGCGTTGTTCAAGACTGTAGCCGAAGGGGTGGAGGTCTGAGATAGACGTCCGAACCGCGAGATGGGTCACACACGGCCCCGCAACGACCCGAGGAGTGGCGCGCGTGCTGGAAGAGGTGGAGCGCTGGCTGGGCCGGCGGTCCTGGTCCGTGGCCGACCGGCCGATCGACCAACTGCTCGCCGCGAAACGGGCCCACGGCACCACGGTGAGCGTCGTCCTGCCCGCGCTGAACGAGGAGGCGACGGTCGGTGAGATCGTCGCCGTGATCCGTCGGGACCTGATGTCGGAGGCGGTGCCGCTCGTCGACGAGCTGGTCGTCCTCGACTCGGGGTCTACGGACCGCACGGCGGAGGTGGCCGCGCGGGCCGGCGCGCGGGTGGTGGCGCGGGACGACGTGCTGCCGCGCATACCCGCCCTGCCCGGCAAGGGGGAGGTGCTGTGGCGCTCCCTGCTGGTGACGGGCGGCGACGTGGTGTGCTTCGTCGACGCGGACCTGCGGGAGTTCGACGCGGACTTCGTGGCGGGGATCGTGGGGCCGCTGCTCACGGACCCGGACGTGGAGTTCGTGAAGGCGATGTACGACCGTCCCTTCGCGGCCGGGGCGGACGGCGGACGGGGCGGCGGGCAGGGCGGCCGGGTGACGGAGCTGGTCGCGCGACCGCTGCTGAACCTGCACTGGCCGCGGCTGGCCGGGTTCGTCCAGCCGCTGGGCGGGGAGTACGCGGCCCGGCGCACGCTGCTGGAGCGGTTGCCGTTCCCGGTGGGGTACGGGGTGGAGCTGGGGCTGCTGGTGGACGCGCTGCACCTGGTGGGCCTGGACGCGCTGGCCCAGGTCGACGTGGGCGTACGGCTGCACCGGCACCAGGACGACCGGGCGCTGGGGCGGATGGCCGCGGCGATCTACCGGACGGCGCAGTTGCGGCTGTCGCGCGGGCACCTCGTACGGCCCCGGCTGACGCAGTTCGACCGCACGGAGACGGGCTTCGCGCCGCGCACCCACCCGGTGGACACGGAGGAACGGCCGCCGATGCGGGAGGTCGCGGAGTACCAGCGCAAGCGCCGGGTGGCCTGATCTCCGTACGTTTGAGCGTTTCCCGCTCGGGCTAGGTTGGGCTCATGGTCTCGGACATCCTGGTGGCATCGAATCGCGGTCCGGTCAGCTACGCGCTGCGCGAGGCGGACGGCGGGCTGGAGGCGCGGCGCGGCGGCGGGGGGCTCGTGTCGGGGCTCTCCGCGATCGGACCCGACGCGGGCGCGGTGTGGGTGTGCGCGGCGCTGGGCGAGGGGGACCGGGAGGCGGTGCGGCGCGGCGTCTCCGAGCCGGGCGTCCGGATGCTGGACATCGACGCGCTGGCGGGCGAAGGGACGCACGCCGCCGCGTACAACGGCATCGCCAACTCGGTGCTGTGGTTCGTCCACCACATGCTGTACCAGACGCCGCTGGAGCCCGTCTTCGACGCGGAGTTCCGCCGCCGGTGGGAGGCGTACCGGGCGTACAACCGGGCCTTCGCGGAGGCGCTCGCCGCGGAGGCGGCGCCGGGCGCGGCGGTCCTGATCCAGGACTACCACCTGGCGCTGGCGCCGGGCATGCTGCGCGAGCTGCGGCCGGACCTGCGCATCGGACACTTCTCGCACACCCCGTGGGCACCGCCGGACTACTTCGGGATGCTCCCCGACGACATCGCGCGCGAGCTGTTGAACGGCATGCTCGGCGCGGACCGGCTCGGCTTCCTGACGCGCCGCTGGGCGGAGGCGTTCACGGCGTGCTGCGCCCGCGCGGTGGGCGGCACGGGCACGACCGAGGTGGGGGTGCACGGGCTGGGCGCGGACGCCGGGTTCCTGCGGGCGCGGTCGCGGGAGGCGGACGTCGAGGAGCGGATGGCGACGCTGCGGGAGCAGATCGGCGGGGCCGACCGCAAGACGGTCATCCGGGTGGACCGCACGGAGCTGTCGAAGAACATCGTGCGGGGGCTGCTGGCGTACCGGGAGCTGCTGGCCGGGTGGCCGGAGTGGCGCGAGCGGGTCGTCCACATCGCCTTCGCATACCCGTCCCGGCAGGACCTGGAGGTGTACCGGCGGTACACGGCGGAGGTCTCGCGGCTGGCGGAGGAGATCAACGCCGAGTACGGCACGGAGACGTGGACGCCGGTGCTGCTTCACGTGAAGGACGACTTCGCCCGCTCCCTGGCGGCGTACCGCCTGGCGGACGTGGCGCTGGTGAACCCCATCCGGGACGGGATGAACCTGGTCGCGAAGGAGGTCCCGGTCGTCTCCGACGAGGGCTGCGCCCTGGTCCTGTCCCGCGAGGCGGGCGCGCACGAGGAACTGGGTGCCGACGCGGTGACGGTGAACCCGTACGACGTGACCGGCACGGCCCGGGCCCTGCACGAGGCCCTGTCGATGCCGCCCGCGGACCGCGCGGACCGCACGAAGCGCCTGGCGGCCGCGGCGACGGCCCTCCCGCCCCAGCGCTGGTTCCTGGACCAGCTGGAGGCGCTGCGGGGCGGGACGGCGGGCTAGCGGCCCGGGCCTCCGGTCCCGGTCGGGACCGGAGGCCGGGGCTTGCGGGGCCGGAGGCCGGAGCCACGGGGCCGGAGGCCGGGGCCGGGTGCGGGCGTTCAGTCGGGCAGGGCCGCGGCGAGGGACGCGAAGAAGGCGACGACCTCCGCCGGGCCCCGGAGCGTCAGGTCCGCGCGGGCGGACAGGGCCTGGACCTCGTCGCTGCCGCTGCAGATCAGCAGGCCCGGTACGCCGTCCGCGCGGAGCTTCTCGACCGCCGCGAAGGCCGGGAGGTCGCCCAGGTCGTCGCCGGCGTAGACGACGGCCTGCGCGCCCGTCTCCCGTACGTGCTCGATGAGGGCCTGGCCCTTGTCCATGCCCGGGGGGCGCAGTTCGAGGACCATGCGGCCCGGCTCGACGACGAGGCCGTGGCGGGTGGCCAGGTCGGCGAGCGGCTCGGTCAGGGCGTCGAACGCGGCCTGCGGGTCGGTGGCGCGGCGGGTGTGGACGGCGACCGCGCGGCCCTTCTCCTCGATCCAGGTGCCGGGCCAGGCGCCGGCCCGCTCCAGGACGCCGGGGAGCTCGGCGCGCACGGCGGTGACGCCGGGGTGCTCGGGGGCGGCGCGGACCTCGCCGGTGGCGGCGTCCCAGCGCTCGGCGCCGTAGTGGCCGAGGACGACGAGGTGGTCGAGGCCGGGGACCCCGGCGAAGCCGCCGTACCGGACGGCGACACCGGCGGGGCGGCCGGTGATCACCGCGACGGAGGCGACGCGCGGGGCGAGGGCGGCGAGCGCGGGAACGGCGTCGGGGTGGGCGCGGGCCTGCTCGGGGTCGGCGACGATGGGGGCGAGGGTGCCGTCGAAGTCGACGGCGACGGTGGTGGCGGAGGGGTGCGCGAGGATCGTGGCCAGGGCGTCGCGGCCGGCGGGGGTGGTGGGTCGGGGGAGCGAGTTGCTGGACATGTGTGCGTACCTATCCACAAGCCCCTCACACCACACCTGCGGGCCCGCGTCCCGGAGGACCCGCCCCGCCGGAAGCCGACCCGCCGGGACCCGCACCGCCAGGAGTCACCCCGGCGGTCCCGACCCGGCAGACCCGACCCGCCGGGCCCACCCACCGGAAGCCGCCCCACCGGGACCACCCACCGGAAGCCGCCCCGGCGGCCCCCGCCCGCCGGGAGCCGTTCGCCGGGTGTCCCTCAGCGGCGGGACTCGCGGGAGGCGCGCAGGCGGCGCAGGCGGTTGACGGTGACGGGGTCGTGGGCCAGCGCCCGCTCGTCGTCCAGCAGGGCGTTCAGGAGCTGGTAGTACCGCACCGGCGACAGGTCGAGCTGCTCCCGGATCGCCCGCTCCTTCGCCCCCGGCCCCGGCCACGAGCGCCGTTCCATGGCGAGGACCGCGCGTTCGCGGTCGGTGAGGGCGGGAGGCTGCTCGGTCATATCAGCAACTTAAGCTACCGCGCCGACGCCGACGCCTCCGCCGCCCTGGCGTCCCGGGCGATCTCCCCCAGCACGGCCCGCGGGTTCCCGTCCGGCGCGACGGCCCTGCCGATGTTCTTCTTCACGCTCTCGCTGACCTTCGCCCAGGACGTCTCGCCCACCGGGTACAGCTCCGACCCGGCCAGCTCCTCCAGGAACGGCCGGAGCGCCGCGTGCTCGGGGTCCGCCTCCATGGCGGTGCTGGCGGTGACGGTGACGGGCAGCAGGTCGTACCGGTCGGAGAACTCCAGCACGTTCTTGTCCGTGTACACGAAGTCGAGGAACTCCCCGATCTCCTTGCGGTGCCCGTTCTCCTTGAAGGCCATCATCCAGTCGGCCACGCCCAGCGTCGCCTTCGCCTTGCCGTTCACGCCGGGCAGCGGGACCGTGCCGACCTTCACCCCGGCCTTCTCGGCGGTCTCCATCAGCGTCGGGTGGCCGTTCAGCATGCCGACCTCGCCGCGCACGAACGCGTCGAACGCCTGCTGGCGGTCGAGGTCACCGGGGGCGACGGGCCCGGTGAGGCCCTCGCCGACCAGCTCCTCCTTCAGCCACGTCATCGTCTGGACGTTGGCCGGCGAGTCGATCTGGTACGCCGTGCCGGTCGTGTCGCGGTAGCCGCCGCCCCCGCCGAGCAGCCACATCATGGTCTCGGCCTGGGACTCCTCGGAGCCGAGCGGCAGCGCGAAGGGGAACTTCACGCCCTTCGCCTCCAGCTTCCGCGCGGCGGTCCGCAGCCCGTCCCAGTCGGCCGGCGGCGCGGCCCCGGCCTTGTCGAACAGCTCCTCGTTGAAGAACAGCATGCGGGTGCTCGCACCGAACGGCAGGCCGTACTGGACGCGGTCCACTTCGCCGGCCTGCCGCAGCATGGGGAGGAAGTTGGCCTGGGTGGGGACGGAGACGAGGGTGTCGACCGGGTACAGCTTCCCCTCGTGCGCGTAGTCGGCGTACGCGCCGATCTGGGCCAGGTCGGGGGCCTCGCCGCGCTCGACCATCCCGGCGACCTCGCGGTCGACGTCCTTCCAGGACAGGACGGTGACGTCGATCTTCACGCCGGGCGTCTTCTTCTCGTACGCGCGGGCGAGGTCGTTCCAGTACTTCTCCGACGTGTTGGCGTCGGTGCTGCCGTAGTCGGCGGCGACGAGCTTGAGCGTCACCCCGTCGGCGGCGCCCGCCCCGCACCCCGACAACGTCGCCGTGATCGTCAGTGCGGCCAGCACCGCGGTCGTTCCCCTGTAGCGGCGCACTGCCTTACCCACCCCTGCTCCACGTCGAGCTGCGCTTTTTCCTCACGGAAGGATAAGAGGTCTACACCTAGGTCTAAACCACCGGGTTCAGCGCCCCCGCAGTTCGGTACGTTGCGTGCGTCCGCAGACGACGACCCCGGGAGCCCGCGCATGTCTCGAACAGCCGCCGAGATCACCACCCAGCCCCGCTGTTGGCGCCGCGCCGCCGGGGCCGCGGCGGACGAAGCGGCGGCCGGGGTGCTGCCCCGCCCCGGCGAACGCGTCGCCGTGACCGGCTGCGGCACGTCCTGGTTCATGGCCCTCGCCTACGCGGCGCTGCGCGAGGCCGCCGGGCAGGGCGAGACGGACGCGTTCGCGGCGTCCGAGTTCCCGGCCGGGCGGGCCGCGGCGTACGACCGGGTGGTGGCGATCACCCGCTCGGGCACGACGACGGAGGTGCTGGACCTGTTGGCCCGGCTGCGCGGGAGGACCCGCACGGCGGTGCTGACGGCCGACGCGAAGTCCCCGGTGGTGGACGCGGCGGACGCGGTCGCGGTGCTGGACTGGGCGGACGAGGAGTCGGTGGTGCAGACCCGGTTCGCGACGACCGCGCTGGCCTTCCTGCGCGCCGGCCTCGGGGCCGTACCCGGGGTGAAGACGGTCGAGGAGGCCGCGCTGGACGCGGAGCTGGCGGTGACGGAACCGCTGCCGGAGGCGGTGCTGGCGGCCGAGCAGTGGACGTTCCTGGGGCTCGGCTGGACGTACGGGCTGGCCCTGGAGGCGGCGCTGAAGATGCGGGAGGCCGCGGGCGCGTGGACGGAGGCGTACCCGGCGATGGAGTACCGCCACGGCCCGATCGCGATCACCGGCCCGAACCGGGTGGCCTGGGTCTTCGGCCCGCTGCCGGAGGGCCTGGCGGGGGACGTGGCGCGGGTCGGCGGGACGCTGCACGCCCACGCCTCGGCGGACCCGATGGCCGACCTGGTGCGCGCCCAGCGGCTGGCGGAGGCGCTGGCACAGGCGCGCGGCCTGGACCCGGACCGCCCCCGCAACCTCTCGCGGAGCGTGATCCTCTCCTGAGCCCGGGCCCCGCCGCCCGGCGCGGGCTCGCCCACCGGGCACGGACCCGCCCACCCGGCACGGACCCGCCCGCCGGGCGGCGGACGGCCCGCCTCATTGCATTTGTATGTCGCGGCAACAATCCTCCGAAGTGGACTAGACCTTTAAGGTCGCTCGGGCGACACTGTCTCCCGTGAGACACGTCATCGCCCTCGATGTGGGCGGCACCGGCATGAAGGCCGCCCTGGTCGGGGCCGACGGGGCACTGCTGTACGAGGCGCGGCGCGCGACCGGCCGCGAGCGCGGCCCCGACGCCGTCGTGGCGTCGATCCTCGACTTCGCCGCCGACCTGCTCGCACGGGGCGAGGAGCGGTACGGCGTACGGGCGGAGGCCGCCGGCGTGGCCGTGCCCGGCATCGTCGACCCCGACGGCGGCGTCGCCGTGTACGCCGCGAACCTCGGCTGGCGCGACGTACCGCTGCGCGCCCTGCTGGGCGAGCGGCTCGGCGGCCTGCCCGTCGCCCTCGGCCACGACGTGCGCACCGGCGGGCTCGCCGAGGGGCGCGTCGGGGCGGGCCGGGGCACGGACCGGTTCCTGTTCGTCGCCCTCGGCACCGGCATCGCGGGCGCCATCGGCATCGGCGGGGCCATCGAGGCCGGCGCGCACGGTTACGCCGGCGAGATCGGCCACGTCGTCGTGCGCCCCGGCGGCCCCGTCTGCGGCTGCGGGCAGCGCGGCTGCCTGGAGACCCTGGCGTCGGCCGCCGCCGTGACCCGCGCCTGGGCGGAGGCGAGCGGCGACCCCGACGCGGACGCCGCCGACTGCGCCAAGGCCGTCGAGTCGGGCGACGCGCGCGCCGTACGCGTCTGGCAGGACGCCGTCGACGCGCTCGCGGACGGGCTGGTCACCGCACTCACCCTGCTGGACCCCCGCACCCTGATCATCGGTGGCGGACTCGCCGAGGCGGGGGAAACCTTGTTCACACCCCTCAGGGCCGCCGTCGAGGAGCGCGTCACGTTCCAGCGGACGCCCGCCATCGTGCCCGCGGCCCTCGGGGACACCACCGGCTGCCTGGGCGCGGGGCTCCTCGCCTGGGACCTGCTCGCCACCGATCTGGAGGTATCCGCCTGATGGCCGTTCACGCCGACCGCAAGGTCCTCGCCGGGGCCCGCGTGGTGCTGCCGACCGGCGTCGTCGAAGGCGGGCGCGTCACCGTCGAGGGCGCCCGGATCGCCGACACCGCCGCCGCACCCGCCGAAGCGTCCGCCGACGCGCCCGCGCTGGACCTGACGGGGCACTGGCTGGTGCCCGGCTTCGTCGACCTCCACAACCACGGCGGCGGCGGCGCCTCCTTCACCTCGGGCACCCTCGACGAGGTCCTCCACGGCATCCGCACCCACCGCGCGCACGGCACGACCACCCTCGTCGCGTCGACCGTCACCGGCGACATGGACTTCCTGGCCCACCGCGCCGGCGAACTGTCCGAACTGGCCGAGCAGGGCGACATCGCCGGCATCCACTTCGAGGGCCCGTTCATCTCCCCGTGCCGCAAGGGCGCCCACAGCGAGGCCCTGCTGCGCGACCCCGACCCGGCCGAGGTCCGCAAGCTGGTCGACGCCGCGCGCGGCCACGCCCGCATGGTGACCCTCGCGACCGAGCTGCCCGGCGGCGTCGACTCCGTACGCCTCCTCGCCGAGCACGGCGTCATCGCCGCCATCGGCCACACGGACGCCACCTACGAGCAGACCGCCGAGGCCATCGACGCGGGCGCCACCGTCGCCACGCACCTGTTCAACGCGATGCCCGGGCTGGGCCACCGCGCGCCCGGCCCCATCGCCGCCCTCCTGGAGGACGAGCGGGTCACCGTCGAGCTGATCAACGACGGTACGCACCTCCACCCCGCCGCCCTGGAGCTGGCGTTCCACCACGCCGGCGCGGGCCGGGTCGCCTTCATCACCGACGCGATGGACGCGGCCGGGTTCGGGGACGGGGTCTACCACCTCGGTCCGCTGGAGGTCGAGGTCAGGGAGGGGGTGGCCCGACTCGTCGAGGGCGGCTCGATCGCCGGGTCCACCCTCACCCTCGACACCGCCTTCCGGCGCGCCGCCACCGTCGACGGGCTGCCCGTCGAGGCGATCGTCCGGGCCATCTCCGCCAACCCGGCGAGGCTGCTGGGCCTGGACGACCGGATCGGTTCGATCGAGCCCGGCAAGGACGCCGACCTGGTCGTCCTCGACGAGGAGTTCACCCTCAGGGGTGTGATGCGCAAGGGCGAATGGGTGATTGAACCCCAAGTGGGGTGATTTCCCGGCGAACCACGGAAAGGCGGCCCACCCGAGGACTGGGCGGGCCGCCTTCCGTTTGGCATGATCGTGGCCGCGATTTTTCCGGACCGGACAGCGAGGCGTAACCGGTCCACGACTTCCGGGGGTGGGGGAACCGGTGATCCTCACGGTCACGCTCAACACCGCGCTCGACCTCACCTACGCGGTGCCCGCGCTCACCCCGCACACCACGCACCGCGTCACCGACGTGGCCGAGCGCCCCGGCGGCAAGGGCGTCAACGTCGCCCGCGTCCTGGCCGCCCTCGGCCACGAGACGGTCGTCACCGGCTTCGCGGGCGGCCCCACCGGGGAAGTCCTGCGCGGCCTGCTCGCCCCGCTGCCCGTACGGGACGCCCTGGTGCCGACCTCCGACGCCACGCGCCGCACCGTCGCCGTCGTCGACACGGCGACGGGCGACGCGACGCACTTCAACGAACCCGGCCCGGTGATCACCCCCGCGGAGTGGGCGGCGCTCGTCTCCTCGTACGAGGAGCTGCTCGCCGGGGCCCGGGCGGTCGCCCTGTGCGGCAGCCTGCCGCGCGGCGTCCACGTCGGCGCGTACGGGGAGCTGGTGCGCCGCGCCCGCCGCGCCGGCGTCCCCGTCCTCCTCGACACGAGCGGCGAGCCGCTGCGCCGGGGCATCGCCGCCCGCCCCGACCTGGTCAAACCGAACGCCGACGAGCTGGCCGCCCTCACCGGCTCCCGCGAGCCGCTGCGCGCCGCCCGCGACGCCCGCCGCCGCGGCGCCCACGCGGTCGTCGCCTCCCTCGGCCCGGACGGGCTCCTCGCGGTCACCCCGGACGGCACGTGGACCGCCGCCCCGCCCGCCCGCGTCGCCGGCAACCCGACGGGCGCGGGCGACTCGGCGGTCGCCGGGCTGCTGTCCGCCCTGGTCGAGGGCGAGCCGTGGCCGCGGCGGCTGGCCCGCGCGACCGCCCTGGCGACGGCCACCGTGTACGCGCGGACCGCCGGTGAGTTCGACGCGGCCCGGTACGGAGAACTGCTGGAGCGGGTGACGGTCACGGAGCACGCCACCGCGGCCTGACGCACCGCCCCCCGACGCGGAAACGCACCGCACCCCCGACGGGGAGACGCTCCGCTCCCCCGACGCGGAAAGGACCCGCGCATGCCCCTCGTCACCACCGCCGACCTCGTCGTCCCGGCCCGGGCGGCCCACCGCGCGGTCGCCGCGTTCAACGTCATCACCCTCGAACACGCGGAGGCCGTCGCGGCGGGCGCCGAGCGCACCGGGCTCCCGGCGGTCCTCCAGGTCTCGGAGAACGCGGTCCGCTTCCACGGCGGCGACCTCTTCGCCGTCGCCGCGGCCGTGACGGCCGTGGCCCGCGCCTCCGCCGCGCCCCTGGCCCTCCACCTCGACCACGTGGTCACCCCGGAGCTGGTGCGCGCCGCGCACGCGGCGGGCTTCGGCTCGGTGATGGTCGACGCCTCCCGGCTCGGCTACGGCGACAACGTGAAGGCCACCGCGGAGGCGGTCCGCCGGGGCCACGCGCGCGGCATGTGGGTGGAGGCGGAGCTGGGCCGCGTCGGCGGCAAGGACGGCGAGCCGCCGCTCGACGCCCACGCCCCGGGCGCCCGCACGGACCCGGTGGAGGCGGCGGCGTACGTGGCGGAGACGGGCGTGGACGCCCTGGCCGTCGCGGTCGGCTCGGCCCACGCCATGACGGAGCGCACGGCCGCCCTGGACCATGCCCTGATCGCCGCCCTCCGCGAGGCCCTGCCGGTCCCCCTGGTCCTCCACGGCTCGTCGGGCGTCCCGGACGGGGAGCTCCGCGCGGCGGTCCGCGCCGGCATGACCAAGATCAACGTGGGTACGGCCCTGAACACCGCCTACACGGCGGCGATCCGCGCCTTCCTGGCGGCGAACCCGGAAACGGTGGACCCCCGCCGCTATCTGGCGGGGGCCCGGGAGGCGATGGCGGAGACGGTCGCCCACTACCTGACGGTGGTCGCGGGCGGGGACGGCGACGGCTAGCCGTCGCCGCGGAGCTGGCCCGGCTTGAGCCAGACCTGGTCGAGGTAGGCATCGCACACGTTGCCCGCCTCGCAGGACATCTTCAGGGTGTTCTCGCCCTTCTTCAGCTGGACCCAGGAGTACGTCCGGGTCCAGCCCTTCTCCCAGTCGCCCTCGGGGGCGTGCGCGAAGTTCGACATGTTGATCTCGCGGGGCCGGCCGTCGTTGACGGTGAGGGACGCCTTGGCGTCCTTGCCGGGCACGCTGTAGGTGAGGAACAGCGTGTACGGGCCGTCCTGCGGCACGTCGACCTTCCAGCTGGCCGCGCCGCCGACGCCGTTGAACATCACGTACGCGCCGCCCGCGCCCTGCGCGCCCTTCACCTCCGTGCCGAGCACGGCCGGCGGGGTGAGCTGGAGCGTCGCGGCGTCCCGCTTCGGCAGCTCGACCGCGCCCGCGTCCGCGGACGGGGAGGGGTCCGGGTCCGCAGGGCCCTGGGAGGCCGGGGCCGAGGAGGCCGAAGTGGGGGCCGGCCCGGCCTTGTCGTCGTCGTTGTTGGTGAGCAACGCCACCGTGATCCCGGCCACCACGACCAGGACCACCGCGACCGCGCCGATCAGGAGGCCCTTCGTGTTGGGGCCGCCGCTCCGGCCGCGACCGCCGCCCTGGGCCGGGACCGGCCGGGTCGGGGCGCCGCCCGGGTACGTCTCGGGCGCGGCGTACTGCGGGTGCGGCTGGCCGTAGGGAGCGCCGTGCGGCTGCCCGTGCTGCTGCCCGTACTGGGGCTGCGGCGGGACCTGCCCGCGCGGGCGCTCTCCGACCGCCCTGACCTGGTTGTACGAGGTACGGGGGCGCCCGGGCTGGGCGCCGGCGGGACCGGGGTAGCCGTAGCCGCCCTGACCACCGCCCCGCTGGGCACCGGACGCCTGGCCGTCCGCGTACAGGTAGCCGAACGGGTCGTCGTCCTCGGGCGTGCCCTCACCGTTGCCGTGGTTTCCGGCAGCCATCCCTGGTCACTCCTCATCCGTGCTCGCCAGCCGTCACCGACCCCGGCGAGCCTACCCCGAACGGGCTACCCCGCCCGGCGGTGCACCTTGGACCGGGACCGCTTCTCCACGTACATCCGCTGGTCGGCGGAGTTCAGCACCTCCTCGACGGACATCCCGCACTCCGCCCAGCCGATGCCGAAGCTGGCGCCCACCCGCACCGCGCGCCCGTCCACCCTGATCGGCGGGACGATGCCGCTGCGCAGGCGCGCGGCGAGGTCGGCGGCGTCGGCGGCGCCGAGCCCGTCGGCGAGGACGACGAACTCGTCACCGCCGAGCCGGGCGACCGTGTCGCCGTCGCGGACCCCGGCGGACAGCCGGCGGGCGACCTCGATGAGGACGGCGTCCCCCGTGTGGTGCCCGAACCGGTCGTTGATCGACTTGAAGCCGTCGAGGTCGCAGAAGAGGACGGCGAGGCCCTTCGTCCCGTCGTCGACCTCCTCGTCGGGCGCGACGGCGTGCACGTGCCCGTCGTAGGCGCCCACGCCCCCGGAGGGGGCGAAGCCGAAACCGTCGCCGCGGTAGGCGTGCTCGTACTCGTACGCGCCGGTGGCGCCGGTGTGCGCGGTGTCGTACGTGCCGGTGGCGCCGACGTACTCGTACGCGTCGTCGTAGGCCGGTTCGAGGCCGGCCGCGTCGGCGGCGGTGGCCCGGACGCGACCGCCGGGCCGGGAGCACAGCCGGGCGCTGAGACGGGCGCGCAGCTCGGCGCTGTTGGGCAGGCCGGTCAGCGCGTCGTGGGAGGCGCGGTGGGCGAGCTGGAGCTCGTGCCTCTTGCGCTCCTCGATGTCCTCGACGTGCGTGAGGAGGAAGCGGGGGCCGTCGGCCGTGTCGGCGACCACCGAGTTGCGCAGGGAGACCCACACGTACGTGCCGTCCCGGCGGGCGAGGCGCAGCTCGGCGCGACCGCCCTCGGGGGACGTCCGCAGCAGCGTGCCCACGTCCTCGGGGTGGACGAGGTCCGCGAAGGAGTACCGGCGCATCACCGCGGCGGGCCGGCCCAGCAGCCGGCACAGCGCGTCGTTGGCCCGCAGCAGCCGGCCGTGCTGGTCGCCGCCCATCTCCGCGATGGCCATCCCGGACGGCGCGTACTCGAACGCCTGCCGGAACGACTCCTCGCTGGCCCGCAGCGCCTGCTGCTCGCGCTCCAGCCGTACGAGCGCCCGCTGCATGTTTGCTCGCAGCCGGGCGTTGCTGATCGCAATCGCCGACTGGGAGGCGTACATCTGGAGCGCCTCACGGCCCCAGGCGCCGGGGCGGCGGCCGTTGCGGGGCCGGTCGACGGAGATGACGCCGAGCAGCTCCCGCTGGCCGCCGGTGGTGTACATGGGGGCGTAGAGCCGGTCGCGGGGGTGCCACTCGTCCTCGAAGCGGGGCTCGGGGCCGTCCGTGTGCCACTGGGGCACGTCGTCGTCGACGAGGACCCAGCCCTCGGTGTGCGGGATGAACCGGAGGTCGCCCCACGCCTCCCCCATGTGGAGGCGCCGCTCCCAGGAGACGCGGGAGCCGACCCGGCCGGTGATCAGGGCTTCCGCCGCGGCGTTCCCCGCGAACGCGGCGACGACGAGGTCACCGTCGGGGCGGACGAGGTTGACGCAGGCCAGTTCGTAACCGAGGCCGGTGATGACGCCGTCGGCGACGGTCTGCAGCGTGTCGGCCAGACTGCGGGCCGTGTTGAGGCTGGCGACGACCTGGTGCAGCTGCCGCAGGGTCGCAAGACGGACGTACGGCTCCGACTCGGTCTCCATTGCTCGCTCTCCCCGAGACCTCGACAGCAACAACTCCAGGTGTGTCATCGGCGTTCTCGTGCGGTGTCACCGGCCACTGAATCACAGCGAGCTGTTCCGTCGGTACACAGGGTCAACAATTACTGCCCTCTGTGACTCAAGTCACATGATCGAGGGGGAACTCGGGGAGATCCCGGAAGCAAACCGACCGGGGGACCTAGGTCCGGCGCGGCTCCAACTGGTCCCTTGGCCCGATGCGGCCGGATGGCGGGCGAGACTAGCGTTCCCGGTGTGCTGCCAACAACTCGGACCCCGGTGTCAGACTCCGACCTGCCCCATCCTGAAGGGGTGGGCAGCGAGGAGTTCCGTGCGGCGATGTCCCGGCTGGCGGCCGGTGTCGTCCTGGTGACGGCGGTGGAGCCGCCGATGGACGAGGACGTCGGCATGACCGCGACGGCGTTCGTGTCGGTGTCCCTGGACCCGCCGCTGGTCCTGGTGAGCCTGCGCGAGGGCTCCCGCATGGACGACCTGCTGGCGGAGCAGCCGCTGTGGGGCGTCTCCGTCCTCGCGGAGAGCCAGCGGCACATCGCGGGCCGGTTCTCGATGAAGGGCCGGATCAGCGACCGCCTGCTCTTCGCGGACATCCCGTACACGCGCGGGGAGCTGACCGGGGCGCCGCTGGTCGGCGGGGCCCTGGCGACGCTGGAGTGCCGGACGGAGCAGCGGGTGGAGGCGGGGGACCACACCCTGGTCGTCGCCCGCGTCCTGACGGCCGCCTTCCCGAGCCCGGAGGGCGCGCCCCTGACGTACTTCCGCGGGAAGTACCGCCGTCTGGGGTAGGCCGGGCCGTCCCCCGGGTGCCTCCCGGGGCGCTACGACCAGTCGCGCGCCGAGCGTCCGCGCTTGGTCTCGGACCGCTGCTTCTTCTCCCGCAGCCGCCGTTCGTTGATGCCGCGCGGGACCTTCGTGGGCCGCCGGGGGCGCGGCGGGGGCGCCGTGGCCTCCGCGAGGAGCCCCGCCAGCCGCACGGCCGCCGCCTCCCGGTTGCGCCACTGCGACCGGTGCTCGGAGGCCCGTACGACGAGGACGCCGTCGACGAGCCGCCCGGCGAGCCGCTCCAGGGCGCGCTCCTTCCAGACCGGCGGCAGCGCCTCCGTACGGGCGAGGTCGAAGCGCAGCTCCACCTGGGAGTCGCTGGTGTTGACGTGTTGCCCGCCCGGCCCGGAGGACCTGGAGAAACGCCACATCAGCTCGGACTCCGGCAGGGAGACCGAGCCCCTGATGACATGGGGACCGGGCATGCCGTCCATGTTCCCCGACGCGCGTCCGCCGCGTCACGCGCTTTTCCCCCGGTGACGGGCGAACCTGGAACCTCCTCGCCCCTCCGGGCGTTATCAGCAGTGACGCACACAGCACTCAGGTGCACTCAGGTGCACTCAGGTAGAGGAAAGGGACTTCCATGGCTGTAAGCCTGTCCAAGGGCGGCAATGTCTCGCTGACCAAGGAGGCCCCGGGCCTCACCGCCGTCACGGTGGGCCTCGGCTGGGACGTCCGCACCACCACGGGTACCGACTTCGACCTCGACGCCTCGGCGATCGGCATCGACGCGGCCGGCAAGGTCGCCTCCGACGCGCACTTCGTCTTCTTCAACAACAAGTCCACCCCGGACGGCACCATCGTCCACACCGGTGACAACCGCACGGGTGAGGGCGGCGGCGACGACGAGCAGATCAACGTCAACCTGGCGGGCCTCCCGGCGAACGTCGAGAAGATCGTCTTCCCGGTCTCCATCTACGACGCGGTGAACCGCTCGCAGAACTTCGGCCAGGTCCGCAACGCGTACATCCGCATCGTGAACCAGAACGGCGGCGCCGAGATCGCCCGCTACGACCTCAGCGAGGACGCCGCGACGGAGACCGCCATGGTCTTCGGCGAGCTGTACCGGAACGGCGCCGAGTGGAAGTTCCGCGCGGTCGGCCAGGGCTACGCCTCGGGCCTGGAGGGCATCGCCCGCGACTTCGGCGTGAACGTCTGACCCGCGTTCGGCGCGAACGTCCGACCCGCGCGCCCCGCTGACGCCCCGGCGTCCGGCGCGGGCGCGGACGACGGGCCCCGGTGGCGGTCGCCGCTCCGGGGCCCGTCGTTGCCTACTGTGGGCCGCATGATCGTCGAACCGCTGGAGCTCGGCGAGGAGGGCGCCCTGCCGGGCCCGCTCCTCACCGAACTCACCGACCTGTACGCCTCTAACCGGGAGTTCCAGCAGCTCAGCGGGGAGTTCCCGGACCCCGACGACATCCGGCCCGAGCAGGTCGCCGCCTCGCTCGCCGAGGAGTTGGCCCGGCCGGGCGCCGAGGTGCTGCTGGCCCGGTCGGCCGGGCGGGTGATCGGCATCTCGGTGACCCTGGCCCACCACCCCGACCCGGACGACCCGGACCCGTGGATCGGGCTGCTGATGGTGCACGGCCGGGACCACCGCATGGGCTTCGGCCGGGAGCTGGCGGAGATCGTCGAGAAGCGGTTCCGGGCCCTGGGCCGTACGGGCGTCAAGCTCGCCGTGCTCGACAACAACCGCAAGGCGCTCTCCTTCTGGCGGTCCCTCGGGTACGAGGAGGTCGGCCGCCGCCGGGAGCGCGCGCCGGGCCGGGACTGCGTGGTGCTCCGCAAGCCGCTGTAGCCCGGGCCGGGGTCAGGGCGCGTCCGGCTTCTCCCCGCCGTACAGCCAGGTGTCCCACAGCTCCGTCAGGTCCTCGCCGGTCTCCTCCTCCACGTACGCGGTGAAGTCGTCCGTCGAGGCGTTGCCGTGCCGGTGCTCGGCCGCCCAGCCCCGGAGCAGGCCGAAGAACGCGTCGTCGCCGACCGCCTGGCGGACCTTGTGCAGCACCATCGCGCCCCCGCCGTACACGGGCGGCCCGGAGACGTCGGCGGCGGTCGGCGGCTCCGCGGGCGGGAACGCCCAGTTGGCCGGGTCCGCGAAGGCCGCCTCGAAGCTCTCCTGCGCGGGCGTGCCCCCGAAGTCCTCCGCGTACAGCCACTCGGCGTACTGCGCGAAGCCCTCGTTGAGCCACATGTCCCGCCACGACCGCGGCGAGACGGAGTTCCCGTACCACTGGTGGGCCAGCTCGTGGACGAGGACCCCGGGGGTGAACAGGTCCCGCGGGACGACCGGCCGCGTCTGCGTCTCCAGGGCGTACGAGGAGTCGCCCGGCCGCTCGACGATCACCCCGGCGGAGGAGAAGGGGTACGGGCCGAAGTTCTCCGTCAGCCAGGCCAGCAGTCCGGGCAGCCGGTCCAGCAGGGCCGCGCTCTCGCGCGTGACGGTCCGGTCGGTCGCCGTGAGCACGGGCAGCCCGGCCGGGGTGCGGGTGGTGGTGACGTCGAACCGGCCGACGGCGAGCGTCGCCAGGTAGCTCGCCATCGGCTCGGTGGTCCGCCAGGTGGCGGTGGTCCGGCCGCCCCGGGTGAGGGCCCGGCCGGGCAGCCCGTTGGCGACGGCCTGGTAACCGGCCGGGACGGTGACAGTGAGGGCGTACGTCGCCTTGTCGGACGGGTGGTGGTTGCCGGGGAACCACGCCGTGGAACCGGTCGGCTCCCCGAGCGCGACCGCCCCGTCCGCCGTCCGCAGCCAGCCCTCCTCCGACCCGTCGGGGTCGGTGATCGTGCGCGGGACGCCCGAGTAGCGCACGACGGCGCGGAAGGCGGCGCCGTCGCCGATGTCGGCGCGCGGCCGGAGCGTCACCTCGTGCCCGGCGCGCCGGACGGAGGCCGGGTCGCCGTCGACGGTGGCGCCGTGGACGGTGAGCCCGGCCAGGTCCAGGTTGAAGGAGCTGAGGCCCTGGGTGGCCCGGGCGGTGATCTCGGCGGTGCCGTCGAGGCGCCCGGTGGCGGGGTCGTAGGCGACGGTGAGGGCGTAGTGCCGTACGTCGTAGCCGCCGTTGCCGAGGCGCGGGAAGTACGGGTCGCGCACGCCGGCGGCGCCGGGGGTGCCGGTGACGCCGCCCGTGCAGCCGGCCGCGGACAGCAGCAGCAGCGCGGCGAGCGACGCGGAGGCGGGGGCCCTCCCCCTCTTCCCGTGGATCACCCGGTGATCCTAGACGGGCGCCGCGCCCCGGCGTCCGGTCAGCGGAGGGCGCACCTCGGCGTCCGGCCAACGGGCGCCACGCCCCGGCACCCGGTCAGCGGGCGCCGCTCTCTGGCTCCCGGCCAGTGGAGGCCGCGCCCCGGCTCCCGGCCAACGGGCGCCACGCCCCGGCGTCCGGTCAGCGGAGGCCGAGCGCGGCGGCACCGGCCCGCGCGTACTCCTCGTCGAGGGCGCCGCTCGGGGCGCCGGCCACGCCGATGCCGGCGACGGGGGTGCCTCCGACGGCCACGGGGACGCCGCCCCCGAGGAACAGCGTGCCGGGGATGTCCTTCAGGGTGGGCGTGGTCTCCAGGCGCTCGACCAGGGCGGACGTGGGGGCGTTCCAGGAGACGGCGGTGTACGCCTTGCGCTCGGCCGACTCGTACGACTGCGGGCCCGCGCCGTCGCCGCGCAGGACGGCGATCGTGTTGCCGTCGCGGTCGACGACGGCGACGGTGACGCGCCGGCCGTCCTGACGGGCGGCCTTCAGGGCGGCCTGGGCGGCGCGGGTGGCGGCGTCGACGGTGAGGTGGCGGGTCTGGTGCGTGTTCCGGTCGGCGGCCTCGGGGGCGGTCTGCGTCCGCTGCGGCGCGGAGGCGCCGGCGGCGGTCTGCGCCTGCTGCGGCGTGGAGGCGCTGGCGGTGGCGGAGACCGCGCCGAACGTACCGGCGGCGAGGGCGGCCGCGGCGAGGCCGCCGATGAGGAGGCGGGTGCGCGGGGAGGACTTCTCGCGGTGGGTTTCCATGGGGGCTCCAAGTGTCGGGGGCCGGCCGCCGGAAAGGCCGGGCCCGGTGCGGCACCTCCACCATCCCGCCGTGACCTGGGCTTCCGCGTCGCCGGAGGGGGCGACAGGGGGGTCAGCCGATCGGTTGATGCCGCGGGGCGCGGAACGGCGGAGGATGGGGGCGTGACGCACGCGGACAGCCCGAAGGCCCCCGACCGGGAACCCGACCCGGTCCCGGCCCCGGAACCAGGTACGGCCCCGGGCCCCGACCCGGCCGGGGCCGGGGCCGGGGCCGGAGACGTGGAGGCGGCCGGGGACGTGGCCGGGGCCGGGAACGCGGGCGCGGCCACCGACGAGGCCGGGGACGCGGACGCCCGTCGGCTGGCGCGGGTCATGCACGCGGCCTTCTTCCTGCTGCTCGCCGCCTCCCTGGCCCGTTACCTGCTGCGCCACCCCTGGGACGGCCCCGCCGGCTGGGTCGTCGCCCTGTCGGCGGCGCTGGCCGGGCTGTACGTCCTCGGCCCCGGCGCGGCGGCCCCCGCGCGGCGCGGCCGGGTGTGGCTGCTCGCCGTGGTGGCGGTGTGGATGGTGCTGGTGGTCGTGGCGCCGAGCTTCGCGCTGTGCGCCGTCCCCCTGCTGTACACCGGGTTGCGGCTGCTGCCGCCGCGGGCCGCGCTGGTGCTGGTCGCGCTGCTGACGCTGTTCGTGGTCGTCGCCCTGCAGAAGCTCGCGGACTCCGGGGTCGACCCGATGCTGCTGGTGGCGCCGCCCGCCGCCGCGGCCATCGCGACGGCCGTGTTCGCCCACGCCCGACAACAGGCCGACCGGCAGCGGGCGCTCATCGGGGACCTGCTGCGCACCCGCCGCGAGCTGGCCGCGACCGAGCGGCGCGAGGGCACCCTCGCGGAGCGGCAGCGGCTGTCGATGGAGATCCACGACACCCTCGCGCAGGGCCTGTCGAGCCAGCGGATGCTGCTCCAGGCCGCCGACCGCACGTGGGACGGCGACCCGGAGACGGCGCGCCGCCACGTGCGTACCGCCGCGACGATCGCCGAGCACAACCTCGCCGAGGCGCGCCGCTTCGTCCACGACCTGGCGCCCGCCGACCTGGCGGCCGGCGGCGGCGACCTGGCGGAGGCGCTGCGGGCCCTAGCCGCCCGCGAGACGACCGCCGCGCTCCGAGTGCGCTTCCACGCCGAGGGCGACGGCGGGCCCCTGTCCGACCGGGTGGCGTCCGCGCTGCTGCGGATCGCGCAGGGCGCCCTCGCGAACGTACGGGAGCACGCCGGCGCCACCACCGCCGCGGTGACCCTGACGCGGCTGGACGACCAGGTGGTGCTGGACGTGGCGGACGACGGCCGCGGCTTCGACCCGTCCGGCGCCCCGGCGCGCGGCGAGGGCGTGCGCGGCTACGGCCTGCCCGCGATGCGCGCCCGCCTGGCGGCGCTGGGCGGCGCCCTGACGGTGGAGTCCGCACCGGGCGAGGGAACCGTCCTGTCGGCGTCGATCCCCGTGGAAGGGGCCGCCCGATGACGGCGGAGACGATCCGCGTCCTCCTCTGCGACGACCACGCGGTGGTCCGCGCCGGCCTGCTGGCCCTGCTGGGCAGCGAACCGGGCATCGAGGTCGTCGGCGAGGCGGGCAGCGGCGAGGAGGCCGTCGCGCGGGCGGCGCGGCTGCGCCCCGACGTGGTCCTGATGGACCTCCAGTTGGGTCCCGGCATGGACGGCGTGGAGGCCACCCGCCGGATCGTCTCCCCCGGCGTCCGGGTCCTCGTCCTCACCACGTACGATACGGACGCCGACATCACCCGCGCCATCGGCGCGGGCGCCACCGGCTACCTCCTCAAGGCCGAGCGCCCCGAGGAGCTGTTCGCCGCGATCCGCGCGGCCGCCGAGGGCCGCACGACCCTGTCCGCCCCCGTCGCCGAACGCGTCATGGACCGCGTCCGCGGCACCGTCGGCCCCTCCCTGACCGCCCGCGAGCGCGACATCCTGGGCCAGTTGGCCCGCGGGCTCGGCAACCGCGACATCGCCCGCGCCCTCTTCATCAGCGAGGCGACGGTCAAGACCCACCTGAGCCGCGTCTACGCCAAGCTCGGCGTCGACACCCGCGCGGGCGCGGTGGCGGTCGCCAAGGAGCGGCGCCTCCTCCCGTGAGCCCCGGCCCGACCGACGTGACACCATCGCGTACGTGCTCGATATCGGCTACTCGCTCTCCCGTCGCTTCCCCGACCCCCCGCAGACCGACTACCGGCGGGCCGATGTGCACGCCCTGCGGCACGACCTGTTCTGCGGGGACGTGTACCTGGCGGACACCGAGGCCGACCGGGAGGTGTCCACGGCCTGGGGATGGGTGCCGGTGCTCGACTTCGCGTGGGCGCTGTGCGACATCGTCGAGCGGCTCGACCGGGACCCGCTCGGCAGCCGCTCGGCCCGGCCGCAGTACGCCGAGCTGGACTTCACCGAGTCCACCGACCGGATGCTGTTCGAGCGACGCTTCGGCTGGGTCGACGTGGAGGCCGACTGGATGCCCGGGGACGAGCCGCCGCTCACCTTCGGCCACGCCGAGCTGCGCCGGGAGGCGCGGGACTTCCTGCACGACCTGATCGCCGACCTCGTCGACCTGCACGAGGGCCTCGCCGACAACCCCGTCGTCTGGGACCTCCAGGCCCGCTTCCCCCGCCTGCCCTGACCCGGCCCCCGCCGGCCCGGGCCGGCCCGCGGCTCCGAGCCGGCCCCGAACCGGTCCGCATCCGCCCTGACCCGGTCCGCACCGGCCTACGCCCGTCCTGAGCCGGTCCGCGCCGGCCCTGCCCCGGCCCCGCCTGCCCTGTCCCGACCCACGCCCGCCCAAGCCAACCCACGCCGACCCACGCCGGCCCGCCCCGGCCCGGCCCCCGCCGATCCAAGCCGACCCACGCCGGCCCACACCGGCCCTGGCCCGGTCCGCGCCCGCCCCGAGAGTCGACCCGCACCGGCGCCCTGACCCGGCCCGGCCCGCCCCCACACCCGCGCCGGTCCGTCACGAAACGGCCCTCCTGCCCGGTCCTCCCGGTGAGAGCACCCCGCACCACCAGGAGGAGTCATGGCCCCCCGTTCCGGCCGGCGCGTCACCGTCATAGGCGGCGGCTTCGCCGGGCTGACCGCGGCGATCACCGCGGCCGAGGCCGGCGTCCGCGTCACCCTGTACGAGGCCCACCGCACGCTCGGCGGTCGCGCCCGCACCGCCGGCGCCCCGTACCGCACCAACGAGGGCCCGCACGCCCTGTACCGCCGCGGCCCGCACTGGGCCTGGCTGGAGGAACGCGGGCTGCTCGGACCGATGGCGCCGATCCCGCCGCGGGAGGGCGCCCGGTTCCGGTTCCACCGCGGCGGGGCCCTGCGCCGCACCCCGCCCCTGGGCCTGCTGCGCCTGGCCCGGCGCGACCCCGGGGACGCGCCGGTGGACGCGGACTTCCTGACGTGGGCCACCACCCGGGTCGGACCGGCCGCCGCCCGCGCCGCCGCGCACTACAGCGGCGTCGCCCTGTACCACCACGACCCCGGCGCCCTGTCGGCCCGCTTCGTCCAGGAGCGACTGCGCCGCGCCGCCGCCCTGCCGCCCGAGGCCCGCTACCCGCGCGGCGGTTGGGGCCAGGTCGTGGAACGCATGGCGGCGCACGCCTGGAACCTGGGCGTACGCATCGAGGTCGGCGCCCGCGTGGACGCCCTGCCGGACGGGACCGGCGGGCCCGTCGTCGTCGCCACGTCCCTGGACGCCGCCCGGCAGCTCCTCGATGACCCGACGCTCACCTGGGAGAGCGGCCGTACGGCGCTGCTGGACCTGGGGCTGCGCACCCGCGCGGGCGACCCGTTCGTCGTGTCCGACCTGGACGCGCCGGGCTGGCTGGAACGGTTCAGCGCCCAGGACCCGGGCCTCGCGCCGGCCGGGCGGCAGTTGCTGCAGGGCCAGTTCCCCGTGGCGCCCGGCGAGTCGGGGTCCGTGGGGATCGCGCGCGCCGAGCGCCTGCTCGACCTCGGCTTCCCCGGCTGGCGCGACCGTACGGAATGGCGTCGCGAGGCCCTCGCCCAGGGCCGTACGGGCGCCGTCGACCGCCCCGGTACGACCTGGCGGGACCGGCCGGCGATCGTACGGGGCGACGGGCTGTTCCTCACGGGCGACGCCGTCGCGGCGCCGGGTCTCCTGGCGGAGGTCGCGTTCACCAGCGGCCTGACGGCGGCGGCCCTCGCCGTCGAGTCGCTCGGCGCACCCCACCCGGCCCCCCACCTCGACCTCAACCACGCTTGAGGACAACAACCGTCCCCTGCGCTCCACCGCTCACCGCGCGCCGCGTCACGGCCCCCGGCGAACGGCCGGGTCAGTCCCGGTCCCGAACACCGCTGGTACTGGTGGGTGTTGTCCCTGTGAGCGCCGCTCGTGCCGTCGCGGCACTCCGCCTGCGGCTTTCGCGCGAGACGTCCGTGCCGACTCCCCGGAGGGCAGGAGGGCGACTCCGGTGGGAGGGCGACTCCGGCAGGAGGGCGACCCCGACGGGCCGGAGAGCCTGCCGGGCCGGACGTCTGGAAGTGGCCCGGCCGTGACCGCCCCCGTGACGTTCGAGGCCGGGGCGCGAGCCCCTGACCGGTCGCCCCGCCCGGTGCCCGGTGGGGCGGCCGGACCTCCGGGTGTCCGGGTTACCGCGCCCCCAGCTCGGCCAGGGCGTCGTCCGTCAGCCGGTACACGGTCCACTCGTCCTGGGGCCGCGCGCCCAGCGCCTCGTAGAAGTCGATCGACGGGGTGTTCCAGTTCAGCACGGCCCACTCCAGCCGCTCGTACCCGCGCTCCACGCAGATCCGCGCCAACTCCCGCAGCAGCGCCTTCCCGTACCCGCCGCCGCGCGCCTCGGGCCGCACGTACAGGTCCTCCAGGTAGATGCCGTGCACCCCGCGCCAGGTGGAGAAGTTCAGGAACCACAGCGCGAAGCCGACCGCCTCGCCGCTCTCGTCCTCCGCGATGTGGGCGTACGCCGCCGCCCGCTCCCCGAACAGCGCTTCCCGCAGTTGCCCTTCGGTGGCCCGCACCTCGTGCAGCGCCTTCTCGTACTCGGCGAGGTCGCGGATCATGGCGTGGAGGACGGGCACGTCGGCCGGGGTGGCGATACGGATCATCCCCGCAGCTTCCCCCGCGCCCCGGTCCTCCGTCCAGCGCCTTTCCCCGACCCCGCCTCGCCCCGCCTCGCCCCCGCCCACCCCGACGACCGGGCCCGCTCCGGGCAACCGGCCCGCTCCGTCCCCGCCCGCTCCGGGCAACCGGCCCTCCCCAGGCGACCCGCTCACCCCTGGAGCTCCAGGACGTCGGACCAGGTGCGGTCCGCCCACACCCCGTCGCTCGCGACGCCCAGCCGCGCGGCCACCACGTCGTCGAGAAGCCGGGCCGTGTCCTCGCCCACCACGTCGTCGGGCCACCAGAAGGCGTCGCACTCCGAGCACAGCAGGAACGGCTCACCGCTGTCCTTGAAGCAGTACACCTGGACGAACATCTGCTCGCAGCAGGGACACACCGGCCACACCGGCCCCATCTCCACGCCCCCCTGGCCTCCCCGGACCCCCGGGCCCCGACCCAGGCCCGGACCCCAACCCCCGCCCCAGCCCCGCCCCCCGAACGCCGAAGACTCCCGGCCGAACGGGCCAGGAGTCTTCCGGTGGAGCCGCCTGTCGGAATCGAACCGACGACCTCAAGATTACAAGTCAAGCGCTCTAGCCAACTGAGCTAAGGCGGCAGCCGGGCCAGTGTAACCAACCGCGGGCACCCCGGCGCCGAAAATTTCGCCGGGCTCGAACTGCTGACAGGGGCCACCCCCGCCAGGTACGGTCACCGGGAGTTCACCTAGGTGGACCAGACACACATCTCTCCTTTACTCGGATCGTCCGGCACGTTCCTGCCGGTGAAGGGACCCATCACCATGGCGTCTGTCACGTTCGACAAGGCAACCCGGCTCTACCCGGGCGGCACCAAGCCCGCCGTCGACCAGCTGGAGATCGAGATCGCGGACGGCGAGTTCCTCGTCCTCGTCGGTCCCTCCGGCTGCGGCAAGTCCACCTCCCTGCGCATGCTCGCGGGCCTGGAGGACGTCAACGCCGGCGCGATCCGCATCGGTGACCGCGACGTCACCCACCTGCCGCCGAAGGACCGGGACATCGCGATGGTGTTCCAGAACTACGCGCTCTACCCGCACATGACCGTCGCCGACAACATGGGCTTCGCCCTCAAGATCGCCGGCGTCAACAAGGCGGAGATCCGCAAGAAGGTCGAGGAGGCGGCGAAGATCCTCGATCTGACCGAGTACCTGGACCGCAAGCCGAAGGCGCTCTCCGGTGGTCAGCGCCAGCGCGTCGCCATGGGCCGCGCCATCGTCCGCGAGCCCCAGGTGTTCCTCATGGACGAGCCGCTGTCCAACCTCGACGCCAAGCTCCGCGTCTCCACGCGTACGCAGATCGCGTCCCTCCAGCGCCGCCTCGGCATCACCACCGTGTACGTCACGCACGACCAGGTCGAGGCCCTCACCATGGGCGACCGCGTCGCCGTCCTCAAGGACGGTCTGCTCCAGCAGGTCGACACCCCGCGCAACATGTACGACCGCCCGGCCAACCTCTTCGTCGCCGGCTTCATCGGCTCCCCCGCCATGAACCTGGTCGAGGTGCCGATCACGGACGGCGGCGTGATGTTCGGCAACAGCGTCGTCCCCGTGTCGCGCGAGGCGCTCGCCGCCGCCACCGCCAAGGGCGACCGGACCGTCACGGTCGGCATCCGCCCCGAGCACTTCGACGTCGTCGAGCACGGCGGCGCCGACGCCGCGCAGGCCCTGTCCAAGGACGCCTCCGCCCCGGCCGGCCTCGCCGTCTCCGTCAACGTCGTCGAGGAGCTCGGCGCCGACGGCTACGTGTACGGCTCCGCCCAGGTCGGCGGCGAGCTGAAGGACCTCGTGGTCCGCGTCGGTGGCCGCGCCATCCCGGAGAAGGGCTCCGAGCTGCACGTCGTCCCGCTCCCGGGTGAGCTGCACGTCTTCTCCACCTCCACGGGCGAGCGCCTCAGCGACTGACCCCGCCCGACCGCCGACGGCTCCGCGTGCTCCACGCGGAGCCGTTCGCGTGGGGCGGCCCCTTCGGAGGCGATACCCCGGCACACCGACCTTTTCGGGTGGCGTTCGTCAACACGGGACGTACGGAAGGGTGGAGAAGACTCCCCCGTGCGAGTGACTGCGCGTCCCTGAAACTTCACCGAGCGCTACGCTCGCCACCGTGAACCAGACAGCACGCCGCATCGGCCGTTCCCTCGCCCTCGTCCTGCCCGTCGTCCTGGTCCTCTCCGGTACGCTCGCGGTCTCCAGCGTCCCCTGGGCGGGCCAGCGCTCCGACACCCAACTCCTCACCGCCTCCGCGGAGAACGTCCCGGCGCGCACGGCCAAGCCGCTCGCCCCGCAGGACGTGCTCCGCGAGCGCCTCCTGGCCGAGTTGGAGCGCGAGGACCCGGGCGTCGCCCTGACACACCTCCAGCGCGCCGTGGAGGACCGCCCGTCCCTCGCCAAGCACTGCATGTCGATCGCCCGCGAGTTGGGCGCCGCCGCCGTCCGCGTCTACGGCCCGACCGAGGCGCAGTCCTACTCGCGGCCCGTCTGCGACACGTCGTTCGCCGGTGGCGTCGCCTCAGCGAGCTGAGACAGCGGAGCGCCCCCGTGACCGCCGCGGTACGCCTATCGTGCCCGGTATGCACACCACTCCGACGCAGGCCGTGGTCCTGGCTGGCGGCCAGGGGTCCCGGCTGCGCCCCTACACCGATGACCGCCCCAAGCCGATGGTCGAGATCCCGGGCACCGGGACCCCGATCATCGGCCATCAGTTGTCCTGGCTGGCTGCCGAGGGCGTGACCCACGCGGTCGTCTCCTGCGGCCACCTCGCCGACGTCCTGCGGCAGTGGCTCGACGACGCCGAACCGCCCCTGCGCGTCACCACCGTCGTCGAGGAGGAGCCGCTCGGCCGCGGCGGCGGCCTGAAGTACGCGGCGGCCCACCTGCCGTACCCCGACGAACCCTGGTACGCGACGAACGGCGACATCTGGACCCGGTTCTCGCTGCGCGAGATGGCCGGGTTCCACGCCGAGCGCGACGCCACCGCCACGCTCGCCCTGGCCCGCCCCCGCATCCCCTGGGGCGCCGTCGAGACCGACGCGTTCGGGCACATCACCGACTTCATCGAGGCGCCCCCGTCGCCGTACCTGATCAACGCGGGCGTGTACGTCTTCTCCGCGGCCTTCCGCGACCTGCTGCCCGAGCGCGGCGACCACGAGCGGACCACGTTCCCGCGGCTCGCCCGCGAGCGGCGCCTCGCCGGGTTCCCGCTGCCGCAGGGCGCCTACTGGCGGGCCATCGACACGGCGAAGGACCTGGCGGAGGCCGCCAAGGAGCTGGCCGCGCACGGCGGTTAGCCGGCGTCGTCGCGGCGCGTCCGCGCCCGTACGTGCATCCGCGCGCCCTGGTTGCCGAAGATGCTGAGCAGCTCCACCGGGCCGTCCCCGGTGCTGCCGAACCAGTGCGGCACCCGCGTGTCGAACTCGGCGGCCTCGCCGGGCCCCAGCACCACGTCGTGGTCGCCGAGCACCAGCCGCAGCCTCCCCGCCAGCACGTACAGCCACTCGTGCCCCTCGTGGACGCGCGGGTCGGGCGTGGCGCGGGACGCCGGGACGACCATCTTGTACGTCTGGAGCGGGCCGGGCTGCCGGGTGAGCGGCACGACGGTCGAGCCGTGCACGGTGCGCGGCTTGAGCCGTACGCGCGGGTCCCCGACGTCGGGGGCGCCGACCAGCTCGTCGAGCGGCACCTGGTGGGCCTGGGAGAGCGGCAGCAGCAGCTCCAGCGTGGGCCGGCGCTGCCCGGTCTCCAGCCGGGAGAGGGTGCTGCGCGAGATCCCGGTCGTGTCGGACAGCGCGGTGAGGGTCACCCCGCGCCTCCGCCGCAGCTCCCGCAACCGGGGCCCGACCCGGGCGAGCGCCTCCTCCATGTCGACGGGCCGCGGGGCGGAGGGGGTCCGCCGCCGCGCCGGCCGGTGTTCCGCCGTCTCGTGCCGCATGTCCGTCATTGGATCCCGGCCGTTCCGGGAACGGCAACCGTTGTTGCCGTTTCCGGGAAACGGCCGTGGGCGACCACCGGCGCGCCTTCACGCGCCCGGTGACCGCCCACGGTCCGGAAAGACGGGTCAGCCGAGGAGGCCGCCCAGCGGGTTGCGGTTGCCGCCCGTGCCGCCGTCGGAGGAGCCGCCGGACGAGCCGTCCTCCGTGCCGCCCGGGCCGGAGCCCTCGTCGCCGCCGGTGCTCCCGCCGGAGCCGCCGCTGGACGTGGGGCCGGCGCTGGTGATCGGCGGCGGTTCGGGCCGGGGCTCCTGGGGGACCTCGCCGATCCCCTGGGTGGCCGTGGGCCGCTCCTCGGTCCGTTCGCTCTCGCGCACCGGCTCCTCCTCGGCCTCCTGGCCGGCAGCGGGGCTCTGGCTCGGGGACGCCGACTCGGACGGGGACGCCGTCTCGGACGGCTCCGGCTCCTCCGCCGACGCGCTCGCGGACCCGCTCTCCACCGGCTCCTCGGGGAGGGGCCGGCCGGGCAGGTGGTTCGTCGGGTCGTCGTTCGGGCCGGGCACGGTGATCAGGTCGGAGGAGCGTACGGCCCCGCCGAGCACCGAGCCGACGAGCAGCGTCAGCCCGGCCACCACGGCCGCGACCACCGCGCCGCGGCGCAGGACCCGGCGGCGCAGCTCCCACAGCGCGGCGCGCGGTCCGAGCGTCCGCCAGGCCTCGCTCGCGAGGCGGCCGTCGACGGAGTAGACGGGCGCCCCGGCGATGAGCAGCGGCGACCAGGCGGCGAGGTAGATGATGTCGGGCGTCTCGTACACCGGTACGGCCCGCCAGCTCATCGTCAGCAGCAGCGCCGCCGACAGCAGCGCGCCGAACGCGGCGGCGACCCGCTGCCACAGTCCGAGGATGGTGAGGACGCCCACGACGACCTGGGCGAACGACACGCTGAGGCCCGCGCCGACCGGGTGGGCCAGCGCGAAGTCCCGCAGCGGCTCGGCGAGCGGCCACGGGTTCAGCGAGGTGAGCCACCGGACCATCGAGCCGCGCTCGCCGCCGTCGAAGTAGACGGGGTCGCAGAGCTTGCCCATGCCGGCGTAGATGGAGATGAGGCCGAGGAAGACGCGCAGCGGCAGCAGCACGACCCCGAGGTTCATCCGGCGGCCGGGGTAGTAGGCGTGGCGGTGGTGGGCGGCGGAGCCGTCGGCGTACGCGTCGCGGTCCTCGGCGTCGTACCGGTCCCCGTACGCGTCGTACGCGTCGTCGTACGCGTCGGAGTCGTGGTCCGCGTCGTACGCCGGCTCGTACCGGGAGTCGTGGCCGCCCCGCTCCGCCGTGTCCTCGGGGACCGTGTCGTAGGCGCCCTCGGCGCGCCGCATGGGCGGCAGCAGCGGCGGCGCGCCGGGGCCGCGCCGCCCGCCGACGACGGGTGTCGGCAGCGTGTCGTCGGGGTGGCCCACGCGCGGGATGACCCGAGTGGCGTCCCCTCCTGTGTCCAGGAGCGGGACGGCCGTCGTGCGGTCGAGGATGTCGACGGCGGCGGAGTCCCGTACGGCCTGGAGGAGTCCGGTCGCGCCGGGGTCGCCGGGCGAGGACTTGCCGCTCCACACGACGGGCGCCCGCCGCCGACCCCCGTCGGGCGCCGCGCCGCTCATGGCGGGGACGCGGGCGGGGTCGACGAACCGGGGCTTCCGGATCGGGGCGAGCTCTACCCGGAAACTGGCGTGGTTCACGATGACCTGCGCGGGGTCGCTGTGCACCTTGACCATGTTCAGCGCGGGCTGATCGTCGAAGCCGGGCCGGGGCGTTCTGGTGTCCACACTCATCTAACCGAGTGATGACGCTTTAGGACACTGCCGCGACGGCCTCCAAATGTCCGAGACCCGTCAAGATCACGACGGGTCCCGGTACGACAGGGGCGGATGATGCGGGCGAGACGCCCGTGACGGACGTGACATCCGCTACGGGCGGGGCGCCCGGGTCGGGAGGGGTCAGCCGCGGCGGCGTGCCGCCTCGTACAGCACGACCCCCGCGGCGACACCGGCGTTCAGCGACTCGGCGCCACCCGGCATCGGGATGCGGACGAGGTGGTCGCAGGTCTCCCCGACGAGCCGGGACAGGCCCTTGCCCTCGCTGCCGACGACGATGACGACCGGGCCGCCCAGCGCCTCCAGGTCACCGACCTCGGTCTCGCCCTCGGCGGCGAGGCCGACGACGGTCAGCCCGGCCTTCTGGTACGCCTCCAGCGTGCGCGTCAGGTTGGTGGCGCGGGCGACGGGCGTGCGGGCGGCCGTACCGGCGGACGTCTTCCACGCGCCCGCCGTCATGCCGGCGGCGCGCCGCTCCGGGACGACGACGCCGTGCCCGCCGAACGCCGACACGGACCGGACGATCGCGCCGAGGTTCCGCGGGTCGGTGACGCCGTCGAGGGCGACGATCAACGGCTCCTCGCCCTCGTCGTACGCGGCGGCGGCCAGGTCCTCCGGGTGGGCGTACTCGTACGGCGGGACCTGGAGGACGAGGCCCTGGTGGTTCAGGCCGTTGGTCATCCGGTCGAGCTCCGCGCGCGGGGCCTCCATCAGGTGGATGCCGCCGCGGTCGGCCGCGAGCTTGAGCGCGTCGCGCACCCGCTCGTCGTTGTCGATGAACTGCTGGACGTACAGCATGGTCGCGGGGACGCCGTCGCGCAGGGCCTCGTAGACCGGGTTGCGGCCGACGACCATCTCGGACTGGCCCTTGCCGCCGCGCCGGGCGACGGGGCGGCGCGCGGCCTGCTTGGCCTTGGCGTTGGCGACGCGGTTCTTCACGTGGCCCTTGCGCATGTGCGCGGGCGGCGTCGGACCCTTGCCTTCGAGCGAGCGGCGCCGATTGCCACCGCTGCCGACCGTCGCGCCCTTCTTGTTGCTGGTGCGGCGGTTCCTGCGCTGGCTGTTCCCGGCCATGACCTACCTGTCTCCGTCAAACTTCACAGTCGTACATACGTCAGTGTGCCGCCCGGCCGGGCCGGGCGGCACATCAAGAGTGCGTCAGCGGGCGCCGAGCGTCCAGCGGGGTCCGTCCGGCCCGTCCTCGATGACGAGCCCGGACTGCCCGAGCTGGTCGCGGATCGCGTCGGCGGTGGCCCAGTCCTTCCGGGCGCGGGCCGCCTCCCGCTGGTCGAGGACCATCCGCACGAGGCTGTCGACGACGCCGTGCAGGTCCTTGTCCCCGCCGGCCTCCCCCGCCCAGTGCGGGTCGAGCGGGTCCAGGCCGAGGACGCCGAGCATCGCCCGGACCTCCGAGAGGCGGTCGACGGCGGCGTCCTTGTCGTCCGCGGCGAGGGCGCTGTTGCCCTGCCGGACCGTGTTGTGGATGACGGCGAGCGCCTGCGGGACGCCCAGGTCGTCGTCCATCGCCTCGGCGAACGCCGGCGGCACCTCGGGCGCGGGCTCGACGACCCGGCCGGCCTTCTCCACGACCCGCTGGACGAAGCCCTCGATCCGCGCGTACGCGGCGTCCGCCTCGCGCAGGGCCTCCTCGCTGTACTCGATCATCGACCGGTAGTGCGGGGTGCCGAGGTAGTAGCGCAGGACGACGGGGCGCCACTGCTTGACCATCTCGGAGACGAGGACGGAGTTGCCGAGCGACTTCGACATCTTCTCGCCGCTCATCGTCACCCAGGCGTTGTGCATCCAGTACCGGGCGAACTCGTCGCCGTACGCCTTGGCCTGGGCGATCTCGTTCTCGTGGTGCGGGAAGACCAGGTCGAGGCCGCCGCCGTGGATGTCGAAGGACTCGCCCAGGTACTTGTGGGCCATGGCCGAGCACTCCAGGTGCCAGCCCGGCCGGCCCCGGCCCCAGGGCGTCTCCCAGCTGGGCTCGCCGGGCTTGGCGGCCTTCCACATGGCGAAGTCCCGCGGGTCGCGCTTGCCGGTCTCGCCCTCGCCGGACGGCTGGCGCAGGTCGTCGAGGTCCTGCCGGGACAGCTCCAGGTAGCCGGGGAAGGACCGCACGTCGAAGTAGACGTTGCCGTCCGCCTCGTAGGCATGGCCCCGTTCGATGAGGCCGCGCATCATCTCGACCATCTCGGTGACGTGCCCGGTGGCACGGGGCTCGTACGTCGGCGGCAGGCAGCCGAGGGCCCGGTAGCCGTCGTTGAAGGCGCGCTCGTTCTCGTACCCGATCGACCACCACGGGCGCCCCTGGTCGGCGGCCTTGGCGATGATCTTGTCGTCGATGTCCGTGACGTTGCGGATGAACGTCACCTCGTAGCCGCGGTAGGCGAACCAACGGCGCATGATGTCGAAGTTCAGCCCGGACCTGATGTGCCCGATGTGCGGGGCCGCCTGCACGGTGGCGCCACACAGGTAGATCGAGACACACCCCGGATTGAGGGGGGCGAAGTCGCGGATCTGCCGGGCGCTGGTGTCGTACAGCCGAATAGTCACCACTCCAGAGTAGTGGGCGGTCGCCGGTGCCCACGCCCGATCCGCGGGGAGCCGGGGCCGCATCGTTCTCCGCGACGCCACGCATGCTTGATCGAAGACGGGGTAGGCGCGCAGTCCCGGCCCAACGATGGAGGTCTGCACCCGTGTTGACACCCGACCCCCGTTACCTGCGCTCCCTGCTCGCCCGCTACGCGGACCTGCGCATCGCACAGAGCCGCGGTGAGCAGGGGCTCGAGCAGCCCCTGGACGACATCACCTACACGCTGTGCGTCGCCACCGGGACCACCCGCATAGAGGACGCCCTGGCGACCGCCGACACCCTGCTCGCCGCACCGGCCGCCACCACGGCCCCGCCCGCCCTGGAGGCGGACCGCGCGGAGCTCGCGGCCTGACGCCCCTCCCCCGTCGGGCCCCGGTCCTCCGGTGCGGCGAAGGCGCCGCCGGCGCGCCCGGGGCCCGGTCGCGGCTCCGGCCCGACGCGCCCGGGGGACCGCCGCCCGCCCCGCCGGCCGCTCCGTCCGGTCGGCGGGGGCGGCCCGCGGGAGGCGGTGGCCTACGGCCGTCGTACGACCAGCGCGGTGGCGATGGCCGCCAGCCCCTCGGCCCGGCCGGTCAGGCCGAGCCCGTCGGTGGTCGTCCCGGAGACGGCGACCGGGGCGCCCACCGCCGCGGCCAGCGCCTGCTGCGCCTCCGCGCGGCGCTTGCCGACCTTCGGCCGCACGCCGATCACCTGCACGGCCACGTTGCCGATCTCGTACCCCTCCGCGCGGACGATCCGTGCCGCCTCCGCGAGGAGGGTGACGCCGGAGGCGCCCGACCACTCGGGCCGGCCCGTGCCGAAGTGCGCGCCGAGGTCGCCGAGCCCGGCGGCGGAGAACAGCGCGTCGCACGCCGCGTGGGCGGCCACGTCGCCGTCGGAGTGCCCGGCCAGGCCGTACTCCTCGCCCTCCCAGAGCAGCCCCGCGCACCACAGCTCGCGGCCGTGCTCGAAGGCGTGGACGTCCGTGCCGATGCCGACCAGCGGCAGCGCCAGCCCCTCAGAACCCATCGTTCACCCTCCTGCGCGCCAGGACGGCCTCCGCCAGCACCAGGTCCAGCGGGCGCGTCACCTTGAACGCCTCCTCGTGGCCGGGCACGGCGACGACCCGGACGCCGAGCCGCTCCACCATGCTCGCGTCGTCGGTGACCTCGCCGGTGACCTCCGCGTGGGCGCGCACGAGGGTGGCGCGGTCGAAGCCCTGGGGGGTCTGCACCGCGCGCAACCGGGCCCGCTCGGGCGTGCCGAGGACGGGCTCGGGCGTGCCGTCGGCGGCCGGCTCGACCTCCTTGACGGTGTCCGCGAGCGGCACGGCCGGCACGACGGCCGCCGCGCCCCCGTCCCGTACGGCCTCGACGACCGCGTCGACCGTGTCGACCGGGACGAGGGGGCGGGCGGCGTCGTGGACGAGGACGGTGGTGACCGTGTCGGGCAGCGCCTCCAGGCCGTGCCGCACGGACTCCTGGCGGGTGGCGCCGCCGGGGACGACGAGGACCTCGGTGCGCTCGGGCGCCGGGTACTCGTCCAGGAGCGCCCGTACGCCCGCCACGTCGTCCGGGGGTGCGACGACGACGACCAGGGACACGGCGCGGGAGGCGGACACGGCCCGCACGGCGTGGACCAGCATCGGGATGCCGCCCAACGTGCGGAGCGCCTTGGGGGCGCCCGGCCCGAGCCGTACGCCTCGGCCCGCGGCGGGGATGACCGCCGCGGTGCGGGCAGGATGTGCGGTGTCTGACATCGGTTGCACTCCGGCAGGTTTGTTTACTCGGCCGACATGGGTATGGCCACAGACGCGGGCGCGACCCCTTGACCAGACCCTTCCGTGACGCTGGTCGAACGAGTCGCCCGGTCGCCGGCAGCCGGGGCCCTGTACGGGTGCGGACATGCCGCGGCGCCCGGCGACGAAGCTGTGGTTTCACAGCATGTCATCGGGCACCGCGGCAGTGGTTACCACTTTCACCATGTGAGGCGTACCGCACAGTGGGTACCGCACACGCGGTGGCTCACTTCGGTACTCGGCGCTCTGGACTCCGGTCCGGCCGTCCCCTTCCGGGTGCGGCGGCGTGGGCCCGAGGGCCCGGCGTCAGGACGCGAGGACCTCGTCGAGCAGGGCCTCGGCCTTGTCTTCGTTGGTGTTCTCCGCGAGCGCGAGCTCGCTGACGAGGATCTGGCGCGCCTTGGCGAGCATGCGCTTCTCTCCGGCGGAGAGACCGCGCTCGCGCTCACGGCGCCACAGGTCGCGCACCACCTCGGCGACCTTGATGACATCGCCCGAGGCGAGCTTCTCGAGGTTCGCCTTGTAGCGGCGGGACCAGTTCGTGGGCTCCTCGGCGTACGGTGCGCGGAGCACCTCGAAGACCCGGTCCAGCCCGTCCTGGCCGACCACATCGCGCACACCGACGAACTCCGCGTTGTCCGCCGGGACACGTACCGTCAAGTCACCCTGGGCGACCTTGAGCACCAAGTAGGTCTTGTCCACGCCTTTGATCTGGCGAGTTTCGATAGCCTCGATCAGCGCGGCCCCGTGATGGGGATAGACCACGGTGTCGCCAACCTTGAACGTCATGTGACAGGTACCCCTTCCGTGGCTATCCAGGGTAACACGGATACGGCTTCTTCTGAATGGCGTTTTCGCAGGTCAGGGCATATCTCGGGGCTTGACAACAGCGACGCGGACGTGCTGTGACGGGTCGTCGCAAGCGGGTATTCGCAGGTCGGAGCGGCTGTGGACACGGTCCGAAACGCCTCGGTCGCAGTCACCCGAGGGGCCGCCGCAAGGGTGAAACGTCCCGGTTTGTCTGGTTCGAAGGCGGCCAGTTCCCGTACTCCGTTCGGTCGTCGGTCACTCGCACGGACGGAAGCCGGGAACTTTCCCGAATTGATCACGGGTGGCTTTTCCGTGGGGAATGTGTGAGCACCGGAGAATTGATCAAGCCAGTTATGCGAACGGCGCCGAGAAGCCGGACGCCCCGGGCGTGGCGGACCCTCGCCACGCCCGCGGCGGGAGCGCCGGTGGCGGCACAGGGCGGGTCGGGTGCGGGACGGGGACACAGGGTCGGTAACCTGAGCCCGCTGACCGCTCCTTGACCGGTCCTGCCGGTCCGGTCCGGAAAAGGTCGCATCCGTTCCACCGACCGTGTCCGTCCTCCCGTCCGTACGTCTAGGAGTTGCCGCCGCCGTGAGCCGCAGCCTTCGACGCGGCGCCCTCGCCGCCACCGCCCTCGTGGTCTCCCTCGCCTCGCTCACCGCATGCGGGGCGGGCAACGACGCACAGAGCCTCCAAATCAAGCCGGACAACGCCGCCACCACCGTCGGTGACATCAAGGTCCAGAACGCCCTCGTGATCACCCCTGCCGGGGACGCCGGGGGCCCGGCGGCCATCTCCGCCACCGTCTTCAACGAGGGCGCCAAGGCCGAGACGCTGGAGGCCGTCCAGCTCCCCGGCTCCGGCGCCAAGGTCGAGCTGAAGCCCGCCAAGGGCTCCGGCCCCCTCACCGTCCCCGCCGGCGGCTCCCTCATCCTCGGCGGCCAGGGCAACGCCTCCGTCGTGGTCGAGGGCCTCAAGGGCTCCGTCAACGGCTCCGCCCAGGAGGTCGTCTTCCGGCTCAGCGAGACCGGCGACGTGAAGCTCCGGGCGCTCGTCCACCCCGCGAACGGCTACTACGAGGGCTTCGGGCCGAGCGGCGCGCCGTCCTCCCCGGCCGCCTCGCCGTCCCCGGCCGGTACGCCGTCGGGCTCCCCCGCGGCCTCGCCGTCGGGCTCCCCGGCCGGTACGCCGGGCGCGACGCCGACCGGTTCGGCTTCCGCGACGGGGGACGACGCGCACGACGACCACGCCGAGGGCGACCACAGCCACTGACGCGCGGCCCCCGGCGTGCGCGCCGGGGCGCGAGCAGCGTGAAGGGGGCCCCCCCCGGCACAACCGGGGGGGGCCCCTAACCGCGGGACCCCCGGGGCGGGGCCGCCCCCGCCCCCCCCCCGGGGGGGGGGGGGGCGGGGCCGCCGTACCGGGGGGGCGCGCCCCCGGTCTGTCGGGCACGGGCGGGGCGGGCGGGGGCGGGTCCG
>NZ_JAWCTQ010000069.1:0-23611 GCF_032423885.1 Streptomyces tamarix | reverse complement strand
CCCCCCGGCGGGGCCCCCCCGCCGCGGCGTCTCCGCCCCGGGAATCCCGCCTCCCGCCGCGGCCCTCCGTCCGGGAATCAGCCTCCCGGTGGGGCGTCTCCGCCCGGAATCCCGTCTCCCGGCGGGCGTCTCCGCCACAGTGTGAGGGGAGCACCCGACCCCGCAGAGGAGACCCCGCATGCCCCTCCCCGCGCTTCCCCGTCCCCGCGTCCGCGCCCGCACCGCGGCGTTCGCCGCCGCCTGCCTCCTGGCGGCCGGCGCCCCCACCGCGTACGCCGCGCTCGACGGCGACCCGGCCCACGCCCCCGCCGCCGTCGCCGCGCCCGGGTCGCGGCCCCACGTCGAGACCCGCCTCCTCTTCGGCACCCAACGACCGGACGGCGGACCGGACGTGACGGACGAGCAGTTCACGGCGTTCCTCGACCGCGAGGTCACCCCCCGCTTCCCCGCCGGGCTGACCGTCCAGCAGGGGCGCGGCCAGTGGCGGGACGCCTCGGGGCGGATCGTGCGGGAGCGCTCGTACGAGCTGATCCTGCTGTACCCGGTCGCCGACGCGGTGGCGAGCGGCCGGGAGGTCGAGCGGATCCGTGCGGCGTACGCGCGCGCCTTCGGGCAGGAGTCCGTGGGACGGGTCGACGACCGGGTCCGGGTCGACTTCTGAGCGGGCCCCGGTGGCAGGATCGTGCCGTCCGGGGGCGCCGACCCCTGGCGGTGGAAAACTACCGCCGCTAGTTTGGTGGGCGACGCACGCACGACAGCCGCAAGCGAGCCAGGCCGAAGGAGACAGCGATGAAGGTCCACGACGGGATGTACATCGACGGCGCGTGGCGGTCCGCCGTCGGCACCGGCACCATCGCCGTGGTGAACCCGGCGACCGAGGAGCCCTTCGCCACGGTGCCGGCCGGCGGGGCGGAGGACGTCGACGCCGCCGTGCGCGCCGCCCGCGCCGCGTTCCCCGGCTGGTCCACCACCCCGCCCGCCGAGCGCGCCGCCCGCCTGGCCGCCCTGCGCGACGCCCTCGCCGCCCACCAGGACGAGATCGCCGCGACCGTCACCGCCGAACTGGGCGCCCCGCCCAAGATCGCCCACGCGGTGCACGCCGGACTGCCGATCACCGTGACCGGCTCGTACGTCGACATCCTCGCGACGTACCCGTTCGAAGAGGAGGTCGGCAACTCCACCGTGCTGCTGGAGCCGGTCGGCGTGGTCGGCGCGATCACGCCGTGGAACTACCCCCTCCACCAGGTCGTCGCCAAGGTCGCCCCCGCGCTCGCGGCGGGCTGCACCGTCGTGGTCAAGCCCGCCGAGGAGACCCCGCTCACCGCGCGGCTCTTCGCCCGGTGCGTCCACGAAGCGGGCTTCCCCGCCGGCGTGGTCAACGTGGTCACCGGCCTCGGGCACGTCGCGGGCCAGGCCCTCGTCGACCACGACGGCGTCGACATGATCTCCTTCACCGGTTCCACCGCCGTCGGCCGGCGCATCGGCGCGGCGGCCGGCGGCGCGGTCAAGCGGGTCGCCCTGGAACTGGGCGGCAAGTCGGCCAGCGTCATCCTGCCCGGCGCCGACCTCGCCGCGGCGGTCGCCGGCAGCGTCGCGAGCGTCATGTTCAACTCCGGCCAGCGGTGCAACGCCTTCACCCGCGTCCTGGTCCGCTCGGACCAGTACGAGGAGGCCGTCGCCCTCGCCGCCGAGGCCGTCGCGAAGTACCCGGCCGGCGACCGGATCGGCCCGCTCGTCAGCGCCGCCCAGCGCGACCGCGTGGTCTCCTACATCGAGAAGGGCGTCGCCGAGGGCGCCCGGGTCGTCGCGGGCGGCGCCCAGCCGCCGCTGGCGCGCGGCTACTACGTCGCACCGACCGTCTTCGCCGACGTGACGCCGGGCATGACGATCGCCCAGGAGGAGATCTTCGGCCCGGTCGTGGCGTTCCTGCGGTACGAGGACGAGGAGGACGCCCTGCGCATCGCCAACGACACGGTGTACGGTCTCGCGGGCGCCGTGTGGGGCGAGCCCGCCGCGGCCGCCGCCTTCGCCCGCCGGATGGAGGCCGGACAGGTCGACGTCAACGGCGGCCGCTTCAACCCGCTGGCCCCGTTCGGCGGCTACAAGCAGTCCGGCATCGGCCGGGAGCTGGGCGTCCACGGCCTCACCGAGTACCTGCACACCAAGTCCCTCCAGTTCTGACCGCTTCTGACCGCCCGGGCAACCCCGGGCCCTCGAACGCTCCGAGCCTCACCAGTCGGGAGAAACCGATCGTGGTCGTCCGCGCCGCCGTCCTGCCCTCCGTCGGGTCTCCGCTGGAGATCACCGGCATCGAACTGCCCGAGCCCGGGCCCGGCGAGGTCCGGGTCCGCCTCGCCGCCGCCGGGGTCTGCCACTCCGACCTGTCCCTGTCCGACGGCACCATGCGCGTGCCCGTCCCCGCCGTCCTCGGCCACGAGGGCGCCGGCACCGTCGTCTCCGTGGGGGAGGGCGTCACCCATCTCGCCCCCGGCGACGGCGTCGTCCTCAACTGGGCGCCCGCCTGCGGCACCTGCCACCACTGCGGGATCGGCGAGGTGTGGCTGTGCGTCGACGCGCTGTCCGGCATGAACCGCGTGCACGCCGTCTCCGAGGACGGCAGGGAACTCCACCCGGGGCTGAACGTCGCCGCGTTCGCGGAGGAGACGGTCGTCCCCGTCTCCTGCGTCCTGCCGGTCCCGGACGGCGTGCCCCTGCTCGACGCCGCCCTCCTCGGCTGTGCCGTGCTCACCGGCTACGGCGCCGTCCACCACTCCGCGCGCGTGCGCAGGGGCGAGTCGGTCGCCGTGTTCGGCGTCGGCGGGGTCGGCCTGTCCGCGCTCCAGGCCGCCCGGATCGCCGGTGCCGGGCCGATCGTCGCCGTCGACGTGTCACCGGAGAAGGAGGCCCTGGCGAAGGCGGCCGGGGCCACCGACTTCCTCGTCGCCTCCGACACGACCGCGCGCGAGGTCCGCAAGCTGACCGGCGGGCGGGGCGCCGACGTGGCCGTGGAGTGTGTCGGCCGGGCCGTCACCATCCGCACCGCCTGGGACTCCACCCGGCGCGGCGGCCGCACCACGGTCGTCGGCATCGGCGGCAAGGACCAGCAGGTGTCGTTCCACGCCCTGGAGATCTTCCACTGGGGCCGCACCCTCACCGGCTGCGTCTACGGCGACTCCGACCCCGTCCGCGACCTGCCCGTGCTCGCCGAGCACGTCCGCGCGGGACGCCTGGACCTGTCCGTCCTCGTGACCGACCGGATCGGCCTGGACGGCATTCCGGAGGCGTTCGACAACATGCTCGCCGGCAAGGGTGGGCGGGCCCTGGTCGTCTTCTAGTACCGCAGGTGGGACACCCCGGCCGCACGCCCCGCGGCCGGGGCCTCCGCGCTGCCCGCACGCCCCCGCGGGGCCCCGGCGACCGGGGCGCGGGGCGGCGGAACTGTTGCGGTTCAGGCCGTTGACGCCATACCAGCCGGTCGGTACGGTCCCCGCAATCAAGGCGCCGCCCCCCGTTTCTTCCCGTCCCCCTCACGCACCCGTTCGGAGTGTGCACCCATGGACACGGCCCCCTCTCCCACCGCGACCGCCCCCGCCGACCGCCGCCGGCGCAGGGTGGCCATCGCCGCGGCCCTCGCCTCGGCCGTGGAGTGGTACGACTACTTCGTCTTCGGCATCGCCGCCGCCCTCGTGCTCGGCGACCTCTTCTTCCCGGCGGACAACCCGTCGGCCGGGGTCCTCGCCGCCTTCGCCACCTTCGCCGTGGGCTTCCTCGCCCGCCCCATCGGCGGCGTCATCGCCGGCCAGCTCGGCGACAAGCGCGGCCGAAAGCCGATGCTGGTCCTCGCGCTCACCCTGATGGGCTTCGCCACCCTCGGCATCGGCCTGCTCCCCACGTACGAGACGATCGGCATCGCCGCCCCCGTGCTGCTGGTCCTCTTCCGCGTCCTCCAGGGCGTCGCGGTCGGCGCCCAGTGGGGCGGCGCGATGCTCATGGCCACCGAGTACGCCCCCGAGGGCAGACGCGGCCTGTACGGCAGCCTCGTCCAACTCGGCGTCCCCATCGGCGTGGTGTCGGCCAACACCGTCTTCCTCGTCGCCGGCGCCGTCTCCAGCGACGCGACGTTCGCCTCCTGGGGCTGGCGGGTGCCGTTCCTCGTCGGCTTCCTCGTCCTCGGTCTCGCCTGGTACATCCACGCGCGGGTGGAGGAGACCCCCGACTTCAAGGCCGCCGAACGGGCCCTCGCGGAGAGGGAGAAGGGTGAGCGCCGCTCCCCGCTGGGCGAGATCCTCCGCCACCACCTCGGCACGGTCCTCCTGGCCGGCGGCTCCTTCGCCGTCAACACCGCGACGTTCTACATCGTCATCACCGGCGTCCTCGACTACGCGACCCGCGAACTGGACATGGAGCGCAGCGCCGTGCTGATGGTCTCCCTCTGTGTCAGCCTCACGCAGCTCGTGCTGATCCCGTGGGCGGCCTCCCTCTCCGACCGCGTGGGACGCCTGCGCGTCTACGCGCTCGGCGCGCTCGGCCTGCTGGTGTGGGCGGTGCCGATGTTCCTGCTCATCGACACCGCGTCACTGCTGTGGCTGGCCGTCGGCACCTTCGTCGCCAGTTGCTTCCTCAGCATCATGTACGGGCCGCAGGCGGCGCTGTTCGCGGAGCTGTTCACGGCGGAGATGCGGTACACCGGCGCCTCGCTCGGTTACCAGATCTCCGCCGTCGTCGGCGGCGGCCTCGCGCCCTTCTTCATGGTGCTGCTGCTGGAGGCGACCGGCACGTCGATGTCCGTGGCCGGCTACATCATGGTCCTCGCCGTGATCGCGCTCGTCTCCATCAAGGTCCTCGCCGGCCGGGCGGCCGCGTCCGGCGAGAACTGACCGCGCCGCCCGCCCGGCACCGGCCCGCGTCGCGGCCCCGCCCCGGGCGGGCCGGCGCGTCCGGATCCGGGAGCGGACGCCCGGGGCGAGCGGACGCCCCGGGCGCCGGCGCGCCGGGGGAGCACGCCGTACCGGCGCCGCGGACGGACGCGAACACCGCCCACGGGACACCGCCACGGGACGCCGCCCACGAGGACGCCGCTGACGGCGGCGGTCGCGAGGGCGACCCAGCGCGCGGGAGGGGCCCGTCCCGCACCGCGAACCGCCCGTTCGCCAGGGGGCGGGTCCAGCGCGCGGGAGGAGGGGTCCACGGGAGCGGTCGTACGGCCGGAACGGTTCGCCGCCCGCCACGACGTCGCCGCCCGCCGGGGCGCCCCGCCGGGTGTCAGCGCAGTTCCTCGGCTCCGATCCCGAGCAGGCCGGCCAGCGCCCGCTCCCCGTCGGCCGTCACCTTCACCGCGCGCTCCGTCCCGACGCGCACGCACCACCCGGCGTCCAGCGCGTGCCGGCACAGCGCGGCGCCCGCCACCCCGGCCAGGTGCGGTCTGCGCTCGGTCCAGTCGAGGCAGCCGCGCGCCAGTGGCCGCCGCCCCCTCACGGCCAGTTCGAGGCCCAGGTCCCCGAACCAGCGCAGGCCGCGGTCGCTCAGCGCGAACCCGGTGTCCTGGCGGAGCAGCCCGCGGGCCGTCATCGCGTCCGTGACGGCCGTCCCGAGCCGCCCGGCCAGGTGGTCGTAGCAGGTGCGCCCCCGCGCCATGGCGCCCCGCGCGCCCGCCTCCCGCAGCGAGCGCGGCGGCGGGGTCCCGCCGCCCGGCACGGCGTACGCGACGAGGTCCTCCACCAGGTGCGCCGCCCGCGCGCCGGCGAGCCGCACGTACCGGTGGCGCCCCTGCCGCTCCTCGGCGAGCAGCCCGCCCGCGACCAGCCGGCCCAGGTGCTCACTGGCCGTGGACGGCGCCACGCGCGCGTGGCGGGCGAGTTCGCCGGCCGTCCAGGCGCGCCCGTCCAGCAGGGCGAGGCAGAACGCGGCGCGCGTCTCGTCGGCCAGCAGGGCGGCGAGCGCGGCGAGGTCCCGTGCGGCGGGGGAGCGGGTCGTCATGCGTCCGGGGCGGCGCGGCTACCGTTCGGTGCCGGCCGCGGCGTGCGCGCCCGGCACCACCGCCGCGTACTGCAGGGCGAGCCCGTCGAGCAGCGCCCGCAGGCCCGTCTCGAAGGCGCCCTCGTCGACCTTCTCCCGCCGCTCGGCCAACAGGTGCGCCTGGCCGAGGTGCGGGTAGTCGGCCGGGTCGTAGGCGGTCTCGTCGTCGACGAACCCGCGCGCGAAGGAGCCGAGCGCCGAGCCGGTGATGAAGTACCGCATGAGCGCGCCGATGTACGTGGCCTGCGCGGGCGGCCAGCCGGCCCGGACCATCGCGCCGAACACGGCGTCCGCGACCCGCAGCCCGGCCGGACGGCGGCCCGGCCCGCGGGCGAGCACCGGGACGATGTTGGGGTGGTCGGTGAGGGCGGCCCGGTAGGAGACCGCCCAGTCGTGCAGCGCCGTGCGCCAGTCGCGGGTGTCGGACTCGTCGAACATCGACAGGTCGACCTGCGCGCTGACCGCGTCCGCGACCGCCTCCAGGATCTCGTCCTTGGTGCGGAAGTGGTTGTACAGGGACGGCCCGCTGACGCCGAGCTCGGCGGCGAGGCGGCGGGTCGAGACCGCTTCCAGCCCCTCCGCGTCGACCAGGACGGCCGCCGCGGCGACGATGCGGGCTCGGCTGAGGAGGGGCTTGCGCGGTCTGGCCATGCGGCACATAGTAGGGCTGCCCACAAAAAACTAGCGCTGGTAATTTAAAGGGAGTCCGCGTGAACCTGGAGCTGAGCGAGGAGCAGGAGGCCGTCCGCCGGCTCGCCGAGGAGTTCGTCCGGCGCGAGGTCACCCCGCACGCCGCCGCCTGGGACCGGGAGGAGGGCGTCGACCGGGGCATCGTGAAGAGGCTCGGCGCACTCGGCTTCCTCGGCCTGACCATCCCCGAGGAGTACGGCGGCTCGGGCGGCGACCACCTCGCGTACTGCCTGGTCACCGAGGAGCTCGGGCGCGGCGACTCGTCCGTGCGCGGCATCGTCTCGGTCTCCCTCGGCCTGGTCGCCAAGACCGTCGCGGCCTGGGGCAGCGAGAGCCAGAAGCGCGCCTGGCTGCCCGGCCTCACCTCGGGCGAGGCGCTCGGCTGCTTCGGCCTCACCGAGCCCGGCACCGGCTCCGACGCCGCGAACCTCACCACCCGCGCCGTCCGCGGGCCCGGCGGCGACTGGGTGGTCAACGGCTCCAAGATGTTCATCACCAACGGCACCTGGGCCGACGTCGTCCTCCTCTTCGCCCGCACCTCCGACGCCCCGGGCCACCGCGCCGTCTCCGCCTTCCTCGTCCCGGCCGACACGCCGGGGCTCACCCGCCGCACCGTCCACGGCAAGCTCGGCCTGCGGGGCCAGCCCACCGCCGAACTGGTCCTCCAGGACGTGCGCGTCCCGGCCGACGCGCTGCTCGGCCCCGAGGGCAAGGGCTTCTCCGTCGCCATGTCGGCCCTCGCCAAGGGCCGCATGTCCGTCGCCGCCGGCTGCGTGGGCATCGCCCAGGCGGCGCTCGACGCGGCCGTCGGCTACGCGGGGGAGCGCGAGCAGTTCGGCAAGCCCATCGCCTCGTACCAACTGGTGCAGGAGCTGATCAGTGACATCGCCGTCGACGTGGAGGCCGCCCGGCTGCTCACCTGGCGCGTCGCCGACCTCATCGACCGGGGGCAGGACTTCGCCACCGCCGCGTCCCAGGCGAAGCTGTTCGCCTCGGAGGCCGCCGTCCGGTGCGCCAACAACGCCCTGCAGGTCTTCGGCGGCTACGGCTACATCGACGAGTACCCGGTGGGCAAGCTGCTGCGCGACGCGCGCGTGATGACCCTGTACGAGGGCACCAGCCAGATCCAGAAGCTCATCATCGGCCGCGCCCTCACCGGGATCTCGGCGTTCTGAGTACCGCCGCTGAGTAGCCGGGCGGATGTGCCGCACACCACGGCGCCGCATCCTCGACCGCATGAGCGAGACACCGGTCAAGCAGCAGAACACCGCGGCCTACCACGCCCAGGCGGTCGCCTCCTTCGTCGTCGCCCTCGCGGCCGTCGCGCTCGGCGTCGTCAATCTGGAGGTGGACGCCTGGGTGCGGGCCTTCCTCGGGGTCGCCGTCCTCTACCTCACGACCTCCGCCTTCACCCTCGCCAAGGTCGTCCGCGACCGCCAGGAGGCCGGGCAGATCGTCAGCCGCGTCGACCAGGCGCGGCTGGAGAAGCTCCTCGCCGAGCACGACCCGTTCCAGAAGCTCTGACCCCGGCCCCTAAGCGCTTGCTCACCCTCGCGGTATGGTGTTCGTCCTTGTGCGAGCGGAAGGGGCGAGCGATGGGTACGGCGGAGGAGACGGCCGACGGCGAGGACGTGCCGTGGGGCGAGGTCACCCCGGACGCGGCCCGGCGGCTGCTCGTGGCCGCCGTCGACGCCTTCGCCGAGCGCGGCTACCACGCCACGACCACCCGCGACATCGCGAGCCGCGCCGGGATGAGCCCGGCCGCGCTCTACATCCACTACAAGACCAAGGAGGAGCTCCTCCACCGGATCAGCCGCATCGGCCACGACAAGGCCCTGCGGATCCTGGAGAAGGCGGCGGACGGCCCCGGGACCGCCGCCGAGCGGCTCGCCGACGCCGTGCGGTCCTTCGTCCGCTGGCACGCCGAGCGCCACACGACCGCGCGCGTCGTCCAGTACGAGCTGGACGCGCTCGGCCCCGAGCACCGCGCGGAGATCGTCGCCCTGCGCCGCAGGACCGACGCCGCGGTGCGCCGCATCATCGGCGAGGGCGTCGCGGCGGGCGAGTTCGACGTGCCGGACGTGCCGGGCACCACCCTCGCCGTGCTCTCGCTCTGCATCGACGTGGCGCGCTGGTTCAACGCCCAGGGCAGCCGCACGCCCGACGAGGTCGGCGCGCTCTACGCCGACCTCGTCCTGCGCATGGTGCGCGCCCGCGGCTGAGGGCCTCCCGCGCCCCGCCGGGGCTCAGAGGTAGAAGCGGGACACCGACTCGGCGACGCACACCGGCTTGTCGCCGCCCTCGCGCTCCACCGTCACCACGGCGGTCACCTGCACTCCGCCGGCCACGTCCTCGACCGCCTTCACGGCCGCGGTCGCCCGCACCCGCGACCCGGCCGGCACCGGCGCCGGGAAACGCACCTTGTTCGTCCCGTAGTTGACGCCCATCCGGACCCCCTCCACCCGCATCACCTGCGGGACGAGGGCGGGCAGCAGGGACAGGGTGAGGTAGCCGTGCGCGATGGTCGTCCCGAACGGGCCGGACGCCGCCCGCTCCCGGTCGACGTGGATCCACTGGTGGTCCCCGGTGGCGTCGGCGAAGAGGTCGATCCGCTTCTGGTCCACCTCCAGCCAGTCGCTGTACCCCAACTGCTCGCCCACCGCGGCCCGCAGCTCGTCGACGGAGGTGAAGATCCTCGGCTCTGCCATCCCTGCTCCCTGTCCCTGCGGATCACGGTCGTGTCCAAGCGCTTGCTTAGCATGCTGGGGGCGGTTGCCCTTGTCAACGGACCAGTAGGGTTCGGGGGGTGCCGCAGATTCCAGAGAAGATCCACGAACTCACCGTCGGCCAGCTCTCCGCCCGCAGCGGCGCGGCCGTCTCCGCCCTGCACTTCTACGAGGCCAAGGGCCTGATCACCAGCCGCCGCACCAGCGGCAACCAGCGCCGCTACAGCAGGGACGCGCTGCGCCGCGTCGCCTTCGTGCGCGCGGCCCAGCGCGTCGGCATCCCCCTCGCCACCGTCCGGCAGGCCCTCGCAGAGCTGCCCGAGGAGCGCACGCCCACCCGCGAGGACTGGGCGCGGCTCTCCCGCACCTGGCGCGCGGAGCTGGACGTCCGCATCCAGCAGCTCGCCCGGCTCCGCGACCACCTCACGGACTGCATCGGCTGCGGGTGCCTGTCCCTCGACACCTGCGTCCTGTCCAACCCGGACGACGTGTTCGGCGAGAGCATCACCGGCTCCCGCCTCCTGGGCGAGCGCTCCCGCCCGGAGCGCGAGGAGGACACCCGAGCTCCCGAGGGGGACACCCGAGCTCCCGAGGTGGACGCACGCGTTCCCGAGGAGGACACCTGCGCTCCCGAGGTGGACGCACGCGTTCCCGAGGAGCGCCCCGGGCGGGGGTGCGCGGAGGGGGAGGGGCCCGCGGAGGCGGGCCCGGCCGGGGGGTGCCGGGCGGAGGCGTAGGCCCTGGTCAGCGGTGCCGCCTTCGCGGGTCGGGTGGGCGGTCCTCCGGCTCCGGTGTCTTGATCGTTGGCCGCGCCGCCCTCGTGGGTCGGGTGGGCGCTCCTCCGGCCCCGGCGTCTCGCCCGGTCGGCGGTGCCGCCTTCGCGGGTCGGGCGCGAGGGGCTCACCGCCTCGGCGGTGGCCCGCTCCGCCGCCGGGCCGTGCCGCTCCGCGGCCGGGTGGGCCACCGCGCCCCCTGCGGACGCGGGCAGCGGGCCCGGTCCGGCCGAGCCCGGTCCGGTACGGCCTCCCGGCCGGTGCCCGGCCCCGCGCCGCCGCGGTGTCGTACGGGACGGTGGAACAGGCTCCGGGCGCGCGGCAGTTCGCCGTACAGCGCCTCGTGCGGCTTCGCCGCGCCCGGTCGGCGCACCGGCCCGCCGACCGGTCGGCCCCGTCCCCTCGGCGAGGGGCGCCGGGAGGGCCGCCCGCCCGGGAACGCGCACGGCGGCACTCCCGCCCGGCAGGAGCCCTCGGCGGTGACCGCCCGGGCGGTTCGAAGGCGTCGGCCCGCGAACGCCGGCGGGCGGACGGCCGGCGGTCCGGCCGGTGGCGCGCGGCGGGGGCACGCGGACACGTGGACGTGGCACGGCCCCTCACGGCCGACGGACCCGCCGCCGCTGCCGCCGCGCCGGATCCGGCGGCTCACCCCACGGCGGCCAACTCCCGCACCGCGTCCGCCCGCGCCGCCCGGCGGCGCGCCGCCGCCAGTGCCTCCTCCGACAGCACGAGCGCGGGCACGAGCACCCCGCAGTCCCGGCACACCGGCCCGCACGCCTCGTCCAGGCCGTTCCACCGCCACGCGAACCGGTCCCCACCGCACACCGGGCAGTGCTCGCCCGGCCCCGCCTCCAGGGCGGCGATCAGCCGCCGCAGCGCGTCGCCCAGCGGCAGGTCCGGGTGCACCGCCGGGTCGACGCACCGCGCCACGCCGTTGCCGCCCCAGGTGCGCCGGTGCCAGTCGTCGATCGGACCCGGGGTGCGCAGCCCCAGGTACTTCTCCCTGCGGCGCCGCTCGGCGAACCGCCGCTCGTAGGCGAGCCACACGGCCCGCGCCTCCTCCACCTCGTCGAGCGCGGCCACCAGCCGCGCCGGATCGAGGTCCCGGTCCTCGTGCCCGAACCCGTGCCGCCGGCACAGGTGGTCCCAGGTCGCCCGGTGCCCGTACGGCGCGAACCGCTCCAGGCACTTGCGCAGCGAGTAGCGCCGCAGCGCCACGTCGCATCCCGGATCACGGACCTGTCTGGCGAGACTTCGGAAACCGGCCATCGTTCCGCCACCTCCGTCGCTGGTACTTCGGCGTCGTTGAAGAGACGTACGGGTGCCCCTTCCGGCTCCATCGAAAATCGAATGGACCCCACCACCACGACATCCCCCCACGCGTACGGGAGGGCGCGCAGCGGTGCCCGGTGCGGCGGCGGGGACCTGACGGCCCCTCACTCCCCGGCCGGGCGCCCGCGCCCCCGGTTCAGCGGTACAGCAGGTACTCCCCGCGCACCGCCCGGAACGCCGCGAGGTCCCGCTCCCACGCGGCGGCCACCTCGTCCGGCCCGGCGCCCGCGTCGATCAGGGTCCGTACGGTCGCCGAACCCGTCAGCTTGTCGATCCAGCGGTCGGCGCGCCAGGCGAACCCGCTCCACGTCCGCTTCGCCGTCACCAGCAGCCCGACGCCGGTCCGCACGGGGTCGAACGCCTCCCGGTCGTGGACGTGGAGTTGCACCCCACCGACCGTCCTGCCCTGGAACTTGGAGAACACCGGCGCGAAGTACGCCTCCCGGAACGCCACTCCGGGCAGCTCCAGCGCGTTCGCCGCCTCGGCCCACCGCCGGTCCACGCCCTCGGCGCCCAGCAGTTCGAACGGTCGGGTCGTGCCGCGCCCCTCCGACAGGTTCGTCCCCTCGAACAGACAGGTCCCGCCGTACACCAGCGCCGTGTCCGGCGTCGGCATGTTCGGGCTCGGCGGCACCCACGGCAGCCCCGACGCGTCGAAGAGGTCCCGCCGCCGCCAGCCCGCCATCCGCACCGTCTCCAGGCGCACCGGGCGGGCCAGGAACTCCCCGTTGAACAGCCGTGCCAGCTCGGCCACGGTCATCCCGTGCACCTGCGCGATCGGCTCGCGCCCCACGAACGTGGCGTACGCCCGGTCCAGCACCGGTCCCAGCGCGGCCCGCCCGCCGACCGGGTTCGGCCGGTCCAGCACGACGAATCGTTTCCCCGCCAACTCGGCCGCGACCATGCAGTCGTACATGGTCCAGATGTACGTGTAGAAGCGCGCCCCCGCGTCCTGGATGTCAAACACCACCGTGTCCACCCCGGACGCGGTGAACACGTCCGCGAGGGCCTGCCCGCTCCGGCCGTACGTGTCGTACACCGGCAGTCCCGTGGCCGGGTCGTCGTACCGGCCCTCCGAGCCGCCCGCCTGCGCGGTTCCCCGGAAGCCGTGCTCGGGACCGAACACCGCCACCAGCCGCACCCGGTCGTCGGCGTGCATCACGTCCACGACGTGCCGCACGTCGGCGGTGACCCCCGTCGGGTTGGTCACCACGCCGACCCGCTGCCCGGCGAGCACCGCGTACCCGTCCGCGGCCAGCCGGTCGAAGCCGGTCCGCACCCGCCGTCCCCGCCGGGCATCCCCGGCCGCCCCGCCCGGGGCCGCCGCTCCGCCCGGGGCCCCCGGGGTCGCCGGGAGGCCCGCCGCCCCGGCGGCCCCCGTGGCGCCCACCGTCCCCACCGCACCGCCCGCCGCCAGCAGACCCCGTCTGGACACACCCATGGGCCACCTCCGTGATCGTTCCGTCACGCTCCGGCATGAGAGCTCGCAGGCTAGCGCGGCACCCCTTCCCGGTGGACATACCGACCGGTTAGTCTGCACCGCGGCGGCCGGTCCCCACGCCCCCGCCCGTCCGGTGGAAGCGCAACAAACACGAAAAGCGCGACGAACACGGCCAGTACGGCGAACGCAGCGAATGCGATGAACGCGACGAAAAGGGGTTCACGATGAGCACGGTCCAGGGCGCGCACGTGGTCGTCACGGGAGCGGGCGGCGGCATCGGCGCCGCCCTCGCGCGCAGGTTCGCCGCCGAGGGCGCCCGCGTCGTCGTCAACGACCTCGACCCGGCCCGCGCGAAGGCCGTCGCCGACGAGATCGGCGCCACCGCCGTCCCCGGCGACGCCTCCGCCGTCGTGGAGGAGGCCCGCGACGCCCTCGGCGGCACCGTCGACGTCTACTGCGCCAACGCCGGCCTCGCCTCGCCCGGGGACGCCTTCGCCGACGAGGAGGTCTGGGCCGCCGCCTGGGACGTCAACGTCATGGCGCACGTCCGCGCCGCCCGCGCCCTGCTGCCCGGCTGGCTGGAGCGGGGCGCCGGCCGGTTCGTCTCCACCGTCTCGGCGGCGGGCCTGCTCACCATGGTCGGCGCCGCCCCGTACAGCGTGACCAAGCACGGCGCGTACGCCTTCGCGGAGTGGCTGTCCCTCACCTACCGGCACCGCGGGATCAAGGTCCACGCCATCTGCCCGCAGGGCGTGCGCACCGACATGCTCACCGCCGCCGGATCGGCCGGAGAACTGGTCCTCGCCCCCACCGCCATCGAACCCGAGGACGTCGCGGACGCGCTGTTCGCGGGGATGGCACAGGACCGGTTCCTGATCCTCCCGCACCCCGAGGTGGCGGACTTCTACCGGGTCCGCGCCGCCGAGCCGGAGCGCTGGCTGGGCGGCATGAACCGGATCCAGCGCACCTGGGAGGCGACCGGGCGGTGATCCCGACGCCGACCAATGGGAAGATCGGTCGACGACCAGGTGACCGGAACGACAACGAGGAGAGGTGGCGGCGCATGGCCAGGACGACGGACGGGAGCGGCACCACACCCGTCCCCCGCAGGCTGCTGGCCGCCGCCACCCGCCTCTTCGCCGAGCAGGGCTACGACCGGACCTCCGTCCAGGAGATCGTCGAGGCGGCCGGGGTCACCAAGGGCGCCCTCTACCACTACTTCGGGTCCAAGGAGGACCTGCTGCACGAGGTGTACGCGCGCGTGCTGCGCCTCCAGCAGGAGCGGCTGGACGCCTTCGCGGACGCCGACGCGCCGGTCGAGCGGCGGCTGCGGGACGCCGCCGCCGACGTCGTCGTCACCACCATCGAGAACCTCGACGACGCGTCGATCTTCTTCCGCTCCATGCACCACCTGAGCCCGGAGAAGAACAAGCAGGTCCGCGCCGAGCGGCGGCGCTACCACGAGCGCTTCCGCGCCCTCGTCGAGGAGGGCCAGCGCTCCGGCGTGTTCTCCACGGCCACCCCGGCCGACCTGGTCGTCGACTACCACTTCGGCTCGGTGCACCACCTGTCGACCTGGTACCGCCCGAACGGGCCGCTCGGCCCGCGGGAGGTCGCCGACCACCTCGCCGACCTCCTGCTGCGGGCCCTGCGCCCGTAGGGCACCGGGGCCGGCCGCCCGGGCCGGCCCCGGACCCCTCAGGCGTACCGCTTCAGCTCGCGCCGGGCGAGCGACCGCTGGTGCACCTCGTCCGGCCCGTCCGCCAGCCGCAGCGTCCGCGCCGCCGCCCACAGCTCCGCCAGCGGGAAGTCCTGGCTCACGCCGCCCGCCCCGTGCAGCTGCACCGCCCGGTCGATGATGTCCACGACCGTGCGCGGCGTGGCGATCTTGATGGCCTGGATCTCCGTGTGGGCGCCCCGGTTGCCGACCGTGTCCATCAGCCACGCCGTCTTCAGCACCAGCAGCCGCAACTGCTCCACGGCGACCCGGGCGTCCGCGATCCACGCGCGCACCTGCCCCTGCGCGGCCAGCGGCTTCCCGAACGCCGTACGGGACACGGCCCGCCGGCACATCAGCTCGATCGCCCGCTCCGCCATGCCGATCAGCCGCATGCAGTGGTGGATCCGGCCCGGACCGAGCCGCGCCTGCGCGATGGCGAACCCGCCGCCCTCCTCGCCGACGAGGTTCGCGACCGGCACGCGCGCGCGGTCGAAGACGATCTCGGCGTGTCCGCCGTGGTGGTGGTCCTCGTACCCGTACACCCGCATCGCGCGCCGCACCTCGACGCCGGGGGTGTCGCGGGGGACCAGCACCATGGACTGCTGGCGGCGGACGTCGGCGCCGTCCGGGTCGGTCTTGCCCATCACGATGAAGATCCGGCAGTCCGGGTTCATCGCCCCGGAGATGTACCACTTGCGGCCCGTGATGACGTACTCGTCGCCGTCCCGCTCGATCCGCGTCTCGACGTTCGTCGCGTCGGACGAGGCGACCTCCGGCTCCGTCATCGCGAACGCGGACCGGATCTCCCCGGCCAGCAGCGGCTCCAGCCACCGCTCGCGCTGCTCGGGGGTGCCGAACTGGGCGAGGACCTCCATGTTCCCCGTGTCGGGCGCCGCGCAGTTCAGCGCGGTCGGCGCCAACTGCGGCGACCGGCCGGTGATCTCGGCGAGCGGCGCGTACTGGAGGTTGGTGAGCCCCGCGCCGTACTCCTCGTCGGGCAGGAACAGGTTCCACAGCCCCCGCCGCCGCGCCTCCGCCTTCAGCTCCTCCACCACGGGCGGGGTGTCCCACGGGGAGTCCAGCTTCGCCCGCTGCTCCTCGGCGACCGTCTCGGCCGGGTACACGTGCGCGTCCATGAAGTCCAGCAGCCGCTCCCGCAGCTCCTCGGTGCGCGCGTCCATCGCGAAGTCCATGGGTCAGCCCTCCTGAAGGGTGATGAGGCCGTGCTCGATGAAGAGGGGGACCAGCTCCCCGATCCGGTCGAAGCCCGCGCCCACGGTCTGGCCGAGCGTGTACCGGTAGTGGATGCCCTCGAGGATCACGGCGAGCTTGAACCAGGCGAACGCCGTGTACCAGGCGAGGCGCGACACGTCCCGCCCCGACCGGGCGGCGTACCGCTCGACCAGCTCGCGCGCGGCAGGGTGCCCGGGGGCCGTCGCGGTGGTGCTGATGACGGCCCCCGGCACGTCCAGCGGCGTGCTGTACATGACGAGCAGTCCGAGGTCGGTGAGCGGGTCGCCGAGGGTCGACATCTCCCAGTCGAGGACGGCGGTGATCCGGTCGTCGTCGCCGATGAGGACGTTGTCGAGGCGGAAGTCGCCGTGGACGACGGTGGCGGCGGGGGAGTCGGGCAGGTCGCGCCCGAGGGCGGTGTGCAGCTCGTCGATCCCGGCCAGCTCGCGGCCGCGCGAGGCGGCGAGCTGCTTGCCCCAGCGGCGCAGCTGCCGGTCCAGGAAGCCCTCCGGGCGCCCGAAGTCCCCGAGGCCCACGCCCTGCGGGTCCACCGCGTGCAGCTCGACCAGCGTGTCGACCAGGCCCAGCACGGCGGCCCGGGTGCGCTCGGCGCCCAGCGGGGCGAGCTGCCCGGCGGTCCGGTACGGGGTGCCCGGCACGAAGTCCATCACGTAGAACGGCGCCCCGAGCACCGACTCGTCCTCGCACAGCAGGACCGGCCGGGGCACCGGCACGGCGGTCGGGTGCAGGGCGCTCAGGACGCGGTGCTCGCGCTTCATGTCGTGCGCGGTGGCCAGGACGTGGCCCAGCGGCGGGCGGCGGACGACCCACCGGCGGGTGCCGTCCGTGACGGCGTACGTCAGGTTGGAGCGGCCGCCCTCGATCAGCCGGGCGTCGAGCGGCCCGCTCACCAGGCCGGGCAGCTCGCGGTCCAGCAGCCCGCGCAACCGCTCGGGGTCGAGACCTGGCGGCGGGGCAGAGCTCATGGTGCGCACCTTTCGGAAGCGGGGTCCGGGTTACCCGGGCATCATGACCGACCAGTCGGTATGTCGTCCACCCCCGTGGGCGCGGCGGGTCGCCGGGCCCGGCCGCCCACCGGCTGCGGGGCGGGCGGGCCCGGGCGTCGGCCGAGGGGTGCCGGACCCGCCTGCCGGCCGTGGGGGCCGCGGCCGGGCGCCGTCAGGCGTGGCAGGCCACCGGCCGGCCGCCGTTCATCGCGGCCATGTCCCCGAACACCGCCGCCACGTCCAGCGGCGACCCCTCCGGCAGCCCCTCCAGCTCCGCGTACGCGCGGTGGACGTTGGCCACCAGCCGCTCCGCCTCGCGCAGCTCCCCGAACTCCCCCAGGTCCGCCCGGCGCGCCACCTCCAGCGGCGTCAGCCCCCTGGCGCGGCCGTCCTCGGCCAGTTCGGCCACGAACCGCAGGTACGCCTCCGTCGCGTCGTACACGGACGGGTCCGCGATCGGCCCGTGCCCGGGGACGACCGTCTCCGCCCCCAGCGACCGCAGCAGCTCGACGGCGCGCAGCGACCCGCGCAGCGACCCGGTCGCCAGGAACGGCGTCCCGCCGTGGAAGACCAGGTCCCCGGTGAAGACGACCCCCCGCTCCGGCAGGTGCACGATCGTGTCGCCCGCGGTGTGGGCCACGCCCGGGTGGACCAGCCGCACCTCCGTGTCCGCCGCGTACAGGGTCATCCGGTCGGCGTACGTCACCGAGGGCGGGGTGACGCGGATGTCGCCGAAGTCGGTCCGCGGCCAGATCAGGTGGAGCTGCCGCCCCGCCGCCAGCACCTCGCGGCGGCACGCCTCGTGCCCGACGACGGCCGCCCCGGGCAGGAACACGGAGTTGCCGTACGTGTGGTCCCCGTGGTGGTGGGTGTTGACGACCGTGTCCGGCGGGGCGGCGCCGTGGGCGAGGAGCGCGTCGCGCAGGGCCAGCGCCCGGCGTTCGGTCGCCGCGGTGTCGATCAGGACGCTCCGTGCGCCGTCGCCGACCCACCCGGCGTTGTTCAGGCACCACCCGCCGTCCGGCTGGACGTAGGCGTGCACGTCAGGTGCGAGCTGGACGGTGTACGGGTCGGTTGCGGGCACCGCTGTCCCCCCGAGTCGTGGCCGAACTGGACAGGCAGAGCCTGCCAGTCCGGGACGGCGGGGAACAGGGTGGGGTCACCCGCGGGCGCGCGGCGCCGGCGCTCCGGTCAGTGGTCGTCCCAGTGCCCGTCGTGGGCGGCGTGCCGGTGTCCGTCGTGCACGTAGTCCAGGTGGTCCCCGTGCGCGACCGCCGGGTGGCCGCACGTGTCGCCGTGCTCGTGGGCGTGGCCGCTGTGGGCGATGTGCTCGCCCGGCTCGCACTCGTCCCAGTGCCCGGAGTGCTCGCGGTGCAGGTGCCCGTCGTGGGCGTAGTCGACGTGGTCGCCGTGGACCACGGACTGGTGGCCGCAGGAAGGGCCGTGTGCGTGGGAGTGCGCCTGGTGTTCCTGATGCAGGACCGTCATGGCGGGACCTCGGTGCGGAGGGTCGTTGACACTCCCAGGTTATCCCTGTTTGCCTGAATGATCCGCTTGGAGGAGGGTCGTTCCATGAAGGCGATCAGCTACCGCCGCTACGGCGGACCCGAGGTCCTGGAGTACGGCGACCGGCCCGTCCCGAAGGTGGGCCCCGACAAGGTCCTGGTCAAGGTGCGGGCGGCGGCCGTCAACCCGGTCGACTGGAAGTGCCAGGCCGGCTACCTCGACACGATCCTGGACGCCTTCTTCCCGGTCGTCCCCGGCTGGGACGTCTCCGGCGTGGTCGTCCAGCCCGGCGTCTCCGTCCCCGAGTTCGGCGTCGGCGACGAGGTGATGGGGTACGTCCGGGAGGACGCCCTGTGCCACGGCACCTTCGCCGAGTACGTCGCCGCGCCCGTCCGCACCCTCGCCCGCAAGCCGCGCACCCTGGGGTTCGAGGAGGCGGCCGCGCTGCCCCTCGCCGGTCTCACCGCGTACCAGGCGCTCCACCGGGCGCTGCGGGTGCGGAACGGGGAGACCCTGCTCGTCCACGCGGCGGCCGGCAGCGTCGGCTCGCTCGCCGTGCAGATCGCCCGCCACCTCGGCGCCCGTGTGCTGGGCGGGGTCCGGGAGAGCGGCGCCGACCGCGTGCGGGAGCTGGGCGGCGAACCGGTCGTGTACGGCGACGGGTTCGCGGGCCGGGTGCGCGACCTCGCCCCGCACGGCGTGGACGCGGTCTTCGACACGCTCGGCGGCGAGCCGCTGAGGACCTCCCCGGAGGTGCTGGCCCCCGAGGGCCGCCTCGCCTCCATCGCGGACGGCGAGGTGGTCGGCCTGGGCGGACTGTACTTCTGGGTGCGCCCGGACGCCGACGACCTGACGGCGCTCGCCGACCTGGCCGAGGGGGGCGTGCTGACGGTGCGGGTGGCCCGGACGTACCCGCTCGGGGAGGCGGCGGAGGCACAGCGCGCGGCGATGGCGGGCGGCCTCGGCGGCAAGGTCGTCGTGACGGTCGGCGAGGACTGACCGGGCACCGCCGTGCGCCGTGTGCCTGCGCAGCCCGCCGTACGCCAGGAGTCACCCCCCGGCCCAGCCCCCACGGTCCGCTGCCCGCCGTACACCCCGCGCCCACGCCGCCCGCTGCCCGCTGCCCGCCGTACGTCGCTCCCGGCCCGGCCCCCAGGCCCGGTCCCCGGTCCCGGCTCCCAGACCCCCCGCCCCGGCTCCCAGACCCCCCGCCCCGGCTCCCAGGCCCCGGTCCCGCCCGCCCGCGTCAGAGCACCACCGCCACCGCGAACCCGGCCAGCGCGACCGTGCAGACCGCCGCCGCCACGGCGGCGGGCACCCCCAGCGTGCGCGGCCGTCCCCGCCCCAGCGCGGCGATCCGCCGCTGCGCCACCACCAGGAACGCCACCCACACCAGCAGCGACAGCCCCGCCCCCAGCACCCCGGCCGCCGCCACGTCACCGCCGTGCACGGCCTGCCGCGCGGCCAGCACGGCCGCGACGGTGCACGCCAGCGTCGTGCGCCGCCACGCCAGCCGCGTCCGCTCCGGTTGCAGGCCGGGGTCGCGCGGATCCTCCCTCACCCCGTCCACCCGAACAGCACCGCCAACACCATCGCGAGCGCCACCAGCCCCACCGCCAGGCCCAGCAGCGTCGGGAACCGGCTCACCGGCAGGTCCTCCCCGCGCCGCATCGCCCGCTCGCACCGCACCCAGTGGTTGACCGCCCGCAGCGCGCACAGCGCCCCCGCGCCCAGCAGCACCAGCGCCATCCCGACCCGCACCCCCCACCGCAGGTCCGGCAGGAACTGGTCCACGGCGAACCCGCCGCCCACCAGGGCGAGCCCGGTCCGCAGCCACGCGAGGAACGTCCGCTCGTTGGCGAGCGAGAACCGGTAGTCCGGCGTCTCGCCCTCCTCCCGCACCCGCCGCGGCGAGAACCACAGCCGCGCACTCCGCCCGAAGCCGTCCACCGCGGCGCCCTAACCGCGCGCCGCGCGCAGCCGCTCCCACGCCGCGAGGCCGTCCGGCACCCACGCCCACTCGCCCAGCCGCCGCTCCAGCTCCGCCTCCGTCAGGAACGCGTGCCAGGCGACCTCCTCCACCTGGGGCGACACCGGCAGCTCGCACCGCACCTCGTACACCCGCGACCACCACGAGCCGCGCACGCCCGGCCCGTCGTCGTACAGGAAGGACAGGACGGGCACCGGTCGGGGCAGGCCGCGCACGCCCAGCTCCTCCTCGGCCTCCCGCAGCGCCGCCGCGTCGTACGACTCGCCCGCGCCGACGACACCGCCGACGAACATGTCGTACAGCGAGGGGAAGAGCAGCTTCGACGCGGTGCGGCGGTGCACGAAGATCCGGTCGGCGGCGTCCCGCACGAGGACGAACGCGCAGCGGTGGCGCAGCCCCCGGGCGTACACCTCGCCGCGCGGGAGCCGTCCGACCACCTCGTCCCGCTCGTCGACGACGTCCAGGAGCTCCTCGGCGGGGGATGCGTTCACGTTCCGTCCTCATCGGTCGTTCGGTTTTCTCGCGGTCCACGCGGGGTTGACGCGGTTACCGCAGCGTACGGAAGATCGGACGATCCGATCATCCCAGGAAGGGCGGACGTCCATGGCCTACGACGCTGACGTGATCGTGATCGGCGCGGGTCTCGCCGGACTGGCCGCCACCGCCGAACTCGTCGACGCGGGACGCAGCGTCATCCTCCTCGACCAGGAGCCGGAGCGGTCCATCGGCGGGCAGGCCCACTGGTCCTTCGGCGGGCTGTTCCTCGTCGACTCGCCCGAGCAGCGCCGCCTGCGCGTCCGCGACAGCCACGACCTGGCCCTCCAGGACTGGCTCGGCACGGCCGGCTTCGACCGGCCCGAGGACCGCTGGCCGCGCCGCTGGGCCGAGGCGTACGTGGACTTCGCGGCCGGGGAGAAGCGCTCCTGGCTGCACCGGCAGGGCGTCCGCTTCTTCCCCGTCGTGGGCTGGGCCGAACGGGGCGGCTACGGCGCCACCGGGCACGGCAACTCCGTCCCGCGCTTCCACATCACCTGGGGTACGGGGCCCGGTCTCGTCGCCCCGTTCGAGCGCCGCGTCCGCGCGGGCATCGCCCGGGGCCTCGTCCGGGCGGCGTTCCGCCACCGCGTCACCGGTCTCGGCCGCACCGGCGGCGCCGTCGACACGGTCAGCGGCGAGATCCTGGAGCCGTCCGGCGCCCCGCGGGGCACGGCCAGCAGCCGCGAGGTCGCCGGCGCCTTCGAGTACCGCGCCCAGGCGGTCGTCATCGCCTCCGGCGGCATCGGCGGCAACCACGACCTGGTCCGCGCCCAGTGGCCGGAGCGGCTGGGCACCCCGCCGAAGCGGATGCTGTCCGGCGTCCCCGCGCACGTGGACGGGCTGATGCTGGGCATCGCCGAGGCGGCCGGCGCCCACCACGTCAACCGCGACCGCATGTGGCACTACACGGAGGGCATCGAGAACTGGAGCCCGATCTGGGCCCGCCACGGCATCCGCATACTCCCCGGCCCGTCGTCCCTCTGGCTGGACGCCCTCGGCCGCCGCCTGCCCGTCCCCCTCTTCCCCGGCTTCGACACGCTCGGCACGCTGGAGCACATCATGAGGACGGGCCACGAGCACACGTGGTTCATCCTCGACCAGAGGATCATCGGCAGGGAGTTCGCCCTCTCCGGCAGCGAGCAGAACCCCGACCTCACCGGCAGGTCCGTCCGCGACGTCATCGGACGCGCCCGCGCCGACGTGCCCGCGCCGGTCCGGGCGTTCATGGAGAAGGGCGTCGACTTCGTCGTGGAGCGCGACCTGTCCGCCCTGGTCCGGGGCATGAACGCGCTCACCGGGGAGGCGCTGGTCGACGAGGCCGCGCTGCGCCGGGAGATCGTCGCCCGCGACCGGGAGATCGCCAACCCCTTCACCAAGGACCTCCAGGTCACCGCCATCCGCGGCGCCCGCAGGTACCTCGGCGACCGGTTGATCCGCACGGCGGCCCCGCACCGCCTCCTCGATCCGAAGGCCGGCCCGCTCATCGCCGTACGGCTCGGCATCCTCACCCGCAAGTCGCTGGGCGGCCTGGAGACGGACCTGTCGTCACGGGTCCTCACCCCCGCGGGGGAGCCGCTGCCCGGTGTCTACGCGGCGGGCGAGGCGGCCGGCTTCGGCGGGGGCGGCGTCCACGGCTACCGCGCCCTGGAGGGCACGTTCCTCGGCGGCTGCCTCTTCTCCGGCCGCACGGCGGGCCGGGCGGCGGCGCGGGCCGTGGCCTGACCCCGTCCCGCCGACGGGTCGGGCGCGCCGGGCCGGGCGCGGAGAGCGCCGTCCCGCCCCGGCCCCGCCGCCCCTGACCTACGCCCCGTCCGGGACCGGCGTCCCCTGGTGGTAGTACAGCCGCCACGGCGCGCCCGCGCCGTCCGCCGCCCGCCGCCAGAGCGAGGAGCGGCGCGCCCGCCGGCCGTCGGCGACCGTCTCGTACGTCAGGTGCACCAGGTCCGGCGCGAGCGGCACCCCCGCCATGCGGGAGACCTCGTAGTGGGGCCCCTCCGCGTCCCCGGCCGTCCCGGGCAGCCCGGCGAGCATCTCGTCCCGCGTCCAGCGCCGTCCCGACGCGCCGACCTCGGTGAACTCCGGGTCCAGCAGCCGCGCCGCCTCGTCCCGGGACGCCCGTACGTCCGGCTCCAGCAGCCGCAGCTCGCCCGCGACCGCTGCGGCGACCGGGTCGAGCACCTCCACCACGCGGAACCGTTCCGCCACCACCCGGGTCGTGTCGTCCACCGTGAAGTCCGGGTCGCCGAGCGCGGCCCGCACGGCGCCGCCGTTCCAGAACCGCTCGTGCGCGGCCCGCCACCGGGCCACCGACCGGTGGCCCTCGCCCTCGTCGACGGCGTGCCGGAGGTCGACCTCGCCGAGCGGCAGCACCCGGGCCTCCGTCACCTCCACCACCGCGACCGGCCGGCCCGCCGAGTCGATCAGCGCAGCCCGCGCACCGGGCACGGGCAGGGGCTCCCCCTCCGCCTCGTACTCCGCGAGCAGTCCGGTCGTCGCCGTCTTCGCCCCGGTCAGGACGGCGGCGACGAGCCGGTCGCGCAGCGGGCCGGGGAAGGCGAGTGCGTACGGGGGCAGGTCCTCGTGGTCGCTCATGCGCCGTAGCGTCACACGGAGGCGGGGCGGGGGGGGGGGGCCGGAGGGG
>NZ_JAWCTQ010000068.1:0-24279 GCF_032423885.1 Streptomyces tamarix | reverse complement strand
CATATGAAGGGGGGAAGCGGAACAGTGATGTCGCCACGCCCACGCCCACGCCCGTCGCTCTCGTGGGACGACGGGTGCGTCCTCGCGGTCGACCAGCGGGCACTGCCGCACGAATACCGCCTGCTGCGACTGGCGACGGTCGACCAACTGATCGACGCCATCACGTCGCTCGCCGTTCGCGGAGCGCCCACCATCGGTCTGGCCGGTGCCCTGGGGGTGGCGCTCTCCGCCCATCGGCACAGCTCGGACGGCAGGACCGACGAGGCGTTCGTCAAGGCCGACGCCGCGCGGCTGTCCGCCGTCCGGCCCACCGCCGTCAACCTGGCGTGGGCCGTCCGCCGTGCAGTGGCGCGGCTCGCCGAAGGACCCGAGGCCGTCCTCGCCGAGGCCCTGGCCATGTTGGAAGAGGACATGACGGTCAACCGGGCCGCCGTCGTACGGGCCGCCGACCTGGTGCAGTCGCTGGTCCCGGACCGGCCGGTGCGGATCCTCACCCATTGCAACACCGGTCGCCTGGCAACCGCCGCGATCGGCACGGCACTCGGCGCGATCATCGAGTTGCGCGAGCGCGGCCGGGTCGCCGAGGTGCTCGTGGACGAGACCCGGCCGCTGCTCCAGGGTGCCCGCCTCACCGCGTGGGAACTGGGTGAGGCGGGGGTGCCGTACCGGCTGTGCGTGGATTCCGCCGCCGCCGCTGCCATGGCCCGGGGGATGGTGGACTGCGTGCTGGCGGGGGCCGACCGCATCGCGGCGAACGGGGACGTGGCGAACAAGATCGGCACGTATGGTCTCGCGGTCGCCGCCGCGCGGCACGGCATTCCCTTCGTGATCGTCGCTCCGGAGTCCTCCTGGGACCGGGAGCTGGCCGACGGCGCGGGAATCGTGATCGAGGAGCGCGACCCCGGTGAAGTGACGGGGTTCGCGGGGGTCGAGGCCGCCCCCGCCGGTGCCGCCGTCTTCAACCCCGCCTTCGACGTCACCCCGGCCGAGCTGATCACCGCGATCGTCTCCGAGGCCCGGGTGTTCCGGCCCTGCGGCTCCCGCCGCACGAGTTGTCCGCGTGAGGTGCCGACATGACGCACACGTCCGTTGACGACGGCGAATGCGTACGCGTCGGAAGGGAGATCGCGGTGTTCTCAAGGGCCCTGTACGAGCGCGGCTGGATGCCGGGCACCGCCGGCAACCTCTCGGTACGCCTGTCGGGCGGAGTGGCCCTAGTCACCGCCAGCGGCCGGGACAAGGGGGACATGACCGCGCAGGACACGGTCCTCGTGCGGGCGGACACGGGGGAGGAAGTGGCTCCGGGACGGCTGCGGGCGTCGGCCGAGACGACGATCCACTCCGCGATCTACCGGACCACGGACGCGGGAGCGGTCATCCACGTCCACTCCCCGTACGCCACGGCGGTCGCGTGCCGCACCGGTCGCCCCGCGCGCCTGACCTCGCTGCGCATCGAGCGGCTCGAACTGCTCAAGGGCCTGGGACTGGCCGACCCGACGCGCGCCGAGGTGCCCGTCTTCCCCAACTGGCCCGAGGTCCCGCGGATCGCCGCGGACGTGGCCGCCCACCTGCCCGCCACGCCGCACGCACCCCCCGCCCTCCTCATCACCGACCACGGCATCACCACATGGGGACACGACCTCGCCCAGGCCCGCAACCGACTGGAGTGCCTGGAATCGATCTGCCAGCTGCTGCTGCTCACCGGAGCCGGGCCGTCCCCGGAAGGAAAGGAAAGCTGATCTCATGACGCTGCTCCAGGTCATGCCGGAGGACGATCCCGGGCGCGTGCTGCTGCGCACCCGGGACCACGAGCGGATCGCGAAGGCCCTGCGCGGCTGTTCGGTGACGTTCGGCCGCTGGCCACTGCGCGACACCGTCACGCCCGGCACGAGCTCGGAAGACGTGCTGTCCCGCTACCGCGTCGAAATCGACGAACTGTGCGAGCGGGAAGGGCTGAACCGGGTGGACGTCGCCCGACTCCATCCGGAAGGGAGCTCGGAGTGGGAGGAGAAAGCGGCCGAGGCGCGTTCGGCCTTCCTGGAGGAGCACCGGCATGCCGAGGACGAGGTGCGCTTCTTCGCCCACGGCACGGGGTGCTTCTACCTCCGCCTCGACGGCCGCGTCCACGCGGTGGTGTGCGAGGCGGGCGACCTGCTCTCCGTACCGGCGGGCACCCGGCACTGGTTCGACATGGGGCCGCGCCCGGAGTTCACCGCGATCCGCTTCTTCGAGAAGGAGGACGGCTGGATCGGCGACTTCACCGGTGACCCCATCGCCCGGCGCTTCCCCCGCCTCGACGCGCTCCTGACTCCGGAGGCGACGACGTGATCGTGACGCCGGTACGGGCCGTGGTCCTGGACATCGAGGGGACGACCGGTTCCGCCTCCCACGTGTACGACGTGCTCTTCCCCTACGCCCGGGAACGCTTGGCCGGCTGGTTCGCGGCCCACCGGGGCGAGCCCGCGTGGACGGAGCTGATGGAGGAACTGCGGATCCACACCGGTGATCCGCAACTGGACGAGGGCGGGGCCGTCGCGGTGCTGACCGCCTGGTCCGACCAGGACGTCAAGGCGCCTCCGCTGAAGAGGATCCAGGGGCTCATCTGGGCCGAGGGCTACGCCCGCTCCACGCTGACCGGACACATCTACGACGACGTGCCCGCGGCCCTGGCCCGATGGCGGCGGTCGGGCATCGACCGTTACGTCTACTCTTCGGGGTCGGTGGCGGCTCAGCGCGACTGGTTCGCGCACAGTGACCACGGTGACCTCAGCGCCCTCCTGAACGGCTACTTCGACCTGTCCGGCGCGGGCGGCAAACGGGACCCGGAGTCCTACCGGGCCATCACGCGCGCCATCGGCGTCCCCGCACCCGAGACGGTCTTCTTCAGTGACGTGGGAGAGGAACTGGACGCGGCCGCCGCCGCGGGGTGGAGGACCGTGGCCGTACGGCGCCCCGGAGACCCGCGCGGCCCAAAGGTCGCCGGACACCCGACGGTCTCCGCGCTGGACGACATACGGCTGCACCGGCCAACGAGACGGGAAGAGGGAGCATGGACATGAGCGTCAGCGGCAACACCCCGGCCGCGGAGATCGGCGTGATCGGAGGCAGCGGCTTCTACGAACTGCTGGCCGACGCGGAAGAGGTCCGGGTCGACACGCCCTACGGTCCACCGTCCGACGCCCTGATGCTGGGCACGGTCGAGGGTCGGCGGGTGGCGTTCCTGCCCCGCCACGGCCGTGCGCACCGCATCCCGCCCCACAGGATCAACTACCGGGCGAACCTCTGGGCGATGCGGTCCGTCGGCGTGCGCCGGATCCTGGCGCCCTGCGCGGTCGGCTCCCTCCGGCGCGAGCTGGGCCCGGGCACCCTCGTGGTTCCCGACCAGATGGTGGACCGGACCAGTGGCCGGATCCAGACCTACTACGACGAGGGCGCCGTCCACGTCTCATTCGCCGACCCCTACTGCGCGGACGGCCGCGAAGCGCTCCTCAAGGCGGCTGCCGCGGCCGGGATCGAGGCGGTCGACGGCGGCACGATGGTCGTGGTCGAGGGGCCCCGGTTCTCCACCCGCGCCGAGTCCCAGTGGTTCGCGGCGGCCGGCTGGTCACTGGTGAACATGACCGGGCACCCCGAGGCGGTCCTGGCTCGGGAACTCGCCCTCGGCTACGCCGCCGTCGCCCTCGTGACCGATCTGGACGCGGGCGTCGACGCGGCGGAGAGCGTCGCCCAGGAAGAGGTCTTCAAGGTCTTCGCCGAGAACACCCAGCGACTCCGCCGCGTCGTGCTCGGTGCCGTCGGGATGCTCCCCGAGAGCGACGACCCCCTCGCCGCCCGCGCGCTCGACGGCATGACCCCGCCCTTCGACCTGCCCTGAGCCGGTCCGCCCCGGAAGGGGCGGACGAGCCGCCCCACCGCCACCGGACAGGGCCCCGGGGGCGTCCGCGGGCACGGCCCCGGGCGGGCTGCCCGGACGTCGCCGTCGTCTTCGGCGCCCCGGTCGTCGTGGCGCCGAGGGCCGCCGTCCGGCCGCGTCGAGCGGCCGGGTGGACCAGGAGGGGCAAGCGGCGCACCTGCTTCCGCGTGGCAGCGCGGTACCCGTGTCCGTCCGGAGCGACGGGCGGACACCACGCACCTGATGAGTACGTTCCGTTCGACTTGGAAGGCCGAGTTCTGTGTCACCCCCAGCGATCTCCGCGCCACCGGCGAGCAGCGGCGCCGGTACGGCAGCCGACGCGGCGCCCCCCGACCCCGCGACGGGCGTGAAGGGCCGGCTCGCCTCCCGCAAGGGCCTGGCGCTGGCCTGCGCCGTCCTGTTCGTCGTCCTCCTCGCCTCGGTCGTGGTGGCCATCGGCCTGGGGGCCGCCGTGATCACCCCGGGGGAGACCGCCCGGTACGTGTGGGCGGCCGTCAGCGGCGGCCGCATCGCCGCGGACGAGGTGACCACGTACCAGATCATCTGGCAGATCCGTACGCCGCGGGTGTTGCTCGCGGCGCTCGTGGGGGCCGGGCTGAGCGCGATCGGCGTGGCCATCCAGGCCATGGTGCGCAACGCGCTCGCCGACCCCTTCGTGCTGGGCGTCTCCTCGGGCGCGTCCGTCGGGGCCGTCGGCGTCACGGTCACCGGGGGGCTGGCGGCGCTGGGCGTCTACGCGGTGTCGGCCGGTGCCTTCCTCGGGGCCCTGGTCGCGTCGCTCCTGGTGTACGCCGCCTCCTCCAGCCGGGGCGCGCTCTCCCCGCTGCGCCTCGTCCTGACGGGCGTGGCCATGTCGCTGGGCTTCCAGGCGGTGATGAGCCTGATCATCTACTTCGCGCCGGACAGCGAGGCGACCAGCATGGTCCTGTACTGGACGATGGGCAGCTTCGGCGCCGCGAGCTGGGGTGCGCTCCCGGTCGTGTCCGCGGTCGTCGTCCTCGGCCTGGTCGTGCTGTACCGGTACGGCCGGGCGCTGGACGTGCTGGCCCTCGGGGACGAGACCGCCGCGAGCCTGGGCGTCAACCCCGACCGGCACCGCAAGGCCCTGCTCGTCCTGGCCTCGCTCGTGACGGGGGTGATGGTCGCCGTCAGCGGCGCCATCGCCTTCGTCGGACTGGTCATGCCCCACCTGGTGCGGATGGTCGTCGGCGCCACCCACGCCCGCGTGCTGGCCGTGGCGCCACTGGCCGGAGCGATCTTCATGGTGTGGGTCGACCTGGTGTCCCGGACGCTGGTGGCACCGCGCGAACTGCCCCTGGGCGTCATCACCGCACTCGTCGGGGTGCCGGTGTTCATCACCCTGATGCGCCGCAAGGGCTACATGTTCGGAGGCCGCTGAAGATGGAACTCAGACTCGACGGACTCTCGGTGGTGACCGACGGCAAGAGCCTGGTGCGCGACCTGTCCCTGGAGGTGGAGAGCGGCCGGGTGGTGGGCCTGGTCGGCCCCAACGGGAGCGGCAAGTCCACCGCCCTCAGATGCGTGTACCGCGCGCTCCGACCCAGCTCCGGCACCGTCTGGGTGGGCGAAGAGGAGCTCTCCGGCCTGACGATGCGCCGCTCCGCGCAGGTCATCGCGGCCATGACCCAGGACGGCGCCGTCGACCTCGACTTCACGGTCGAGGAGGTCGTCGCACTCGGACGCACACCGCACCTGCAGGGCAACCAGGCCCTCAGCCGCCGGGAGCGGGAGCTGTGCGAACGGGCGATGGACCGGCTCGACATCCGCCACCTCGCCCGGCGCGGGGTCCTGACGCTCTCGGGCGGGGAACGCCAGCGCGTCCTGCTGGCCCGGGCCCTCGTCCAGGAGCCGAGGATCCTGGTGCTCGACGAGCCGACCAACCACCTCGACGTACGCCACCAGGTCGAACTGCTCTCGCTCCTGCGCGGCTCGGGACTCACCGTCCTCGTCGTGCTGCACGACCTCAACCTCGCCGCAGCCGCCTGCGACCGCCTCGGCGTTCTCCGCGAAGGCCGCCTGGTCGCCACCGGCGCACCCGAGGACGTACTCACCGCGGAACTCGTCGACGAGGTGTTCGGCGTCAAGGCCAGCGTCGTGTCCCACCCGCTCACGGGTGACCCCCAGTTGTTGTATTCGCTCAACTCCTCCCTGTGAAAGGCACCACCAGATCATGACCACGACTCGATCCCCCCGCTCGGTGCGGCAGCACACCGTCCTCGGCTCCGCGCTCGCGGCCGCGCTGCTGCTCGGCGGCTGCGGCGCCGAGGTGGAAACGGACGCCAAGGCGTCCGAGAAGGTCACCGTCAACAGGTGCGGTGAGCCGGTCGAATACACGCTCCCCCAGCGCGCCGTGGCGTACGAGGGCGGAAGCGCCGACAAGCTGTTCAGCCTCGGCCTGGTCGACCACGTGCACGGCTACGTGATGCCGCCGGCGAACCCGCCGGTGGAGGAGTCACCGTGGGCCGACGACTACGCCAAGGTGAAGATGCTCAGCGACGACCTCCTCAACAAGGAACTCGTCGTCGAGGCCAAGTCCGATTTCGTGGTGGCCGGCTGGAACTCGGGCTTCAAGGACGAGCGGGGCATCACCCCGGAGATCCTGGACAAGCTCGGAATCCAGAGCTTCATGCACAGCGAGAGCTGCTTCAACTACCCGAAGTACCCGGAGAAGCTGTCCCCGTTCGAGGCCCTTTACACCGATCTCGATCGGCTGGGCAAGATCTTCCGGGTCGAGGACAAGGCGGAAGAGGTCGTCGGCGGGCTGAAGAAGCGGGTGGAGGCCGTCAAGGCGAAGGCACCCAAGGGCGACCCGGTGCCGGTCTTCCTCTACGACTCGGGCACCGACCAGCCCTTCACCGCGGGCAACCAGGTCCCGCCCAACGACATCATCAAGACCGCCGGCGGCAGGAACGTCTTCGACGGCCTCGACCAGCGGTGGACCCAGGTGAACTGGGAGGCCGTCACCGAAGCGGAACCGGAAGTCATCATGATCCTCGACTACGGGGACCTGCCCGCCCAGAAGAAGATCGACTTCCTGAAGAACTCCCCCCACACGAAGGAGCTGCCCGCCGTCAAGAAGAACAACTTCTTCATCCTCGACTACAACGAGGGCGTCAGCGGGCCGCGCAACATCGACGGCCTGGAGAAGTTCGCGAAGTACCTGCGCGAGCTCCAGGGCTGACCGGGTCGCACCGCGCCGGGGCCGTGCCCGCTCCACACGGCCCCGGCGCCCCGAACCGCGTGCGCTGATCCCGTGCGCGTACTGGTCCTGAGCGCGTGCTGATCCCGCGTGCGCCGGCCCTGTGCGGCTGCCGCGTCGCGGACCGCGCCGCCCGCCGACCCGAAGGAGCGGCGCACGGCCGCTCCCCGCGCCGTCACGCCGCGTGGCCGGCCCCGGCCGAAGTCGACCGGAGGCGGGACGGCCGGCGGCCGAGGGCCGAGGGCCGGCAAGGGCGGCGTGGCGGCACGGCCGTACGCGTGACCGGCCGCGCCGACCGGTCGGCGCGGCACCGGACCGGAACGGCCGGTGGGCCGCCGGTCAGCCGATGATGGCGACCGGGGCGTCCCAGGCGTTGCGGTCGACGGTGATGGTGTAGCCGCGGCGGGTCTCCTTGCTGTTGGCCTGGTACTGGTGGCCGCGGCTGTGGCCGGTGTACAGCTTCGGGTCCCAGGGCCAGTCCTTGGTGGTGGTCTCCTGGCCGTTCCACAGGGCGTACCAGAGGTTGCCCGGCAGGTCCGTGCGGTCCTTGGCGGTGGCGATCGCCTTGGCGCTGGAGCTGCTGAAGCCGTAGAGGCCGGCGCGGTAGGTCTTGGCGCGCAGGGTCTTGGTGAAGGAGCGCACGTAGGCGAGGGTGGCGTCGTTGCACGCCTTGTCGGTGATGTCGTACGACTCCATGTTGAGGTAGATCGGGCTGCCGGCCTTCATGCCGAGCGCCGACGCCTTGGCGACCGCGTCGTTGGCGTTGCTCACCCCGACCGAGGCCGCGGTGGCCGCGGTGAACCTCTCCTTGTTCCTGCTCTTCTGGCAGGGCGGCTGGGCGCCGACGTACAGGGGGATGACCCGCCAGCCGAGCGTGTCGACCGACTTCACCCAGGATTTGGTCAGGTTGGGCTGGGCGCAGCCGCGGTTCTTGCCACCGACGTAGACGGCGACGCCGCCGTAGTAGGCGTTCTTCTTCCACGCCTTCATCGCGGAGAGCGAGGGCGCCGTGCAGGCGTCGAACGCCCGGCCCGTGTAGGTCTTCTGCGCCGGCCACGCCGGGGCGGCCATCGAGGTCTGCGCCGCGACCACGGCACCGGCCACGACGACGGCACCCGTCGCGGCCAAGGCGATGTAACGGTTCTTCCTGGACAACCGGTGCTTCGGCATTCCCCACCCCATACGACGTGACACAGCGGGCTCCGGTGCTCCGGAGCCCGCCCACCCTACCGACAGCGGGCGGGACCGCGACGACCGGCCGGGCCGGCCACTCGCCCCGGGCCGGGCCCGTCCGTACGGGGAGCGGGGCCACGCGAAGCCGACCGGCGCGGTGGCCACGGGGGACGGGGGGCGGGTGCCCGGTACGCGCTTCGCCACCGCCCCGGCCCTGGCGCCGCCCGCACCCCCCCCGCTCCGCGACCGGCAAGGGGCCCGCCCGTGACCACGTGTCAACAAATCCCTACAGGGGTTCGGGATCCAGTTGTATGCTCCATGCGCCGCCGAGCCGCGCGTGCGCCCCTTCGGGCGACGCCTGCCGTGCTCGCGGCCTCTCATCACTCACCCCAGGGGGGGTACGTATGGCATTTCACCGTACGGGCCGCGCGCACGCGCGTGCCCGCAGACTCGCTTCGTGCACCGCTCTCGCCCTCGCCTCCGGCCTGCTGCTGTCGGGCACGGCCGGCACGGCGGTCGCGGACGACGGCAGCGGCGCCCCGGCCGGCCGCGCGCCGGTCGAGCGGGCCACTCCCGGCATCGAGCTGCCGCAGGGGCAGTTCCCAAAGGAGCGCACCCGCATGTCGACGGGGGCGACCAAGGGCGCCGCGGCGCCGTCCCGCCACGACTTCACCGGCGACGGCTCCAGCGACCTGCTGTACCGCGGGCTCGACGGCAGGTACTACCTGAAGCGCTCCGAGGACCCGGCCAACGACATCGAGTTCTCCCTGTACGGGAGCGGGGGCGAGAAGTTCAAGGACGTCATCCCGGTCGGCGACGTCACCGGCGACAACACGGCCGACGTGCTGACGCTCTCCCCCTACGGCGTCCTGTCGCTGCGCGGGACGTACCAGGGCGGCAGCGGCACGACCGGCCCGCAGTGGACCGGCACCGGCTGGAACATCTACAACAAGGTCCTCTCGCTCGGCGACGTCACCGGCGACCGCAAGGTCGACGTGCTGGCCCGCACGTTCGGCGGTGAGCTGTACCTGTTCCGCGGCACGGGCGTGCCCCACGCCCCGTTCAAGCCCCGCGTCAAGGTCGGCACGGGCTGGCACGCCTACGACCAACTGGTCGGCGTGAACGACGCCGACGGCGACGGCCGCGGCGACCTGTACGCCCGCACCCCGGGCGGCGACCTGGTCTTCTACGCGGGCACCGGCAAGGCCGCCGCCCCGTTCAAGACGCGCGTCAAGGTCGGCACCGGCTGGCACGCCTACAACCAGCTCAGCAGCTCCGACGACATCACCGGCGACGGCCGCCCGGAGCTGTTCGCCCGCACCACGGGCGGCGCGCTGTACTACTACGGAACGAACGCCACCACCGGTCGCCCCACCGCGCGCACCACGTTCGCCACCTCCGGCTGGAACGTCGCGGACCTGATCGTCGGCGCCGGCGGCATCCCGCAGACCGGCAAGGCCGAGATCCTGGGCCTTGACCGGGAAGGCACGCTGTTCCTGTACTACTCGCGCAACAACGGCACGCTCACCGCCCGCGACCAGATCAGCAGCACCGGTGGCTGGACGGGCGCCCGCGTGCACTTCCCCAGCTCCCTGGACGGCAACGGCCACGCCGACCTGCTGGAGGTCTACCGGGGCCACCTGTACAACTTCGAGCGGGCCGAAGGCGGCGTGCACTCGCTGGGCCGCGGCTGGGACGCGTTCAACACCCTGACCGGCCCCGGCGACCTGACCGGCGACGGCAAGGGCGACCTGCTGGCCCGCACCACCGGCGGCACCCTCTACCTCTACCGCGGCGACGGCAAGGGCTACGCCTTCTCCGGCCGCGTCAGCGTCGGCACCGGGTGGGGCGCCTACAACGCCCTGGCCGGCGCGGGCGACATCACCGGCGACGGCCGCGCCGACCTGCTGGCCCGCACCCCGGGCGGCACGCTGTACCTGTACGCCGGCACCGGCAGCGCCAACGCCCCGTTCAAGGCCCGGGTCAAGGTCGGCACCGGCTGGAACGCCTACACCAAGCTGGTCGCCCCCGGCGACATCACCGGCGACGGCCGCGCCGACCTCCTGGCCGTCACCTCCGGCGGCATCCTGTACCGCTACGTCGCCGCCCACACCGGCACGGCCAACCCCTTCACCACCCGCACGAGCCTCGGCAAGGGCTGGAACACCTACACCCAGCTCCACTGACCCACCCCGCGCGACCGGAGCCCCGACCAGCACCGGCCGGGGCTCCGGCGTTCCCCCACCGACCGACCGGCCCGGCACCACGACGCCGAGCCGCGCCCCCCGCGGTCACCACCGCGACGAGGCGGCGACCACCACCGGCCCGGCCGAGTGGGAGACGGTTCCCCCTCTCGCCCGCTGACCGCCACCCACCGCCCGCTGACCGCCTTCCAGAAGAGCCGTGGGCGGTGGGGCTTCGAAGGCCCGGCCCGTCCGTGGCGGACCGCCCGGCGCGCGGTCAGGCGCCGGACAGCCCGCGAGCGACGTGTTCCAACCCGCTCTTGGTGGCGTTCAACTGGTCACCGATGACGCTCAGCCGTCTTTGCAGGTGGTCGAGGCGTGCGGCGACCGCCAGCGTCGCGAAGGCCTGCGCCAACTCGGCCGCGCCGGGCTGCCCCAGCCCCGCCTTCCCGGCCCAGTCCAGCGCCAGGCGCTCGAACTGCGCAGCACGTTCGGCCGATGCGTTCACAACCATCCATGAACCCTTCGCGGTCAAGGCAACGCCGTCGGGCCGGGTGGTCCGATCTCAGTCGATGCCGTCGAAGTCAGGAAGAAGATCCGGCACCGGGGCGTGCGGCGGTGCCAGAGGATACGACCTGGCCGATTGGGACACGAGGAACTCGACGACCACCGGGCGGTCGCGCACCGCTGAGGCCCGCGTCACGACCCGGTCCACCTCGCCCGGGTCCGCACACGTGAACGCGGCGCAGCCGTAGGCCCGCGCCAGCGCACTGATGTCCGGGCTTTGGTTCTCCTTGTGGTCGGACAGGTCCGTCTCCTCGTCGTCGTGCGAGTACCACAGGTCCTGCCACTGGCGCACCATGCCCAGCATGGCGTTGTTGATGACCGCGACCTTGATGGGAAGTCGGGCCTGGACGCAGGTGGCGAGCTCCTGGCACATCATCTGGAAGCTCCCGTCCCCGTCGATGGCCCACACCTGCGCGTCGGGGTGAGCGGCCTGCACCCCCATGGCGGCGGGGACGGCGTACCCCATGGTGCCGGCGCCGCACGTGGTGATGAAGGTGCGTGGGCGTTCGTAGCGGATGTGCTTGGCCGCCCACACCTGGTGCTGGCCCACGCCCGCCGTGTACAGGGTGTTCGGGCCGGCGGTGAGGGCTCCGAGGCGTTCCACGGCGTACCGGGGGTCGAGGGCCCCGTCGACCTCCTCGCCGTGGCCCGGTTCATGGCGGCTGCGCCAGCCGTCCAGGGTGTCCCACCAGGACGAGAGGTCCGGGTGGCGGTGCCGGCCGCTTCCGAGGGCTTCGCGGACCCGGTCCCTCATCATGGTGAGGGCGGGGCGGCAGTGCGCGGTGACGGCGATGTCGGCGCGCCTCCTGCGGGATATCTCTCCGTCGTCGATGTCGATGTGGACGACCCGGGCGTCAGGGGCGAAGGCGTCCAGCTTCCCGGTCACCCTGCTGTCGAAGCGGGCTCCGACGGCGAGGATCAGGTCCGCGTTCTGCATGGCGGCGGTGGCCGCGATCGTTCCGTACATCCCGGGCATGCCGAAACCGAGGCGATGGCCGTCCGGGAACGCACCGCGCGCCATGAGGGTGGTGAGGACCGGCACGCCGATCTCCTCCGCCAACTCCCGCAACGGTCCGGCGGCCTCGCCCCGTACCACTCCGCCGCCCGCGTACAGGACTGGTCGGCGAGCGGCCAGCAGCGCTGCCACGGCCTGCTCGATCCGGGCGGGCTCGGGCGCCGGCGGATCGGCTGCCTTCGGCCCGTCGCCGGGCGCCGGGGCCCTTCCGTTGAACGCGTCCAGGGTGATGGAGACCAGCACCGCCCCCGGGCGCCCGCTCATCGCCCTGCGGGCGGCCTCGGTGACGGCCGGAAAGACGTCCTCCGCCCGGGTCACTTCCACCGAGTACTTGGTGACCGACGAGACGACGGAGCAGATGTCGGCCTCCTGGAACGCTCCGGTGCCCAGTTGGTCGCTCTCCACCTGTCCCGTGATCGCCAGGACGGGCACGGAATCCTTCTGCGCGTCCATCAAGGCGGTGACGAGGTTCGTGGCGCCCGGCCCGGAGGTGGACAGGCACACTCCGAGGCGGCCGGTGGCCTGGGCATAGCCCGAGGCTGCGTGTCCCGCACCCTGTTCGTGCCTGGTCAGGATGTGGCGTATCTCCGGGAAGTCCCCCAACGTGTGGTACAGCGGGACTATGGCCCTGCCGGGTATGCCGAATACGACCCGCACGTCTGCGTTCCTCAGGGCGTGCAAAGCGGCGGCGGCACCTGTCACGTGGCGCTCTTCATCGGTGGCCATGCTCCTGCCTTTCCAGTGACGGATGCCGTTTCCCCTCGGAAGGGGCACGCGCTGGACGGCCCTCGGCCCAGTGGGCGAACGAGGCGGCCGGACCGGAGCACTGTCCCCGCGCCGATGCTCACGCGCTCGGCGCGGCGCGTCATTCGGACAGTCGGTAAACGCTGTTGACGTGGCCGTCCGGGGTGATCTCACCCGTGGAGCTCATGTTCTTGCCGTCCAGGTCCTCGAACACACCGCCCGTGCTCTGCGCCCTCATCGAACCGCGCAGGTGGTAAGTACCGTCGTCATCGCGCACGCCCGACGAGGAACCGGTCAACGCGATCGTGTCGAAACTCCCCTCCGCCGTGGCGACGATCCGGCAGGTGGTCATCGCGGTACCGTCCTGGAGGCGCCGCATCAGGTGGTTGGCGATGACCTGCACGGCATGGCTGTCGATGTTCCCGGTCCCCGACGCCAGGACCTCGAGTTCTACGAGGTTCCCTTCCATGGAGATGATTCGAGTCGCGTCAATTTTTTCGGCGAATTCACAGATCACCTTGTTGGACATGTGATCGCTTCCCTCTTGGCTGGGGTTGTAAGGGGATAGTAGGCTCGTGGACAAGGCGCGGCAAGGCGCGACCCGGCCAGCCGCATCCCGCGTGCGAACGACTCTTGATCGGATAAGGAAACGTCGAGGAGAGGTCAACTTCCAGGCCGGCGTCCGGAAGGGAGGCGAGACTCCGCTTCTCGAAATCTCCGGAACAGGCGATCACTGTACTGAACGCCGAGATCTTTTCTCACGCGCGAATCCCGTGAATTCCCTGGTCCCGGCCGAGTCCTTGAGCTTTTCCCACCCCACTCTGACCCGATCGGGTGAGTCCGTCGTCACCCCGGTTTCCTTCCGACCTGCCCCCGCCCCCGAGACGGCGTCACCATCGGCCGCACGTTCCTCGGAGTGAAGGACCGCAGCCGCGTACCCCGGCCTTTCGCCCCGCGCGCCCTCCGTCCGGCGCCGCCGTCGGCAGGGGCCGCCGAGTTTCCGCGGGGGAGCCCGTGGGCGGGTGACGCATCGGTTCGACGCCCTCGATGTCTGGACACGCGCGCAGGGCAGGCGGACTCCCGTTCCCGTCCCGCCCTGAGCCCCGTGAGCCCCGTGAGCCCCGTGCCCCGGCGCCGTGCCGCCGTTGACGTCCAGTGGGTCTCACAGCTCTCCAGGCCGAGCCCGCCCGCCGGTGCGGTGGCGCTGAGGTCCGAGCTGTTCTCGCCGAGCCAGGCCGGGCTGCCGCCGCTCAAGCCGTGCCGCGCGGGGACTCCCACGGCGGACGGGTTCGTTTCCCCTCCTGGAGGTACGGCCGTCGGTAGTCTCTCGTACACAGGACGGCACCGGTGGCCGGCCATCGTGAGGGGGAGAAATTTGATGCACTCCGTTGCGCGGATTCCGCTGGAAGGCGGGGGCGCGGTCTTGGTGGAGGCCGCACCGGAGGTGGACGGTCCGGTGAAGGCGGGACGCCTCGCCGACTCGGTGCGGGAACTCCCTCAGACCCTCCAACAAGCCCTGGGCCCGGTGAGGGACACCGCGAGGGCGGTGTTGGAGCAGCTGCGGCAGGCCGGCCCCGACGAGGTCGAAGTGGAGTTCGGTGTCGATCTGTCGGCGGAGGCGGGGGCCGTCATCACCAAGGGGGGAATGGCGGTGCATCTGAAGGTACGGGTGTTGTGGGCGAGCGGGGCGCCCGCTCAGGACGTTCCGTGAGGAGTGTCGCGTGTCTGCCGGCGAAGACGGGGAAGCGGGAGCCGTAAGCGGTGGTCGGTCGGCGGTGACCGCTTCGATCGCACAGGTCCTCGCCCCTGGGGGCGGTACGGCCGGGACGGGTTTCCTGGTCGCTGACGACACCGTGGTGACCTGCGCGCACGTGGTGTCCGCCACCGGCCAGGGGCCCGGGGGGCAGGTGGTGCTCGCCTTCCCGCACCTGCCGGGAGCTCCGCGGCTGACCGGCCGGGTCGTCGCCTCCGGGTGGCGGGCGCCGGACGCCGAGGACATCGCCGTACTCCGCCTCGCGAACACGCCGGCGGGGGCGTGCCGAGTGCGTCTGGGAACCGCGACCGGATGCCGGGGGCACCGCGTGAGCTCCTTCGGGTTTCCCTCCCAGGCGCCTGACGGTGGGCATTTCGGTTACGGGGAGGCCGGCGACCTGCTCCCCCCGAGCGGTGGCATCGGCCTCCTGCTGCAGTTGACCGACGCGAACGACCTCACCACTGGGTTCAGCGGCGGCCCGGTCGTGGACCAGTTGACGGGACTGGTGGTCGGCATGGTCACCGCCATCAGCCCGGCTGACCGGCAACACCGGGGCACGGGGATCGCGTACGCCACCCCCGCGCAGGTCCTGCGCGAGGTGCTGCCGGAACTGGTGGAACACCACGTGTGTCCCTACCGCGGTCTGGAGCCGTTCACCGCGGACCACGTCGGGTGGTTCCACGGGCGGGATGCCGCCGTGGAGCAGGCACTCGGGGCACTTCGCGGGCAGCAGAGGGTCCTGCTGCTGCTGGGGCCGTCCGGGGCGGGCAAGTCCTCCCTGGTGCAAGCGGGCATCCTGCCGGCCCTGGCCGACGGCGGGCTTCCCGGCAGTGACCTCTGGCCGCAGGTGCTCGCCCGACCAGGACAGGACCTGCTGGCCGAGTTGGAACAGGCCGGGCTGTCCGGAGCCGTCACGGACGGCATCGAACGAGCCGTCCGGCGGAGGCTGGGAGAGGTTCCGGGCCGACGCCTCGTGCTGGTCATCGATCAGTTCGAAGAACTCCTGGCGTATCCCGCCGCGGAGGGACACGCGGAGCGACTGGCCGCCGTGGAGGAGCAACTCGTCGCGTTGATCACCTCCGACGTGCCGGCCAGTGTGATCGTGGTCATGCGTGACGACTTCTACCCCCGGCTCGCGGCCGGGGCGCCCCGCCTGCTGAGCACAGCGGCGCCGGGCCTGCTGAACGTCCCCACCACCCTCGGTGTGTCCGAGCTGCACGCCATCATCAGCCGACCCGCCCACGCGGTGGGCCTCCGGTTGGAAGAGGGGTTGCCCGAGCGCATCATCACCGATGTTCTGGCCGCCGACCCCGTCGGCCCGTCGGCCCGCACGGCGCCGGTCACCGTGCTGCCGCTCCTCCAGCTCGCCCTGAACCAGTTGTGGGACCGCCGCCACGACGGCCACCTCACCCACCAGGCATACGATCGGATCGGCGGGGTCGCCGGCAGCCTGACCACGTGGTGCAACGGCGCCCTCGACAGGATCCCCGCCGCGTACCACGCCACCGCCCGACGGCTTCTCACCGCCCTCGTGCGGCCGGCCGACGAGACGTACGCCGTTCCGGCGACCCGCCGCCACGTTCCCCTCACCGACCTGCGCTCCCTGGCCGCCGACCCGCTGACGGCCGAAGGGCACGGCGACAGCGTTTTCGACGCGGTACTGGCCGCCTTGACGCATCAGCGGATCGTCACGACGCGGACGACGCCCCGGTCCGACAGGGCGCCCGGCGCGGGCACCGCGGAACTCATCCACGACGCCCTCATCCGTGAGTGGGCCGATCTTCGCGACTGGGTGGCCGCTGACCGCCACTTCCACGCCTGGCTGCACCGCGCCGGTGAGTTGCGTGCCCGCTTCGTCGCAAGCGGCCACCCCGGTGACCTGCTGGACGGCAGCGACCTCGCGGAGGGCATGGTCTGGTCGCGTCAACACGGGCTGCCGCAGGACATCTCCGCCTTCCTGACCGTGAGCAAGCAGCGCCAGCAGGCGGCCCTCCGTCGTACTCGCCGCATCAACACGGTCCTGACCTGCGCGCTCGTTCTCTCCCTCATCGCCGGCGGCATCGCGTTCTGGCAGCGTCAGAGCGCGGTCGCAGCGCAGGAGAAGGCCGTCACTGCCCAGGAGAAGGCCGTCACCGCGCAGAAGGAAGCCCAGTCACGCGAATTGTCCACCCAGTCCACCGCATTGCGCGGCACCGATCCCGACCTGGCCTCGTTGCTGGCCGTCCAGGCGTACCGCACCAGCCCGACCCGCGAGGCCACCGCCAGCCTCTACGCCGCTGCCGCCCTGCCCCTCCGCCACGTGCTGGACGAGCACACCGACGAGGTGACCGAGGTGACGTTCAGCCCGGACGGCCGCACCCTCGCCACGGCCGGCAACGACGGCACGGTGCGGTTGTGGGACGCGACCACCGGCCGGCCCCGCCACCGCCTCGACACGCACGGCGACTGGGTGCACACGACGGCGTTCAGCCCGGACGGCCGCACCCTCGCCGCCGGCAGCGACCAGACCGTACAGCTGTGGGACGTGACCACCGGCCGGATGCGCGGCACGCTCACCGGTCACACCAACACCGTGGTCTCGGTGCAGTTCAGTCCCGACGGCCGCACCCTCGCCACCGCCGCCGACGAGGCGGTACGCCTGTGGGACGTCGCCACCGGCGCCACCCGTACGACCTTCCCCGGCCACTCCCGCGGCGTGGGCCAGGCGGTGTTCAGCCCCGACGGCCGCGTCCTCGCCGTCGGCGGCCGTGCGACATTGCAGCTGTGGGACGTGGCCACCGGCGAGGCCCGCGCCCCCGTCACCGGCCAGACGGACGAGGCGGGCTCCCTCGCCTTCAGCCCGGACGGCCGCACCCTCGCCACCGGCGGACGCGGAACGGTGCAGTTGTGGGACGTCACCACGGGGAAGGTCCGCAAAACGGTCGTCAGTAACACCGACGGCGGCACCTCCGTCGCGTTCAGTCCCGACGGTCGCACCCTCGCCACCGGCGGCTACCTGGACCACGAAGCCGTGCGGCTGTGGGACGTCACCACCGGCGAGGTCGTGGACACCCTGACCGGTCACACCGAGGCGGTGTACTCCCTCGCGTTCAGTCCCGACGGCCGCGCTCTCGCCACCGGGAGCGGGGACAAGACAGCCAGGGTGTGGGACGTCGCGACGGGCAGGACGCGCCACACCCTCCAGGGGGACCACACCAAGTTCGTCACCCACGCGGAGTTCAGCCCGGACGGCCGCACCCTCGCGACCAACACCCTCACCACGGTGGAGCTGTGGGACGCGGTCACCGGCAAGTCCCGTAACCGGCGAAGCAGACACGCCATGAACGTCACGGATTTCGCGTTCAGCCCCGACGGAAGCACCATGGCCGTCAGCGGCTACGACGTTCTCGACGAGCGCGAAATCGTGCTGAGGCTGTGGGACATCGCTTCCGGCCGCGCCCGTGACCTCCGGACAGGTGGGACCGCGGAGGTGTACGCGGTGGCGTTCAGCCCCGACGGCCGCATCCTCGCCACGGGAGACGACGACGGCGTGGTGACCCTGTGGGACATCTCCACCGGTCGGGTCCTCCGGACCCTGAAGGGCCCCACCGGTACGGTCGGCGCCCTGGCCTTCAGCCCCGAAGGCGCGACCCTGGCCACGACCGCCGACGACACGGCGCAGCTGTGGGAGGTCGCCACCGGGAAACAGCTGTACAAGCTCTCCGACTCCGTGCACGACGTCGTGTTCAGCCCGGACGGTCACACCCTCGCCACCACCGGCGGTGACAACACCGTGAAACTGCGCAACGCGGTCACGGGCACAACGCGCACCGTCCTCACCGGCCACTCCGACTCCGTGCACACGGTGGCGTTCAGCCCGGACGGTCACACCCTCGCCACAGGCAGCGGCGACAAGACGGTGCGGCTGTGGGACGCGGAGAACGGTGTACCCGGCAGCGTCCTCACCGGCCACACCCATCACATCACCTCGGTGGCGTTCAGCCCGGACGGCCGCACCCTGGCCACGAGCGCCCATGACCACACGGTGCGCCTGTGGCAGGTGCGCCTCCTCCGGCCGGACGACGCGATCAGGGCGATCTGCCAGGCCCTGCACCGGGATTTCACCCGGCGGGAGCGGTCCTTGTACCTACCGGGCCGGGACCCTCATGCAGGCCCGGTCTGTCTGTCGGAGGTCGCGCTCGCTTGAACGGGCGAGTCCGACGTGTGTGCCGGTCGCGACCGTGGCGAAGGGCACCCGTTGGTCGGTGTGCCCTTCTCGACCTGAGCACCCCGACCCGTTTGGTTGCCCAGTTCGACCGGCGTCCGGAGGCAGCCGACGGCTCGGCCACTCCAGTCCGACCGTCACCCTCGACCACCACGCCCCCTCCACGCCCGAAGCCGGCGGCAAGGGACGCGCGGCCCTCGACGCGGTCCCCGAGTACGTCCCGGAGAACCTCACCCCCGCATGACGCACGGGTGGCACAGCACACGCTGGGCCACCCGCTCGCCGTACGAGGGCTTCGCCGGAACAGGCAGCGATCGGCGCCGCCTGGCCCTGCACCCGCAGTGACGGACACGGCGGCGACACGCATGCCGCCACGCCGCAGCAGAGCCACGGAAGAGCTGGTGAGGGACCGTGCCGCCCGCTCCCCGGCGCCGCGCATTCTCCCCGGATTCTCCCCAGGAACGAACGGCGCCACAGGGCAGCGGAACGGGGACGTCGCCCCTCTGAAGGGGTATCCCGGATACGCTGCGTGACCACTGCGGAGCGAGGTTCTGCGAGCAAGTTCTTCTGCAGGCTTGGGGCGGTCGGTGAACGGACCGGAGCCACGGTCCCCGTCCTGGCAGTGTCCTGCGACTACGAAGCATCCTTGTCTACGAGGGGACTACCCCTGCTCGATTATCCGGATCACCTGCCTTGCCCAGGCCGTCCCCACCTCGCGTCCGACCAACTCAGGCTGATAATAAAAGCCCCACCGGAAGACCGGCTCCTGACTGCAACTCATTCCGATAGGAGTCATGGCTGGGCGCAACTTGTGCCGGCACGGAGCGTGCGGGTCAGATCCGGTTCCGGTGACGGACGCAGTACGGCCGGGGTCGTCCCCGCCTCCCGTCAAGCCCGGACCCTGCGGCTCCTCTGGCCGACTCCGCAAGCCACGAGCGCGCGGCCAGACCGAGCCCGGCACTTCTCCTGCCCGATGTCGCTGTACGGGTCGCACTCTGCGGCCGCCCTGGCGCTGTCGCAGGCGGTTTATGCCGATCGGGTGGTGCGGCGGTCAGCCGGCGAGGGACGGGACGGTCGGCGAACGGTGCGGGACGAGGCTCTCGTGGATGTCGAGCGCGGCGGACGACCGGTTGAGCGTGATGTAGTGCAGCCCCGGTGCGCCTTCCGCGAGCAGTCGCTCGCTCAGCGCGGTGGCGTGTTCCACACCGATGCGATGCGCGGTCTCCGGATCATCCCGTGCGCCGTCCAAGGCTTCGGCGAGCGAGGAGGGGAACAGGGCGTTGCTCAGTTCGGCGAAGCGCCGGATTTGCCGGACGTCGGTGGTCGGCATGATCGCCGGGATGATCGGGATGTCACAGCCTGCGGCGGCCACGCAGTCGCGCAACCGCAGGTAGTCGTCCGCCTGGAAGAACATCTGGGTGATGGCGTAGTCGGCGCCCGCGCGGCACTTGGCGACGAAGTGCCGGATCTCGCTGTCCCAGTCCGGCGACCTCGGATGGCGTTCCGGAAAGGCTGCCACGCCAACGCTGAAGTTCCCCGACTTCCTGATCAAGCGCACGAGTTCCTGCGCGTAGGTGAAGCCCTCGGGGTGGGGTATCCACGGTCCTTGCGGGTCGCCCGGCGGGTCTCCCCGCAGGGCGAGCACGTCGTGTACGCCGACGGCGGCGTACGAGCCGATGATCTTACGGAGTTCGGCCACCGAGTGCCCGACCGCGGTGAGGTGGGCGACCGGGCGCAGCGTGGTCTCAGCGGCGATACGGCGGGTCAGTTCCACGGTGTGTTCCCTGGAGGAGCCGCCGGCGCCATAGGTCACGGATACGAAGGTCGGGGCGTACGCCTCGATGCGCCGAACAGCGTTCCACAACTGTCTGCCGGCTGAGGGGGCCTTGGGCGGGAAGAACTCGAACGAATAGGACACTCGGCCCGGTTCCAGGAGACGACGGGGCGTGATCGGGAGGGTCATGGCTGTGGGGTCTCCAGATGTCGTGCGAAGGGCAGGGCTGCCGCCGTCCCGTAGGTGCCCTCGACACGCTTCAGCAGAGTCGCCCGGTCGAGCACGTACCCCTGCCCTCCGAGCCCTTCCAGTGCGAGGGAGGCGACGGCGCACCCGAGCCGGGCGGACATCTCCGCCGTCTCTCCCCAGCACGCCGCAGCCAGGAATCCGGCGCGGAAGGCGTCTCCGGCACCGGTCGGGTCGGCGATGTCCCGAGGTGCTGCCGCACGGACCGTGTACGGCTCTTCCTCGGCGGCTTCCAGACGTACGCCGTCCGCGGCGAGCGTGGTCAGCCATAGCCCGACCCGGGACAGGATGTCGTTCCGGGACCAGCCTGTTCGTTCCTGAAGCAGAGAGGCTTCGTATCCGTTGGTGAACAGCCACCGCGCTCCGGTCACGAGCTGCCGTGCCTCATCCCGGTCGAGCCGGGCGAGCTGCTGTGAGGGGTCGGCCGCGAACGGGATGCCGAGACGGCGGCTCTCCTCCGTGTGCCTGAGCATGGCGGCCGGGTCGTTGGGACAGACGAGGACCACGCCCACGTCACCCGCTCTGCGGACCACGTCGCCGAGGTCGATGTCACGCGCCTCCGCCATGGCCCCGGTGTAGAACGACGCGATCTGGTTCTGCTCGCGGTCGGTGAGGCACATGAAGCGAGCGGTCCGGCGCTCGGGCGAGATGTGCACGAAGTCCGTGTCCACTCCGTGCTCCTTGAGTCGGACGCGGTGCTCGCCGAAGTCGCTTCCCGCAGCACCGACCAGCACCGGTGCGTGGCCCAGGCAGCCGAGCCCGTAGGCGATGTTCGCGGCGACGCCACCGTGCCGGACTTCCAGGTCGTCGACGAGGAAGGACAGGGAGATGGTGTCGAGTCTGTCCGGGATGAGATGCTCTCGGAAGGCCCCGGGAAAGACCATGAGGTGGTCCGTGGCTATGGAACCGGAGATGGCTACGCGCACGAGTGCTCCTGGTGTTCGAGGTAAGATCGAACATTGCGGTGAGTCTCGGAGACGTTGTCACCGCCGAACTTCTCGGCGACGGCGTCGGCGAGGACCAGCGCCGCCATGGCCTCCGCGACGATGCCGGCGGCCGGTACCGCGCAGACGTCGGAGCGCTGGTGGTGGGCCCGGGCGGCCTCACCGGTGGCCACATCCACCGTGGCCAGCGCCCTGGGGACGGTCGCGATGGGTTTCATCGCCGCGCGCACGCGCAGCAGTTCTCCGGTGGTGAGGCCGCCCTCAGTGCCGCCGGAGCGGCCGGAGGCACGCCTGATGCCCTCCGTGGTGGGGACAATCTCATCGTGGGCCTTCGAGCCGGGTTCCCGCGCCAGGCCGAACCCGTCGCCGACCTCCACGCCCTTGATGGCTGGGATGCCCATGAGGGCGGCGGCCAGCCGCGCGTCCAGGCGCCGGTCCCAGTGAACGTGGGAGCCGAGCCCCACGGGAACGCCGTAGGCGAGGACTTCCACGACACCGCCGAGCGTGTCACCGTCCTCATGGGCCCGGTCGATCTCGGCGACCATCGCCTTCGACGCGTCCGCGTCCAGGCAGCGCACAGGGTCGGCGTCCAGCCTGCCGACATCGGCCGGCGTCGGGTACATCCCGGGCGGAGCCTCGGCGCAGGCGAGCTCCACGACGTGGCTGACGATCTCGATCCCGGCCGTCTCCTTCAAGTAGGAGCGGGCCACGGCGCCCAGCGCGACGCGTGCGGCGGTCTCCCGGGCGCTGGCGCGCTCCAGGACTGGGCGGGCCTCGTCGAAGCCGTACTTCTGCATGCCCGCCAGGTCGGCGTGACCGGGCCGGGGCCGGGTCAGCGGGGCATTGCGGGCGAGACCGGCCAGCTCCTGCGGATCGACCGGGTCGGCGGCCATGACCTTCTCCCACTTGGGCCATTCGGTGTTACCGACCATGATCGCCACGGGTGATCCCAGCGTCAGCCCGTGCCGGACACCGCCGAGGAAAGTGACCTCGTCGCGTTCGAACGTCATCCGCGCACCGCGCCCGTATCCCAGCCGCCGCCGGGCCAGGTGGTCGGCCACCGCCTGTGTGGTGACCGGGACACCGGCGGGCAGGCCCTCCAGCGTCGCCACCAGCGCGGGACCGTGCGACTCTCCCGCGGTCAGCCAGCGCAATCTGCTCAACGCCGCTCCTCACCGCGGTGCGCGCGCGTGCCCACTCCGCTGTTTCCGTACATCTCAGCGATCACGAAGGCCAGTTCGAGGGACTGGCTGCGGTTGAGGCGGGGGTCGCAGGCGGTCTCGTAGCGCTGCTGGAGGTCGGCGTCCCCTATCTCGTGCGCGCCACCGACGCACTCGGTGACGTCGTCGCCCGTCAGTTCCACGTGGATGCCGCCCGGATGCGTCCCCAGGTGCCTGTGCACCTCGAAGAACCCGCGGATCTCGTCGAGGATGCTGCTGAACTGACGCGTCTTGTAGCCGCTCTCCGACTTGTAGGTGTTGCCGTGCATCGGGTCGGACACCCACACCACCCGGGCGCCGGAGGCCGTGACCTTCTCCACGAGGTTCGGTAGCACGTCCCGGATCTTTTCCGCACCCATCCTGGTGATGAAGGTCAGGCGGCCGGGCCGGCGATCCGGGTCGAGCCTGTCGATCAGGGCCAGGGCGTCGTCCGCCGTGGAGGTCGGGCCGAGCTTCACTCCGATCGGGTTCCTGATCCGGGCAGCGAACTCCACGTGTGCCCCGTCCAGTTGACGGGTCCGTTCTCCGATCCACACCATGTGGGCCGAGACGTCGTACAGGTTCCCGCTTCTGGAGTCCACTCGGGTCAGCGCGGTCTCGTAATCCAGCAGCAGCGCCTCGTGGCTGGCGTAGAACTCCACCGTCTGGATTTCGCGGGGCAGGGTGCCGCAGGACCGCATGAAGGCGAGCGCGGAGTCGATCTGCCGGGCCAGGTCCTCGTAGCGCCTGCCCACCGGGGAGAGGGCCAGGAAGTCCCGGTTCCAGGCGTGCACCCTGCGCAGGTCGGCGTATCCGCCGGTGGTGAAAGCCCGTACGAGGTTCAGGGTGGTCGCGGAAGCGTGGTACATCCGGGTCAGCCGGTGCGGGTCGGGCACCCTGGTAGCCGCCTCGAAGGCGGGGCCGTTCACGGCGTCGCCCCGGTAGGAGGGCAGCGTGACGCCGTCACGGGTCTCCAGGTCGCTGGAGCGCGGTTTGGCGTACTGCCCGGCCATCCTGCCCACCTTGACGACGGGGACGGAGGCCGCGTAGGTCAGGACCGCCGCCATCTGCAGGATGGTGCGGAGCTTGGTGTCGATCTGATCGGCGCTCACACCGTCGAAGGTCTCGGCGCAGTCCCCCGCCTGGAGCAGGAACGCCTCACCCCTGGCCACCGCTGCGAGCCGGTCGCGCAGTTGGTCGCACTCGGCCGCGTACACCAGGGGCGGGCTCGACCGCAGGGAGGACAGCACCTCGTGCAGGGAGTCGGGGTTTGACCAGGCGGGTTGCTGGGCTGCGGGCAGGGACATCCAGTCGGCAGTCGTGTCTGCGGTCATCGGTCAGGCC
>NZ_JAWCTQ010000067.1:0-27823 GCF_032423885.1 Streptomyces tamarix | reverse complement strand
CGGGGCCCCCGGGCGATCCCCGTGCCCGGCTACTTCGCGTCGGCCTCGCCGTCGGTCTTGCCGTCCTTGGGCGCGGCGTCGTCCGCGTCGGTCTTCTTGGTGAGGTCCGGCTTCGCGGTGCCCGCGGCGTCGTCGGGACCGACGAGCGAGGAGGCGTCGTCCGGTACGGCCGGGAGGCCGCCGGACGTCACGTCGCCCTCGGTGCCGGAGTCCGTGTCGCCGTGGACGATGCGGTTGTACTCCTCGTCCTCCAGGACGGCGCCGATCGCGTTCTTCGCGTAGACGGCGTGGACGCCCGGCGCGACCTCCAGGAGGACCGTGTCGTCGCCGACCTCCTTGACCGTGGCGTACATCCCCCCGATCGTCCGCACGCCGGTGCCTGGCTGCATCTGATTGCGCATTTCCATGGCCTGCTGCTGCTTTTTCTTCGCAGAGCGGGTCATCAGGAACATGGCCCCGATGAGCACGATGAAGGGGAGAAGCACGCCGATGTTATCCACGGGACGGAATTCCTTCGCACGACCGCGCTGGTGAGCGGCCTGATCTACGGGGGTGGGTACGCCGACCTGAAAGGGCGGCATCGGCGGAGTCTAGGCGAGTCCGCATCGATGGAACAACGCCCAGCATCCCACCGTGGTTCCTGACTGGGCGAGTCTCCGCGCCGTCACGCCTCGAAGAGGCCCGCCTGTCCGGTCCCGGTGCCCGCGGCCTGCGGCGGTACGAGCCCGAGGTGGGCCCAGGCGGCCGGTGTCGCGACACGTCCCCGGGGCGTGCGGGCGAGCAGCCCCTCCCGTACGAGAAACGGTTCCGCTACCTCCTCGACGGTCTCCCGCTCCTCCCCCACGGCCACGGCGAGCGTCGACAGGCCGACCGGGCCGCCGCCGAACAGCTTCAGCAGGGCCTCCAGCACGGCGCGGTCGAGCCGGTCCAGGCCGCGGGCGTCGACCTCGTACACGGCGAGGGCGGTCGCGGCGATCTCGCGCGTGATGATCCCGTCCGCCCTGACCTGGGCGTAGTCGCGGACGCGGCGCAGGAGCCGGTTGGCGATGCGGGGCGTGCCGCGGGAGCGGCCGGCGATCTCGGCGGCACCCTCGGGGTCGATCTCCACGTCGAGGAGGCGGGCGGAGCGGTGGACGACGCGCTCCAGCTCGGCGGGGGCGTAGAACTCCATGTGCGCGGTGAAGCCGAAGCGGTCGCGCAGCGGCGGCGGCAGGAGCCCGGCCCGCGTGGTGGCGCCGACCAGGGTGAAGGGGGGCAGTTCGAGGGGGATCGCGGTGGCGCCGGGGCCCTTGCCGACGATCACGTCGACGCGGAAGTCCTCCATGGCCATGTACAGCATCTCCTCGGCGGGCCGGGACATGCGGTGGATCTCGTCGAGGAAGAGGACCTCGCCCTCCTGGAGGGAGGAGAGGATCGCGGCGAGGTCGCCGGCGTGCTGGATGGCGGGGCCGGAGGTGATCCGGATGGGGGCGCCCATCTCCGCCGCGATGATCATGGAGAGCGTGGTCTTGCCGAGGCCGGGCGCGCCGGAGAGCAGGACGTGGTCGGCGGTGGCGCCGCGGGCGCGGGCGGCCTTGAGGACGAGGTCGAGCTGTTCGCGGACCTTCTCCTGGCCGATGAACTCGTCCAGGTCCTTGGGGCGCAGCGCGGCCTCGACGGCCTGGTCGTCGCGGTCGGCGACCGGGCCCACCAGCCGCTCCGCGGCGGGGCCGACGAGCCGCTCGGGGGCGGTCGCGTCAGTCGTCTCGTCCCAGTTCACTGAACGTCTCCTCGGGGTGGCGTGGCGGTGGTCGGGCCGGTCAGCGGGCGCGGTTGAGGCTCTGCAGGGCCGCCTTCAGCAGCGGGCCGATCCGCGGCTCGCCGTCGGCGGCCTCGGCCTGCGGGGTGACGGCGGTGACCGCTTCGTCGGCCTCGCGCGCGGCGTAGCCGAGCCCGACGAGCGCGGCGTGGAGCTGGTCGCGCCAGCCGGCCGTGCCGACGGCGGCGGGCCGGGCCGTGCCGACCGGGGCGCCGAGCCGGTCCTTCAGCTCCAGGAGGAGCTTTTGGGCCCCCTTCTTGCCGATGCCGGGGACGGCCGTGAGGGCCTTCTCGTCGCCGGACGCGACGGCGGCGCGCAGGGCGTCGGGGGTGTGGACGGCGAGCATGGCCTGGGCGAGGCGGGGGCCGACGCCGCTGGCGGTCTGGAGCAGTTCGAAGACCTGCCGCTCGTCGTCGTCGGCGAAGCCGTACAGCGTGAGAGAGTCCTCGCGGACGACCAGCGACGTGTGCAGTCGGGCCTCCTGTCCGATCCTCAGCGCGGACAGGGTGTTCGGTGTGCACTGGACGGCCATGCCGACGCCGCCGACCTCGATGACGGCGGTGGTCGGGGCGAGGGCGGCGACCGGACCGGTCACGAAGGCGATCATGTGGTTCGGCCTTTCAACGCGTGCTGTGCGGCGACCGCCTGCTGGAGGCGGTTCTGCGCGGGGGCGCGCCAGATGTGGCAGATGGCGAGGGCGAGGGCGTCGGCGGCGTCGGCGGGCTTGGGCGGGGCGGCGAGCCGGAGGAGGCGGGTCACCATGGCGCCGACCTGCGCCTTGTCGGCGCGGCCGCTGCCGGTCACGGCGGCCTTGACCTCGCTGGGGGTGTGCAGGGCGACGGGGATGCCGCGGCGGGACGCGCAGAGCATGGCAACGGCGCTGGCCTGCGCCGTGCCCATCACCGTACGGACGTTGTGTTGGCTGAAGACGCGCTCCACGGCGACCAGTTCGGGCCGGTACGCGTCGAGCCACTCCTCCATGCCGCGCTCGATGGCGACGAGCCGGTGGCCGATGTCGGCGTCGGCCGGCGTGCGGACGACGCCGACGCCGAGCATGGTGAGCGGGCGTCCCGCGACCCCGTCGACGACGCCCATCCCGCACCGGGTCAGACCCGGGTCCACCCCGAGTACGCGCACGCGGCCTCCTTCGATCTCCCCGGCCACCACTTGGGCGGTACCCCGGTTCGTGCAGGCTATCGGCTGGCACTGACAACGCGACGGGCCGACGGGGTGCCTCCCGTCGGCCCGTCGCGTCGGGCGGTGCTGCCGTGGATCAGGCGTCGACCTTCGCCATGACGTCGTCGGAGACGTCGAAGTTGGCGAAGACGTTCTGCACGTCGTCGCTGTCCTCCAGCGCGTCGATCAGCTTGAAGATCTTGCGGGCGCCCTCCTCGTCCAGCTCGACCTGCATGGTCGGGACGAAGCTGGCCTCCGCCGACTCGTAGTCGATGCCGGCCTCCTGGAGGGCGGTGCGGACCGCGACCAGGTCGGTGGCCTCGCTGATCACCTCGAAGGTCTCCCCGAGGTCGTTGACCTCCTCCGCGCCGGCGTCGAGGACCGCGCCGAGCACGTCGTCCTCGGTCAGGTCGCCCTTGGGGACGATCACGACGCCCTTGCGGTTGAAGAGGTACGACACGGAGCCCGGGTCGGCCATCGAGCCGCCGTTGCGGGTCATCGCGACGCGGACGTCGGAGGCGGCGCGGTTGCGGTTGTCGGTGAGGCACTCGATGAGCACGGCGACGCCGTTCGGGCCGTAGCCCTCGTACATGATCGTCTCGTAGTCGGCGCCACCGGCCTCCTGGCCGGAGCCGCGCTTGACCGCGGAGTCGATGTTCTTGTTCGGGACCGACTGCTTCTTGGCCTTCTGGATGGCGTCGTAGAGCGTCGGGTTGCCGTCGGGATCGCCGCCGCCGGTACGGGCGGCGACCTCGATGTTCTTGATCAGCTTCGCGAAGAGCTTGCCGCGCTTGGCGTCGATCACGGCCTTCTTGTGCTTCGTCGTAGCCCATTTAGAGTGGCCGGACATCTGCCTGTCTCCTTCGCGTAACCAAACTCAGAACGAACCCCAGAGATCCTACCGGGATCTCATTCGCCCGCGGCGCGCACCATGTCGACGAACAGGGCGTGCACGCGGTGGTCGCCGGTCAGCTCGGGGTGGAACGACGTGGCGAGCGCGTTGCCCTGCCGTACGGCGACGATGTGGCCGTCGTACTCGGCGAGGACCTCGGCGGACGCGCCGACGGACTCGACCCAGGGGGCGCGGATGAAGACGCCCTCCACGGGGCCGCCGTCGATGCCGTCGACGTCGACGCGCGCCTCGAAGGACTCGTTCTGCCGCCCGAAGGCGTTGCGGCGGACGATCATGTCGATGCCGCCCAGGGTCTCCTGGCCCGACCGCGGGTCGAGGATCTTGTCGGCGAGCATGATGAGCCCGGCGCAGGTGCCGTAGACGGGCATGCCGGCCGCGACGCGCTCGCGCAGCGGCTCCATCAGCCCGAACAGGACGGCGAGCTTGGAGATCGTGGTGGACTCGCCGCCGGGGACGACCAGGCCGTCGACCTCGGCGAGCTCCTCGGGGCGCCGGACCGGCCTGGCCACGGCGTCCGCCGCGGCCAGGGCGATCAGGTGCTCCCGTACGTCGCCCTGGAGGGCCAGGACGCCGATGACGGGGGTGGTGCCCATGGGTGTTACCAGCCCCGGTTCGCGTAGCGCTCGGCCTCGGGCAGGGTGTCGCAGTTGATGCCGACCATGGCCTCGCCCAGGTTGCGGGAGGCGTCCGCGATGATCTTCGGGTCGTCGTAGAAGGTGGTGGCCTTCACGATGGCGGCGGCGCGCTTGGCCGGGTCGCCGGACTTGAAGATGCCGGAGCCGACGAAGACGCCCTCGGCGCCCAGCTGGCGCATCAGCGCGGCGTCGGCCGGGGTGGCGACGCCGCCGGCGGAGAACAGCACGACCGGCAGCTTGCCGAGCTCGGCGACCTCCTTGACCAGCTCGTACGGGGCGCGCAGCTCCTTGGCGGCGGCGTACAGCTCGTTGTTGTCGTAGCCGCGCAGGCGGGCGATCTCGTTCTTGATCTGGCGCAGGTGGCGGACGGCCTCGACGACGTTGCCGGTGCCGGCCTCGCCCTTGGAGCGGATCATGGCCGCGCCCTCGGCGATGCGGCGCAGGGCCTCGCCCAGGTTGGTGGCGCCGCACACGAACGGGGTGGTGAAGGCCCACTTGTCGGAGTGGTTGACCTCGTCGGCCGGGGTCAGGACCTCGGACTCGTCGATGTAGTCGACGCCGAGGGACTGCAGGACCTGCGCCTCGACGAAGTGGCCGATGCGGGACTTGGCCATGACGGGGATCGAGACGGCGTCGATGATGCCCTCGATCATGTCCGGGTCGGACATCCGGGCCACGCCGCCGTCCTTGCGGATGTCGGCGGGGACGCGCTCCAACGCCATGACGGCGACGGCGCCGGCGTCCTCGGCGATCTTCGCCTGCTCCGGCGTGACGACGTCCATGATCACGCCGCCCTTGAGCTGCTCGGCCATGCCGCGCTTCACGCGCGCGGTGCCGGTCTCGGGGGCCTGCGGGGTGGTGGTGGGCGTGGTGGACACGGAAGACCTCACTCGGAGAAACGGGAAGAACAGGGAGGAACAGGGCGGGTCGAAGGACCCGGGGACAACACAGGTGAGCAAACACGGCCGGGCCAGTCCACATCAAGGGCCAATGAGGAGGCGGTGGCTCGTTTTGGCATGGCCGGATGCCGCCCGCGTCCGGCACCGCCCGTACCCGACGCCACCCGCGCCCCGTGCCGCCCGTGCCCGGCACCACCCGCGCCCGGCACCGCCCGTACGACGGCTCAGGTCGCCCGGTCCGCCAACGCGACCGGCGGCTCGTCGTCCATCTCGAACGCCATCGGGAACGGCGCGTGCCCCGCCAGCCGGAACCAGCGCACCTTCCGGTGCCTGCGCAGCGCCCGCGCCGCCCGCACGGCGTCGTTGTGGAACCGGCGCGCCATCGGGACCCTGCGCACCGCGGCGGCCAGCTCTCCGGCCGCCTCCTCCCCGCCCGGGGCCTCCCGTACGGCCCGCATCTGCTCCGGTTCGCCCAGCACCGCGCGCAACGCCTGGCTCAGCTCGCTCTCGGCGACCTCCCGCTGCTCCTCCTCGGCCTGCCGTGCCGCGTGCGCGGCCTGGTAGAGCACGATCGACGCCGCCGGGTCGAGGATCCCCGAGGTGGCCAGCTCCTGGGCGATCGACGCGCGCCGCAGCAGTTGCGCGTCGAGCGCGGCGCGCGCGGCGTCGATGCGGGCGTGCAGCCGGTCGAGCCGCCCCGCGGTCCAGCTCAGGTACAGGCCGATCGCGCACAGGGCGACGGCGATCCAGATCAGCGTTTCGGTCACGGGCGGAAAGGCTACCGGGACGCCCCCGCGGGCCCTTCGCCCTCGGGCATGGTGCCCTCCCACACCGACCGGTCGTGGGCGAACACGACCCGCCCGGGGCCGAAGGAGGCCAGCCGGTCCAGCCAGGGCCGGTACGGGGCCGGGCCGCCGCCCGGGGCGTCGAGCGCCGCGCGGCGGGCCATCTCGTCCGACGCGAGCTCGGACGCGAAGTCGAAGGCCTGCCCGGCCAGGACGGTCACGCCGTCCGGCCCGGACACCACCAGCGACTGGTGGCCGTCCGTGTGCCCGGGGGTCGGGACGACGCGGACGCCCGGCCACACCTCCGCCTCGCCGTCCAGTTCCTCGTACCGCACGCCGGGGAAGTCGACGAGCGCGTCGAAGGTGTACCCGCCCGCCCGGGCCGCCGCCAGTTCCGTCCGCTGGACGAGGACGGGCCGGCCGGGCAGCAGCGGGTTTCCGCCGCAGTGGTCGAAGTGGAGGTGGCAGTTGACCACCACGTCGACGTCGCCCGGCTCCGCCCCGGCCCGCGCGAGGGCCGCCCGCAGGTCCCGGCGCCGCGGCCGGTAGTGGGCCTCCGTCGCGGGGTCGCCGCGCCCGACGCCGGTGTCGAACAGCAGCAGGCCCGCCTCGTGCCGTACGAGGTACGCCAGCACCGGCTCCACGCGCGGCCACGCCGTACCGGCCTCCTCGGCGGGCCGCACGAAATGCCCCAGGTCCAGCCTGCGCACCACCGCTCCCCGCCCCATGCCGCGCCCTCCTAGTCGCGCGCCAGCCCCCACCGGGCCAGCAGCCCCGTCGTCCGCTCGTCCGTCGCGACCGACGCCGCGCCGTCCGTCACGGTCTCGTACACCGCCAGGATGTCCGCGCCGACCGTCGACCAGTCGAAGCGCCGCACGTGCGCGCTGCCCCGCGCGCGCAGCCCGGCCCGCCGCTCCCCGTCGCCCAGGAGGCGGATCGCGGCGTCGGCGAGGGCGTCCGCGTCCTCGTTGGCGAACAGGTCGCCGGCCGCCCCCTGGTCCAGGACCTGCGCGAACGCGTCGAGGTCGCTGGCGAGCACGGGGGCGCCCGCCGACAGCGCCTCGACCAGGATGATGCCGAAGCTCTCGCCACCCGTGTTGGGCGCCACGTACACGTCCACGCTGCGCAGCAGCCGCGCCTTGTCCTCGTCGCTGACCATCCCGAGGAACTCCACGCTCTGCCGCATGTCGGCGGGCAGCGACGCGACGGCCTCCTCCTCGTCGCCCCGCCCCGCGACCAGCAGCCGCGTCCCGGGCCGCGCCCGCAGGATCTTCGGCAGGGCGCGCATCAGCACCGGCAGCCCCTTGCGCGGTTCGTCGATCCGGCCGATGAACCCCAGCGTCCCCCCCTGCCAGGCCGCCTTCGGCTCGGCGCGCGCGAAGAAGTCCACGTCGACGCCGTTCGGGATGACGACCGCGTCGCCGCCCAGGTGCTCCACCAGCGTCCGCCGCGCGTACTCGCTCACCGCGATGCGCGCGCTGATCTTCTCCAGCGCCGGCTGGAGGATCGGGTACGCCGCGATCATCGCCCGCGACCGGGGGTTCGAGGTGTGGAACGTCGCCACGATCGGGCCCTGCGCGGCCCAGCACGCCAGCAGCCCCAGCGACGGCGACGCCGGCTCGTGGATGTGGATCACGTCGAACGTGCCGTCGTGCAGCCACCGCCGCACCCGCGCCGCCGACAGGAAGCCGAAGTTCAGCCGGGCCACCGACCCGTTGTACGGCACGGGCACGGCCCGCCCCGCCGACACGACGTACGGCGGCAGCGGCGTCCCGTCGTCGGCGGGCGCCAGCACCGACACGTGGTGGCCGAGCCGGATCAGGTGCTCCGCCAGGTCGCGGATGTGGAACTGGACGCCGCCCGGCACGTCCCAGGAGTACGGGCAGACGATGCCGATCCTCACTTCGGTCCCTTCGCGGGGTCCAGGTCGGCGAGCCACAGCCGCTGCAGCATGTGCCAGTCCTCCGGGTGCTCGGCGATCCCTTCGGCGAAGGCGTCCGCCAGCGCCTGCGTCATCAGGGACGTCTTCTCGGCCCGCGTCCCCGTCCCCGGCACGTCGACGGGCGGGTGCACCCGCCCCCGCATCGTCGCCGAGTCGTCGTACCAGAGCGTCGCCGGCAGCAGCAGCGCCCCGGTGTGCTGCGCGAGCATCGCCGGCCCCCCGGGCATCCGCGCCCGCTCCCCGAAAAAGTCCACCTCGACCCCGGAGGCCGACAGGTCGCGGTCCGCGACGAGGCACACCAGCCCGCCCGCCCGCAGCCGCCGCGCCAGCGTCCCGAACGCGGACCCGCCCGTGTGCGGCAGCACCTCCATGCCCAGCGACTCGCGGTACGCCACGAACCGGTCGTACAGCGACTCCGGCTTCAGGCGCTCCGCGACCGTCGTGAACGGCACGCCCAGCGCCCGCGTCACCCACACCCCGGCCAGGTCCCAGTTGGCCAGGTGCGGCAGCGCGAGCACCACCCCGTTCCCGGCGGCGAGGCCGTCCGTGAGGCGGTGCAGGTCCTTCACCTCGACGGACCGCCCGACCCGCTCCGCGCTCCACGACGGCAGCCGGAACGACTCCATCCAGTAGCGCATGTACGACCGCATCCCGGCCCTCGACAGCTCGGCGAGCCGCTCGGGCGGGGCGTCCGGCACGACCCGCGCCAGGTTCGCCTCCAACCGCAGCACGCCCTGCCCGCGCCGCTTCCACGCCGTGTCCGCGATCCGCCGCCCGAGCCCCTCGGCGACCGGCTCCGGCAGTTTCTTCACCGTCGCCCAGCCCAGCCCGTACAGGGCGTCCGCCAGGCGCTCGCTCGCCGCGCTCATGACGTGGCCTCACTCCCCTTCCGGGCACCTCCGCCGGCCGCCGCGTCGGCCTCCGCCGCCTCACGCCGCACGGTCACCACCCGCTGCCCCAGCGTCACCGCGCTGCCCACGGCCACCAGCCACAGCGCCACCGGCAGCAGCACCCGCACCCCCGGCACCCCGAACGCGTGCAGTCCGGCCAGCCCCGCCGCGACCAGCGACACGACCAGCCGCTCCGCCCGCTCCACCAGGCCGTTCACCGCGACGGGCAGCCCGATGGACTCGCCCCGCGCCTTGGTGTACGACACGACCTGGCCGCTCGCCAGGCAGAAGATCGACACCGCGCACAGCACGGTGTCGTCGCCGCCGCCCGCGTACCACAGCGCGAAACCACCGAAGATCGCCCCGTCCGCGACCCGGTCCAGCGTCGAGTCCAGGAAGGCGCCCCAGCGGCTGGAGACACCGGCCTGACGCGCCATGTTGCCGTCGACCAGGTCGGAGAAGACGAACAGCGTGATCACGACCGTGCCCCAGAAGAACTCCCCGCGCGGGAAGAAGACCAGCGCCCCCGCCACGACACCCGCGGTCCCGACGAGCGTCACCGCGTCGGGGCTCACCCCGCGGCGGAGCAGAAACGCGGCGAACGGCGTGAGAACACGCGTGAAGAAAGCACGCGCGTACTTGTTCAGCATGGCCTTCCCGAGGGGTCGGTGGTGCCGGGCGGCCCCTTCGGCCACCGGCTGGCCCATCGTAGCCACGCGCCGCCCCTCCCCACCCCCGGGCACCCGCACCACCGCTGTGACGTCGGCGGATGCCCGACGTATGGACGCGGCCCGGGCGGAGTGGAAAGCTCGAAGGACGACCGCGGGCGCCGCCGGAGCCGTCCCGCCGGGGCCGAAGCCGCCCCCTCGCCGCTCCCCCGCGCCCGCGCCCCACCTCACCGGCGATCGGGAGGAAGAACCATGGGCGACAAGGCGAACACCCGCATCGGAGCCGCCGGCAGGGCCGCGACGGCCGACCGGCCCTCCTCCATCAGGAACGTGGTGCTGGTCGGCCACAGCGGATCCGGCAAGACGACCCTCGTCGAGGCCCTCGCCCTCACCGCGGGCGCCGTCAACCGGGCCGGACGCGTCGAGGACGGCTCCACCCTCTCCGACCACGACGAGATCGAACACCGCCGGCAGCGGTCCGTGCAGCTCTCCCTCGTCCCCCTCGAATGGGCCGGCTGCAAGGTCAACCTCCTGGACGCCCCCGGCTACGCCGACTTCGTGGGCGAACTCCGCGCCGGCCTGCGCGCCGCCGACGCCGCCCTCTTCGTCGTCTCGGCCGCGCAGGAAGCCGACGCCGTCCCCGGCTCCACCCGCCTGCTCTGGGAGGAGTGCGCGGCCGTCGGCATGCCCCGCGCCATCGTCGTCACCCACCTCGACACCGCCCGCACCGACTTCGACCGGCTCACCCGCGTCTGCGGCGAGGCCCTCGGCGGCGACGACCCCGACGCGGTCCTCCCCCTCTACCTGCCCGTGCTCGGCCCCGAGACCCCCGACGGGCACGCCCCCGCCACCGGCCTCGTCGGCCTCCTCACCCGCAAGGTCTTCGACTACTCCACCGGGGAACGGAAAGAGAACCCCCCGGACGACGCCCAGCTCCCCCTGATCGAGGACGCCCGCAACCGCCTCATCGAAGGCATCATCGCGGAGAGCGAGGACGAGACCCTCATGGACCGCTACGTCGGCGGCGAGGACATCGACCTCAAGAGCCTCGTCGAGGACCTGGAGAGGGCCGTCGCCCGCGGCACCTTCCACCCCGTGCTCGCCGCGGCCCCCGCCGCGCCCGGCGGCCGGCAGGGCCTCGGCACCGTCGAACTCCTCGACCTGATCACCCGCGGCTTCCCCACCCCCCTGGAACGCCCCGCGCCCGAGGTCACCACCCCTCAGGGCGCCCCCCGCCCCGCCCTGGCCTGCGACCCCGACGGCCCCCTCGCCGCCGAGGTCGTCAAGACCTCCTCCGACCCGTACGTGGGCCGCGTCTCCCTCGTCCGCGTCTTCTCCGGCACCCTCCGCCCCGACGAGACCGTCCACGTCTCCGGGCACGGCCTCGCCGGCCGCGGCCACGAGGACCACGACGTCGACGAACGCGTCGGAGCCCTCTTCGCCCCCTTCGGCAAGCAGCAGCACCCGATGAGCCACTGCGTCGCCGGCGACCTCGCCTGCGTCGCCAGGCTCTCCCGCGCCGAGACCGGCGACACCCTCTCCGACAAGGACGACCCGCTCCTCATGGCCCCCTGGACCATGCCCGACCCTCAGCTCCCCCTCGCCATCCGGGCCCGCGGCAAGGCCGACGAGGACAAGCTCTCCCAGGGGCTGGCCCGGCTCGCCGCCGAGGACCCCACCCTGCGCCTGGAGCAGAACCAGGACACCCGCCAGGTCGTCCTCTGGTGCCTCGGCGAGGCCCACCTGGACGTCGCCCTCGAACGCCTCCGCACCCGCTACGGCGTCCAGGTCGACGCCGTGCCCCACGAGGTCGCCCTCCGCGAGACCTTCGCCGCCCCCGCCACCGCCCGCGGCCGGCACGTCAAGCAGTCCGGCGGCCACGGCCAGTACGCCATCTGCGACATCCGGGTGGAGCCGCTGCCGCCCGGCTCCGGCGTCGAGTTCGCCGACGAGGTCGTCGGCGGGGCCGTGCCCCGCCAGTTCGTCCCGTCCGTCGAGAAGGGCGTCCGCGCCCAGGCCGCACGCGGCGTCGCCACCGGGTACCCGCTCGTCGACATCCGCGTCACCCTCGTCGACGGCAAGGCCCACTCCGTGGACTCCTCCGACGCCGCCTTCCAGACCGCCGGCGCCCTCGCCCTGCGCGAAGCCGCCTCCGGCACCCCCGTCAGCCTGCTGGAGCCCGTCGCCGAAGTCCGGGTCCTCGTCCCCGACGAGTACGTCGGCCCCGTCATGAGCGACCTCTCCGGCCGCCGCGGCCGTGTCGTCGGCACCGAACAGGCCGGCCCCGGACGAACCCTCGTCCGCGCCGAGGTCCCCGAACTCGAGATCGACCGCTACGCCGTCGACCTCCGCTCCCTCTCCCACGGCACCGGCCGCTTCGACCGCGTCCACGTACGGCACGAGCCCATGCCGCCGCACCTCGCGGAGAAGGTCCGCGAGGAGAAGCGCGCCCAGTCCGCCCGCTGACCGCCGCCCGCCGGGCCGCCCGCCCTCCCGGCGGGCGGCCTTCACGGCTTCCCGGTCGCCCTGACGCGCGCCCCCGCTCCCCGATAGGCTGGGGAGCCCAGCTCAGAAGGTGTGCACCACGGTCGAGTTGGGAAAGGCCGCAGTGCGGGGAGAAGAGCTGCGGCACATGCGTCGATGGGGGCGGAAGACACGATGGACAGTTTCGGTCCCGGGGCACAGGTCCCGCTCCAGGGCTCGGCCGGACAGGCGGTGGCCACGAACGCCCTGGCCTCCGCCGCGTACCGCGACAGCCCGGTCGAGGACATCCTCAAGGCCAACAACGAGTGGTACGAATCCACCGTCAAGAAGGGGAAGTTCTCCCTCTTCGAACCCAACCTCGGCGAGGCCTTCTCGCGCGCCGTCGTCGTCCGCATGCTCGGCGGCGGGCGCAAACCCGTCATCCAGTCCTTCGGCACCGAACCCCAGCCGGTCGTCGAGCACTGCCTCGCCGCCAACCGCATCCGCAAGCAGCGCGACCTCCGCCTCACCCTCATCACCCTCCTGAGCGGCGTCGTGTTCCTCCCCGGGCTGCTCCTGTGGCTGGTCGTCTTCCAGCTCCGCCGCACCCTGGCCGGCGCCGCCAACAAGCGCGCCGGCGCCGCCGGCACGGCCCTCCTCGCCGGCTTCGGCATCCTCGCCGCGCTCGTCCTCGTCAAGCTGCCGTTCAGCGGCTTCCTGTACCTCTACCTCCGCGCCATGATCATCGCGCCGGTCATCGGCTGGTTCCTCGCCAAGCGCGTCTGCGAGTCCACCGCCCAGGACCTCCGCGCGCGCTGGGAATCCCTCGTCAGCGGAGGGGGTGTCGCCGCCAAGATCCCCGAGGCCGTCCCCCAGAGCCCCGGCGAGACCGCCGCCGAGGAGCTCCGCCAGTCCCTGGAGAGGCTCACCGCCGAACAGCGTTCCAACGTCGTCTTCTACGCCGGCCCGCGCGGCATACTCGGCATGGGCACCCGCTGGGGCGGCTGGCACCTCGCCGAGGAGCTCAAGCCCCGCGACGGCAAGGAGATCCACGCCTTCCGCACCTGGGACGTCATACGCTCCATCCACGACCAGCTGAAGCTCCTGGAACGCGGCTCGCTGAAGACCGGCTTCCCCACCCCGTCCGTCAACCACTGGATCGTGGTCCCCGTCGGCGACGGCGCCAAGGAGGTCGCCCGCCCCGAGGGCGAGAACGTCGTCAAGTACCAGGTGAAGCCGCACGAGATCCAGCGCATCTGCAACGAGAACCAGTTCGGCAAGGGCAACCGCCACTACCTCGGCGTGCAGTTCGTCCTCTGGGACGGCCAGTTGGTGCTGACCATGCTGGTCACCGTCACGGCCCTGCTGCACACCCTGCGCATCGAGGTCTCCGGGCACGCCCTCGGCCCGGTCCACTCCCTCTTCACCACCAAGCCGGCCGGGAAGACCAAGGAGGTCTCCAAGACCGTGCGGTTCTGGGAGACCCGCGAGATCAAACTGCCCCTCGTGGAGACCAACGAGGTCGTCCGCCTCGCCGTCCGGGCGCCGCTGACCTGGTTCCCGCCCGTCCTGGACTCCCTCGGCGGCAAGCTCGTCCTGCCCGAGCCGTTCGGTCTGCGCCACGCCTGGGCCCAGGCGCCGTGGAAGCACCGCTTCATGGCCGACGACGTCATCCGCGCGTCCACGCCCGTGATGCGCGCCGTGCACGCCGCGACCGTCAAGGTGCTCGACGAGCACGGCGTGGACACGACCTCGATCGCCGGCAGCAGCTTCACCGCCGACCCGGCGCCGAAGAAGGCCGACGTGTACGACGCCTGATCAGGCGTCGGGCCAGGCGTCGGCGAGCATCCGCCGCGTGTCGGCGAGGAGCTGGGGCAGCACCTTCGTGTGGCCGACGACCGGCATGAAGTTGGTGTCGCCGCCCCACCGCGGCACGATGTGCTGGTGCAGGTGGGCGGCGATCCCGGCGCCGGCGGCGGCGCCCTGGTTCATGCCGATGTTGAACCCGTGCGCGCCGGAGGCCGCGCGCAGGGCGGTCATCGCCCGCTTGGTGAACACGGCCAGCTCGGCCGTCTCCGCCCCGTCGAGGTCGGTGTAGTCGGCGACGTGCCGGAACGGCACGACCATCAGGTGGCCGCCGTTGTACGGGTACAGGTTCAGCACCGCGTAGACGCTCTCGCCGCGGGCGACGACGAGGCCGTCCTCGTCGGACTTCGCCGGGATCGAGCAGAAGGGACAGCCGTCGCCGGCCCCCGAGCCGGTGGGCTTGTTCTCCCCCTGGATGTACGCCATCCGGTGGGGCGTCCACAGGCGCTGGAACGCGTCCGGCGCCCCCACTCCGATCTGCTGCTCCGGCTCATTCGTCATGCGCCTCAGCATATGACCACGCCCGGCCCCGGGTACGCCGAGGGGCGGCGCCCGGCCGGGCACCGCCCCTCACGCGCCGCGTCACACCTGGACGCGGCGCTCCACGACGTCGGCCAGCTTCGCGATGGCCTCGTCGCGCGGGATGCCGTTCTCCTGCGAACCGTCGCGGTAGCGGAAGGAGACCGTGCCCGCGTTCATGTCGTCGTCACCGACGATGACCATGAACGGGACCTTCAGCTTCTGGTGGTTCCTGATCTTCTTCTGCATGCGGTCCGAGGAGGCGTCCACCTCGACCCGCAGGCCCTTCTTCCGCGCCTCGGCGGCGAAGCCCTGGAGGTACTCGACGTGGGCGTCGCCGACCGGGATGCCGACCGCCTGGACCGGGGCCAGCCACGGCGGCATGGCGCCCGCGTAGTGCTCCAGCAGGACGGCGAAGAAGCGCTCGATGGACCCGAACAGCGCGCGGTGGATCATGACGGGGCGCTGCTTGGTGCCGTCGGCCGCCGTGTACTCCAGGTTGAAGCGCTCCGGCAGGTTGAAGTCGAGCTGGATGGTCGACATCTGCCAGGTGCGGCCGATGGCGTCCTTCGCCTGGACGGAGATCTTCGGGCCGTAGAACGCGGCGCCGCCCGGGTCGGGGACGAGGGGCAGGCCCTGCTTCTCGGCGACCCGGCGGAGGGTCTCGGTCGCCTCCTCCCACGCCTCGTCGGAGCCGACGAACTTGGTCTCGTCCTTGGTGGACAGCTCCAGGTAGAAGTCGGTCAGGCCGTAGTCGCGCAGCAGGTTCAGCACGAAGGTGAGCGTGCTGTCCAGCTCGTCGGACATCTGCTCGCGGGTGCAGTAGATGTGCGCGTCGTCCTGGGTGAAGCCCCGGGCGCGGGTCAGGCCGTGCACCACGCCCGACTTCTCGTACCGGTACACCGTCCCGAACTCGAACAGGCGCAGCGGCAGCTCGCGGTACGAGCGTCCGCGCGCGTCGAAGATCAGGTTGTGCATCGGGCAGTTCATGGGCTTGAGGTAGTAGTCCACGCCCTCGTCGAGCTGCATGGGCGGGTACATGCCCTCGGCGTACCAGTCGAGGTGCCCGGAGGTCTCGAACAGCTTGCCCTTGGTCGCGTGCGGCGTGTAGACGAACTCGTAGCCCTCCTCCTCGTGCCGGCGGCGCGAGTAGTCCTCCATGACCCGGCGGATGATGCCGCCGCGCGGGTGGAAGACGGCGAGGCCGGAGCCGATCTGCTCCGGGATGGAGAAGAGGTCCAGCTCGTTGCCGAGCTTGCGGTGGTCGCGCTTCTCCGCCTCGGCGAGGAAGTCCAGGTACGCCTTCAGCTCGTCCTTGGACGGCCAGGCGGTGCCGTAGATGCGCTGGAGCATCGGGTTCTTCTCGCTGCCGCGCCAGTACGCGGCGGCGTTGCGCATCAGCTTGAACGCCGGGATCGCGCGGGTCGACGGCAGGTGCGGGCCGCGGCAGAGGTCCTTCCAGCACAGCTCGCCGGTCTTGGCGTCGAGGTTGTCGTAGATGGTCAGCTCGCCGCCGCCCACCTCGACGTCCGCGCCGTCCTCGCTGGACGCGGAGCCCTTGAGGCCGATGAGCTCCAGCTTGTACGGCTCGTCCGCCAGTTCCTCGCGGGCGGCCTCGTCGGTGACCACGCGGCGGGCGAACTTCTGGCCCCGCTTCTGGATCTCCTGCATCTTCTTCTCGATGGCCTTGAGGTCCTCGGGCGTGAACGGCCTGTCCACGTCGAAGTCGTAGTAGAAGCCGTCCTTGACCGGCGGGCCGATGCCGAGCTTGGCCTCCGGGAAGAGCTCCTGGACGGCCTGGGCCATGACGTGCGCGGTGGAGTGGCGCAGGATGTCGAGGCCGTCCTCGGAGGTGATCTCGACGCCCTCGACGGTCTCGCCGTCCCCCAGCTCGTACGCGAGGTCCTTCAGCTCGCCGTCCACGCGGGCCGCGACGACGGCGCGCTCGCCGGCGAAGAGGTCGGCGGCCGTAGTGCCCGTCGTCACCACGCGCTCTTCCCGCTCGGAATCGCGTTGGATGATCACACGGACGTCTGACACCGGTCTCTCCTGACTGAAGGGGTGGCGCCGCCCTGTTCCCTGGCGCGCGCACGGGGTTCTAGGCATGGTACCGAGCCGTCGCGCCCCCTCGCGAAACGGTTTGCGGCCCGGTCAGCACTCCTCGTCGAGGGCCTTCATCAGCCGCTCCCGTTCGGCGTCGTCGACCTGGACCGGCGCCACGCCGTACGTGTCGGTGAGGCGGCGGAAGCCGCCGCGGCTCTCCAGGCGGCCGGACACGCGCAGGGGCAGGCCGGCCAGGTGGGCGTGGACGGCCGTGCGGTAGGCGTCCTCGTCAAGGGTGACGCGCAGGTGCGGGACGTCGGCGCCGGTGAGGACGCGCAGGCGGACGGTGCCGGGGCCGCGGGCGCCGGGGCGGCGGAGGCGGACGACGGTGCCGGTGACGTGGGCGGGCACGGACGCCTCGGCGCGCAGGTAGCGGGCGCCGGCCTCGCGGAGGGCGGGGAGGTCGCCGGGGGTGAACTCGACGGGTTCGGGGCGGGCGGCGCAGCCGGCGGGGGCGCCGGCTGCGGGGGCCCAGGCGAAGGTGACGGCGACGCCTTCGGTGCCGTGGACGAGGGTGACGAGGGCTTCGGTGAGCTCGCGGCCGACGCCGGCGGCGACGGCGGTGTCGAAGGCGTCGGGGCGGCCGGTGGCGCGCTGGTAGTCGACGGCCTCGCGGGTGGCGTGGAGGGCGTGGTGGAGGCGTTCGGTGACGGGGCGGCCGGGGTCGACGGGGACGAAGGCGGTGAGGCCGCGGGCGGCGTCGGGCGGGGTGCCGACGAGGACGTCGCCGACGAGGGCGCGGGCGTGGTGGCGGTGGCGGGCGCCGTGGTGGTCCGACCGGTCCTGGACGGCGAGGGCGGCGGCGAGGAGGACCCGGTGGGCGGCGGCGCGCAGGCGGTCCTGGGCGGCCCAGGGCGCGGGGTCGCCGGCGGGGCCGGGCGGGGTGCGGGCGGGCAGGGCGGTCCCGCGGTGCCAGCGGATCTCGTCGCTGGGGACGGCGAGGGCGGTGAGGATGTCGCGGGCGGAGGGGGCGGCGGTGCGGGTGAGGGCGGTGAGGGCTTCGGCGAGGAGGTCGTCGCAGTCGGGGAAGGCGCGGCTGTCGGGGACGAGGAGGCTGGTGGGGACGGTGGCGGGGCCGGGCGGGGTCCAGCGGGTGTAGGGGCCCCGGGCGCCGCCGGTGCGGTGCCAGCCGTGGCGGTCGAGGAGCGCGGCGAGGACGCGGGGGTCGACGCGGCGGGGGTCGGGGGGGTCGGTGTGGGCGGGTTCGCCGGTCGGTCGGTGCATCAGGGTGTGCCTCCCGCCCCTACTCGGGCCATGATCGCGCAGAGCGCCCGGTCGTCGAAGATCCGCGCGGTCGGTACGCGGACGGTGGTGCGGCGCCGGCCGGTGACGGGGTGGCCGGCGAGGTTGGTCCAGTAGCAGCAGTGGCGCAGGTCGAGGCCGTCGTGACGGGCCCGGAGCCAGTCGTCCTGGGCGCGCGGGACGAGCATGACGACGAGGATCTTGTGGACGGCGACGGGGGTCGGGCGAGCGTGGCCAGGTGGGCGTTGTCGAGGGTGAAGGGGAAGGTGGGGCCCGGGGGGTCCGGGGGGATCTGGTGGGTCGCCTTGAGCTGGACCTTGACGGTGACCTCGTCGTCGACGGCGTGGCCGGGCGCGCTGTGGCTGATGTGCCAGTCGATGCCGTTGTCGGGGAAGGGCTGGGACAGGGTGCATCCGGCGGCGGCCACGACGGCGTGCAGGTAACCGACCTGGAGGGTCTCCATGCAGGCGGTGGTGGCGAGTGCGCCGCGGAGGGGCGGGGCGTTCCGGGTGCCGGGGTCGGGCTGCGCGGCGAGCGCCATGCTCCTCGTGCCTTCCGGGCTGTCGGTGCGTCAGTCGAGCTGCTGCTCACCTGTGTTGTGACCGGACGGCGTACGGGACAAACGGTCCGGGTATCACCGTTTCGGGCAGGGGATCGGTCCCTCTGCCGGCGAGTGCGAGGAGTTCGGGGTATGGCGCGCTGGTTCGAGGGACCCCTGGCCGCGTTCGACACGGAGACGACGGGGGTGGACGTCGAGCGGGACCGGATCGTTGCGGCGGCGCTGGTGGTGCAGGACGTGGAGGGGGGCCGGCCGCGGACGACGCGGTGGCTGGTGAACCCGGGCGTGCCGGTGCCGCCGGAGGCGACGGAGGTGCACGGCCTGACCGACGACCACCTGCGGCGGTACGGGCGTTGGCCCGCGCCGGTGATGGAGGAGGTGGCGCGGCTGCTGGCGGACCAGTGCGCGGCGGGGCGGCCGCTGGTGGTGATGAACGCGCCGTTCGACCTGACGCTGCTGGACCGGGAGTTGCGGCGGCACCGGGCGTCGTCGCTGGCCCGGTACCTGCGCGACGCGCCGCTGTGCGTGCTGGACCCGCGGGTGCTGGACAAGCACTTGGACCGGTACCGGAAGGGCCGCCGGACGCTGGCGGACCTGTGCGCGCACTACGAGGTGCCGCTGGAGGAGGCGCACGACGCGGCGGCGGACGCGGCGGCGGCGCTGGAGGTCGTACGGGCGGTGGGGCGTCGTTTCGCGGCGCGGCTGGAGGAGTTGTCGGTGGCGGAGCTGCACGCGCGGCAGGCGGTGTGGCACGCGGCGCAGGCGCGGGGGCTCCAGGCGTGGTTCGCGCGGAACGGTTCGCAGGAGGAGGTGGATCCGGCGTGGCCGCTGCGCCCGGAGCAGCCGGCGGCGGCGGCCTGAGACGGGTGCCGGGGAAACGCGAAGGCCGGTCCGCTGGGGGGACCGGCCTTTTCGGTGGGCGATACTGGGTTCGAACCAGTGACCTCTTCGGTGTGAACGAAGCGCTCTCCCGCTGAGCTAATCGCCCGGGAACGCACTGAACCATACAGGTCCCGGCGGGTTCCGTTCAAACCGCTCGCAGGTGCCCGGCCAGGCCGCGGCGGCCGGCGCGCATCATCAGGGCGTGGTTGGCGCGGAAGAGGGGCCGGCCGGGGACGGCGAGGCGGCGCAGGAGCGGTTTGCGGGCGCGCACCTCCTGCTCGTACAGGACCCGGGTGCCGCGGGCGTCGTCCGGGGCGAGGGTCCAGCGGGCCCAGCCCTCCACGTCTCCGACGAGGGCGGTTTCGAGGACGCGGGCGGCGGGGTCGCGGCGGCGGGCGGCGAGGGTGACGGAGAGGGCGTACGGGGCGAGGGAGCGGACGCGGGCGGTGACGGTGCGGTCGTCGACGCGGTGGGCGTCGCGGACCTGGGGCCACCAGCGGGGGTAGTGCTCGGGGTGCTCCAGGACGGCGTAGACGACGCCGGGCGGGGCGGGCAGGGTCCAGAGGCTGCGGAAGCGGTAGTGGTTCCAGTCCATGGGGGACGTCTGCCGCGTGCGGCGTCCGGTATGCCGAAGGCCCTGGAGATCGGTCTCCAGGGCCTTCGGTCCGGGTGGTGGGCGATACTGGGTTCGAACCAGTGACCTCTTCGGTGTGAACGAAGCGCTCTCCCACTGAGCTAATCGCCCGGGCGCACCGCAAACATTACCGCATGTCAGCGGGCGCCCCGACCAGGGCGGGGGGCGCCGGGGTCACTGGTCGATCTTCCACGGCATGACGAGGCCGAACTTCCACACGTACACGCCGATCAGCGCGCCGGCGACGATCAGGCCGATGGCGGTGAGCGTCATGTTGCGACGCCGGACCCGGGGGTCGAGCGCGCGCTGGGCGGCCTCCGTGACCTTGCGCTTGGTCCACCGCAGGACGAGCTGCGCCCAGACGAACTCGGTCGCCCAGATGGCCATGCCGGCGAAGATCACGAACCAGCCGGGCCCGGGCAGCGGCAGCATGATCACACCGACCACGACGACGGCGAGGCCGATGAGGAAGACGCCGACCTGCCAGCTCAGGTGCAGGGGGCGCCGGGCCTGGACGAAGGCGGGCGCCCGCGAGCCGAGCGGCCGCTCCTCTTCGGTCTGCCGGGTCGCGTCCCCCGTCGCGGGTGCCTCGGCCGCCGTCCGGGCGCCCTCACCCCGCTCGTCACTCTCCGCGCTCATAAGGCCAAACTTACCCGACGGCCGCGAGGGCGCGAGTTACCGAAACTGACCTATAACCGACGGTTACCCGCCGCCGATCGAGGTACCCAAGGCATCCCAAAGCGGGCAGAGGGGTTTACAACGGCACCGTAGGTGGGATGTCGATTTCGCCGACGTGCGAATCCCCGAGCGCACACTGAGCGAAAGGCCATGGCGCTTATGAACACCACGGTCAGCTGCGAGCTGCACCTGCGCCTCGTTGTATCGAGCGAGTCCTCACTGCCTGTTCCGGCGGGCCTGCGGTATGACACGGCCGATCCGTATGCCGTGCACGCCACCTTCCACACCGGGGCCGAGGAGACGGTCGAGTGGGTCTTCGCCCGCGATCTTCTCGCCGAGGGGCTGCACCGGCCCACCGGCACCGGCGACGTCAGGGTCTGGCCGTCCCGCAGCCACGGTCAGGGCGTCGTCTGCATCGCTCTCAGCTCCCCGGAGGGCGAGGCCCTGCTGGAGGCCCCGGCGCGGGCCCTGGAGTCGTTCCTCAAGCGGACCGACGCGGCGGTGCCGCCCGGCACCGAACACCGCCACTTCGACCTGGACACGGAGCTCTCGCACATCCTCGCGGAGAGCTGAACGACACGCAGGAGCCATCCGGCGCCGTCCGACTCGGGGCGACGGCGCCGGCACACCCTCCCGCGGCCTCGGCACGGTGCGTGCGGGGCGGCGGGCCGATGGACGGGAGGGCGGGCACGCCGTCACCGCGCGTCGCCGCGGTGGCGGCGCGTCCGCGCGCCCAAACGCGCCGGGACGCGTTCGCCCGGGTGTCCGGGGGGCACCGCACGCGCCAGCCGCTAGAGTCGACGGAATCCGCCGGGCGCCGGCCCGCGGCAGGCCAGGGAGCGGAAGCGTGCTGATCCCCCACGACACCCGGATCGCCCTCGACACCGTCGTCGACCTGATGAACACCGCGCCGGAAGGCGGCCGCGGCGAGACCCTCGGGGACGTGCCGTCGCTGTACGCGTTCGTGGAGAGCCACCGGGTGAGCGGGGTCGGCGAGCTGGGGCCGCAGGACCTGCGGGCCGTGCGGGAGGTGCGGAGCCGGTTCGCCGAGGTGTTCGCCGCGCCCGACGCGCGGACGGCGGCCGGCCTGATCAACCAGTTGGTCGCCGCGGCCGGCACCACGCCGCAGCTGACCGACCACGACGGCTACGACTGGCACGTCCACTACTTCGCGCCCGGCGCCTCGGTCGCCGACCACCTCGCCGCCGACTGCGGCATGGCGCTCGCGTTCATCCTGGTGGCGGGCGAGCGGGAGCGGCTGCGCCGGTGCGAGGCGCCGGACTGCGGACGCGCCTTCGTGGACCTGTCCCGCAACCGGTCGCGCCGCTACTGCGACAGCCGCACCTGCGGCAACCGGCTGCACGTGGCGGCGTACCGGGCGCGCCGCAAGGAGGCGGCGGCCGGCTGACCGACCGGAGGCACCGGCGGCGGCCGACCCGCCCGGCCGGCGGGCGCGCGGCCCCCGCGGACGGGCGGGCCCCGGCGCGCCCGGCGCGCGGGCGCCCCGGAGGGGGGACGGGCCCGGCGCCGGGGGGAAGCGCCGCTCACAGCAGGAAGAGGTCGTGCACCGACGCCATCAGGAGGAGGACGCCGATCACCGTCAGGAAGATCATGAGCGGTGGCTGGGAGAGCGCGAACAGGCAGCCGCGCGGTTCTTTGGAGGGGGCGGGGTTCTGCTCCCGCGAGGTATCGAGCATCTCGGGGCCGATCATGGCGCAGCCGGTGCGGTGCCCTAGCCCCAACAGACCCGGCAAATAGGGGCAGTTCACCGCATACTTCGACCGATCGCCATGGTTCCGCCTCCCACCGCCACCCCTCGCGCCACCCCGCGCCGTCCCCCGTGGGGGTGGGTGGCGGTCAGATGCCGTGCTTCTTGAGGATGGCCTCGATCTCGCTGAAGTCGTCGGCGGGCGCGCTCCCGCCCGTACGGCGCTTCCCCGCGTCCAGCGGCGGCCGCGCGGCCCCCGGCGCCACCGCGTCCGGCCGCTCCGGCCCGGCCGCCCCGCGCTCCCGGCGCGCGCCGCGGCGGACCCGGCGCCGCTCGGCGGCCCGCGTGCCGGCGAACAGCAGCCACGCCGCCCCCAGCAGCCCGAACCCGGTCCACGCCACGGGGCTGAACGCCGTACCGGCCAGCCACTCGACGGCGCCGGTCAGCACCAGGCCGAGGGGGACGAGCGCGTAGGCGGCGACGCGCGCCGCGGCGAGGAGACGCCTGCGGTACGCGGTGATCGCCGCGATGCCCAGTCCCGCCGCGGACACCGCGGAGCAGATCGTCTCGGCAAGCATCGGGTCCTCCAGCCCTGGGCGTCACGTCCCTTCCATCCTGCATCGGCCGGGTGCGCGGTGGCCATGGGTCCCGGCGGCGCGGCGGGCCGTCTCGGGGAGATCTCCGGGGCGTTCTCCTCCCCGGGTACCGGTCGGGCGCCGGCCGCCGTCCCGGTTGGGCCGGCGGTGGCCGGGCTGGGAGACTGGCCCCATGAACGACTCCACCACCGACCACACCGCCCGGCCCGTCGTCCTGGACGTCTGGTGCGAGCTGCAGTGCCCCGACTGCCGGACCGCGCTGGAGGACCTGCGGGCCCTGCGGGACCGCTACGGCGACCGGCTGGAGGCGCGGCTGCGCCACTTCCCGCTGGAGCGGCACAAGCACGCCTACGCCGCCGCGCAGGCCGCCGAGGAGGCCCTGGCGCAGGGCAAGGGCTGGCCGTACGTGGAGGAGGTCCTCGGGCGCGTGGAGGAACTGGACGCGAAGGGCGAGGCGTTCCTGCTGGAGGTCGCGCGCGGCCTGGGCCTGGACGACGAGGAGTTCGACACGGCGCTCGTCGACGGGCGGCACCTGCTGGCGGTCGACGCCGACCAGGCCGAGGGCAAGGCCATCGGCGTCACCGGCACGCCCACGTACGTGATCGGCGGCGAGCGCCTGGACGGCGGCAAGAGCCAGGAGGGCCTGCGCGCCCGCATCGAGGAGATCGCCGACCGCCTGCTGGCCGGGGGCTGACGCGCCACCGGGGCCGGACCGCCACGGCACGCCGGCCACCGGCCCCGAACCCGGTCCCGGTCCCGAACCCGGTCAGTACAGGGTCTTCTCGCACTCCGTGGACAGCAGCCGGTAGCCGAGCGACGCGTACAGCGCGCGGGCCGCGGTGTTGGCGGGGTCCACGCGGAGGGCGAGGCGGTCGCCGCCCCCGGCGCGCACGAGGTCCTCGGCGAAGCGCATCAGCGCCCGGCCGCAGCCCTTGCGGCGTTCGCCCTCCGCGACGGCGACCTCCCACACGTACGGCGTCCGCTCCCCCGTCGGCAGGTCGCGCCGTCCGGTCCACAGGTGGCCGACCCGCACGCCGTCCCGCACCGCGACGTGGAGGCGGGTGCCGCCGGCGGCCGGGCCGTCGGGGAACAGCGCCGCGCGGTCCGGGTCGGCGGCGATCCAGGAGGCGGTCTCCGCCGCCGCCAGGGGGCGGATCTCCACCCCGGCCGGGGGCGGCGGGGCGGGGTCGGCGGGGCCGAGGTCCTTGACGAGGACGTGGCCGCTCCCGGTGTACCCGAGGGCCGTGGCGAGGCGCAGGGCGGCGGGCGCGTCGGCGGGTACGGAGATCCGTATCCGGTCACAGCGCCAGCCCCGCAGCACCTCCTCGGCGGCGAGCGCGGCGACGGTGCCCCGGCCCCGGCCGCGGTCCGCCTCGTCGACGCGCAGGTCGCCGATCGTGCCGAGGATCCGGCCGCGCGCGCGGAGCGTGCCGATCCGGACGGTGCCCACGGGGCGGCTGTTGACGCACACCTCGTAGGAGCGCGACAGGGTGCCGTCGTCGGCCTGCTGGAGCGGCCCGGACGGCCGCAGGGTGGTGGTCATCACCGGTCTTCTACCCACCCCGGGCCGCGGGCCGTCACCGGGTCACAGCAGGGCGGCCCGCTCCGCGAAGACGCGCATCGCCTTGGCGGTCACCGGGCCGGGCGCGGGCGCCAGCTCGCGGTCGTCGACGCGGTGGACGGCCTGGACGTCGCGGAGCGTGGAGGTCAGGAAGACCTCGTCGGCGGTGCGCAGCACGTCCAGGGGGAGGTCCGTCTCCCGGGCGCCGGTCCATTCGACGACCAGGTGGCGGGTGATGCCCGCGAGGCAGCCCGAGGCGAGCGGCGGGGTGTGGATCCGCCCGTCGACGACGACGAAGACGTTGGAGCCGGTGCCCTCGCAGAGCTGCCCGACCGTGTTGGCGAACAGCGCCTCGGACGCGCCCTGCCGGTGGGCGCGGGCCAGGGCCACGACGTTCTCCGCGTACGAGGTGGTCTTGAGGCCGGTGAGGGCGCCGCGCTCGTTGCGGGTCCAGGGGACGGTGACGACGGCCGTCGTGTCGGGGCGGTGGGCGGCCTCGCCGAGGGCGACGACGAGGCTCGGGCCGGCGTCGCCGCGGTCGGAGCCGAGCGGGGACGGCCCGCCGGTGTACGTGACGCGGAGCCGGCCGAGCTCCAGCGGGTTGGCCTCCACCACCGCGGCGCAGGCGCGGCGCACCTCGTCCAGGTCCGGGTCGGGCAGGCCGAGGCCGCGCGCGGAGCGGACGAGCCGGTCGAGGTGGAGGTCGAGGGCGAACGGCCGGCCGCGGACCGTCTTGAGCGTCTCGAAGACGCCGTCGCCCACGGTCAGGCCGTGGTCCAGGACGGAGATCGTCGCGGCGTCCGCGTCCCGCAGTTCGCCGTTGACCCACAGTTTCATCGTCGGATGGTCCTTCCGCTCGCCTCGTACGCGCCCGACGCTACCGCGAGGAGCCGCGCCGCCTTCAGTTCGGTCTCCTGCCACTCCCGCTCGGGGTCGGAGCCCCAGGTGATGCCCGCGCCCGTGCCGAACCGCAGGACGCCCCGGTGTTCGCGCCGGTCGATCCAGAAGGTGCGGATGCCGACGGCCAGCTCGCCGGTGCGGCGGTCGGCGTCGACCCAGCCGACGCCGCCGCAGTACGGGCCGCGGGGCGCCGTCTCCAGGGCCTCGATGATCCGCAGGGCGCTGGACTTGGGGGCGCCGGTGACGGAGCCGGGCGGGAAGGTGGCGCGCAGGAGGCCGGGCCAGCCCTCGCCGGGGGCCAGTTCACCGCGGACGGTGGAGACGAGGTGGACGAGCCCGGGGTGGGGCTCGACGGCGCAGAGCCTCGGGACGGTGACGGTGCCGGTGGCGCAGACGCGGCCGAGGTCGTTGCGGACCAGGTCGACGATCATCACGTTCTCGGCGTGGTCCTTCTCCAGCAGGTCCTCCGCGGTCCTGCCGGTGCCCTTGATGGGACCGGACTCGACGGTGCGGCCGTCGCGGCGCAGGTACAGCTCGGGGGAGGCGGTGGCTATCTCCACGCCGTGCGCGGGCAGGCGAATCGTTCCTGCGTAGGGGGCGGGGTTGCCTCGGGCCAGGAGCGCGGTGAGGGCGTCCACGTCGGCGGTGGCGGCCGTGCCGGCCGGGAGGGGCGCGGAGAGGACGCGGCAGAGGTTCGCCTGGTAGACCTCGCCGGCCGCGATGTGCTCGCGGATGCGGCGCACGCCCGCGGTGTACGCGTCGCGGTCGAGCGACGACGTCCAGTCCCCGGCGGCGGGCCCGCGCCAGCGGCCCGGCACGGGGGCGGGCACCGGGTCGGGGCGGACGTCACCGAAGCGGGCGCAGGTGAGGCGGCCTTCGAAGTCGGCGGCGACGGCCCAGAAGCCGGAGGACTCCAGGGCCTCCGGGTCGCTGGTGACGTCCCGCAGGTCGGTGGCGAGGAGGCCGCCGAAGCGGGCCAGAGGAGCGAGGTCGTGCACGGGTGCGAGTGTAGGGCGGGGGGCGCGCCGGGGCCGTCCGGGCGACAGGGGCGCAGGTCGGCGCGGGGTGACCGGGGGCCCGGGAGGGGGTCTCGGCGGGCGGCGGCGCAGCACGCTGCGGAAACGCGTTTTTGTACTGGCCCGGGAATCCGCTAGAGTTCAACACGTCGCCGGGACGCGGAAGCGGAACGGAAACGACAGGCGGACGTGGCTCAGTTGGTAGAGCATCACCTTGCCAAGGTGAGGGTCGCGAGTTCGAATCTCGTCGTCCGCTCGAAAGTGGGGGATCTTCCCGACCCCCTACACTCCCGGTGGAGTGGCCGAGAGGCGAGGCAACGGCCTGCAAAGCCGTCTACACGGGTTCAAATCCCGTCTCCACCTCCAAGGACGATTAGCTCAGCGGGAGAGCGCTTCCCTGACACGGAAGAGGTCACTGGTTCAATCCCAGTATCGTCCACTGAAACCGCTGGTAGCAGCGGCTTCCCGCGCGATTAGCTCAGCGGGAGAGCGCTTCCCTGACACGGAAGAGGTCACTGGTTCAATCCCAGTATCGCGCACGTAGTATCCATGATTCCGTACGGTCCGTCACGGTCTCGTGGTCCCGAGGACGATTAGCTCAGCGGGAGAGCGCTTCCCTGACACGGAAGAGGTCACTGGTTCAATCCCAGTATCGTCCACCGACAGGAGCCCCCGTCCGCCCGCCGCGGACGGGGGTTCCTTCGTCTGCGCGTCCACCCGTGCGCGGGGGTCCCCGTACGCGTGGCGGGGGCGGAAGGACCCGGGCGGCGCGGGGACGGGAAGGACCCGGAGCGAAAGAAGCGGCGGCCGGCCGGCTCCCCAGCCGGCCGGCCGCCGCTGCCGTCCGCCGCACCCCCGTCCCCACGGGGTTGGCCGGATGTTCCGGCCCGGGCCGCTCTCCCGGGCCCGGGGCGCCCGCTCAGCGCCCCAGCATCACGCCCACGGACGACGCCTGTGTCACCACGGCCTCCCAGCCGCCAAAGGCGACGACCAGGAGGGTGGCCAGGGGGAGGACCATCGCCGTCGCCACCAGGGGGTGGCGGCGGCCCGGCGGTCGGCCGCCGGACGGGGCGAAGAGCGCCTTCCGTCCCCGCGTGCGGACCATCGTCCGCGGTGCCGTGTCCGCCATGGCTCCTCTCCCGTCTGTCTGCGGCGGCGGGTGACGGACCTCGGGGGACGAGTGCTGCACCCGCCGCTCGACACCAACCCTAGGGAAACGGGGCAGCCCGGGCGTCATGCCCGCGTACCGATTGGCGGGCCTCCTCGAGGAGGAGGGCCCGCCCGGTGGCGTACTCCCCTGGTTGGAGACGGACGCTCCGCCCTCCGGGTGTTCCCGGAGGGAACGCCTCGGGGCGGGCGGGGGCGGGGGGGGGGCGGCCCCCCCGCCCCC